>PBXQ01000054.1 GCA_002727675.1 Thermoplasmata archaeon | reverse complement strand
CTACCCTATAGTAAGCCACTATTCGCTATGTGCTTCTAACAAATCTATTGGTATCAGAGCCAAAGCTTCTTCATGGGTGCATTCCAAACTAACGGGGCATGCTACTCCTTCATTGGCCGCATCTAGCCAAGTCTGTGCACAGACACACCAGCGATCACCTGCTTTGAGCCCTGGGAAATTAAATTGTGGGGCAGGAGTAATCAAATCATTACCTTTAGAACGAGCAAAATTTAGAAATTCGTCAGTCAAAATACAACAAACCGTGTGAGAACCTATATCACTGGAATCGGTGTTACAACAGCCATCACGATACCAACCTGTCATTGGAGCAGTAGAACAAGGTTGTAGTTCCGTCCCGTTTACATTTATACTTGGATTCATATAACTCCGTAAGTATTGGGAATCTTAACTCTGTGTGAAGATTGAATTAACTATTTTCAAACCAAAATTACTAATTAAAGCAAATTCTAGCCCCTTCTAAAGCTAATCCCGAACACATTTATTTCATGGAAACAATAATTATTCAATTATTCAGAAACATCTCCTTGGTATTCAGTAACACGAATCCCCAGATTACCTCTTCTAGCTTTTCTCTGCATTATACGATCCATCTTCTTGTGAAAAGCTGCTTCCAAGTCAACTTCCATTGCCAAAGCGTTCCCAAGAGTCAAAATGAATACGTCAGCCAACTCTTCAGCAGCCTCTTCAGCAGGTTTCCTTTTTGTTATAGCCGCAGATAATTCGCCCAATTCCTCAATCATCAAAGCAAGTCGGTAACCCATATCGTGACCATTATTTTCTGCACTCGCAAAATCATGTTTATCATGGAATTTAGCAACTCTGCACATCATAGTTTCCCAAGACCCATCGGGAGAACCCGTATCATCCAAACCATCTTGATTTGGGTGTGCCATCCACTCATCTACATCTCTAGCTCTACTACTCATAGCAACCCCTCTAATGGGCAGATGAAAATCATTCTTGTGAAAGTAGGGCTGTTAAGCACTGCCAAATTATTCCACGCATATCTGCAGCCTTCGCTTCTACGGAGTGATGGTCAATTTCAGCGGTAGCATCACCAGGAGTCTTGCCTGCTGCCCAATTACTTGATGCAATTAACCCAACATGAGGGATACCAGTCTCAGCAACCAACCTCGCCTCAGGAGAAATAGTCATACTTGCTGCAGTAGCACCTAAACGTGAGAATGCCTCAATCTCAGCAGGTGTTTCAAACTGAGGCCCATTAACATGAGATACAATATGATCGAGTTTTAGTTCTTCATTGCTTTGTTCAGATAATATTGGTCTTAATATATCTCTCAAATTTTTGGGATAATGGTGTGTCATATCAGCATGATGGGCATCATCTTCAGAAAATGTAACGGGAGTGCTTACGAAATCGAGAGTATGCTCTGCCATCCCCACAATTCCCGGAGGGAAACAAGGGTCAATTGCCCCAACTGATTGAATAGATACAATTACATCAGGATTACAAGATTCGGCAGCCTTAACATTGGCATGATAATTAATCATATGAGGCGGAGTAGTTTTTCCCCCACCATGATGCCGATGTATAATAAAAATCATGAAATGGTCTGGTTTTTGCCCCTCTCCAGAATAAAATTCATCATAATAATCTTCATTTTGTATTTCAATTACTTCTAAAGGCACATCACCATAATCTGTTTCTGCAACAACTGAATCTGTACTAAATACTACAAAATTTGTATTGCCAAAATCAGATTCAGCAACAAGTTGCTTCATCCCAGTACCGCCGATGACGGCGATACGTTGCATATCCAATCACCTCACTCACTTAAGCGGGCAATTAACTCGGCTTTTTTACCACCAACTTTGAGTCCCGCTGCTTTACATCGCTCTTTTAGTTCAGCCACCTTTAGAGATGAAAGATCTTCTACAACTTCTGATTCATCTTCTTGATTTGATGAATCGTCTGATTCGGAATCATCGGAATCGTCACTTAGATCTTCATCAGACATAGCCTTCTCTAAAGATGCTGCTTTCTTTGCTGCCATTTCTTCTGAAGACTTCTTTTCTTCTTCATGAATCTCTTCAAGAGTAGGTCCTGTCTCAGAAACTACACCTGACTGAATTAATTGTACTTTGCGAATCATAATACTCTTAGTAGGATGAATTGTTTTAATAGATTCAATTAGCATCTTTTCCATGCCACCACCTAATAATGAATTCTGAACATCCAACCATGTAGTGCGCGCAGTGTATTGAAGAATTGATTCTTTCATCAATTTCCTCATTTGACTCTTTTGACTACTCTTAATCCTGTTAGCAACAACGGCCACAGGTTTGATTCTGATGTAATAGCCATCAGCAGTAACACAATCTACAACGTCATCAACTCTTCCACGATGACGTCGTATTTGTCTTCTAACGAAATCATTCTGGAAAGCGTGACCAATATATTCTGTTAAAGCATCTTCACCACGTGTATCAACTACACGAAAACGTAGTTTAACATGCATTTTACTAAAATCGCCATCTACTTCGTTTTGAGTTGTTTCGTAAATACGACCCAATAGGTGTTCTCGAGTTTCGCCGAGAGTTTCTCCAATTACTTTGTATTGCCAAGGTTGTCTTGGCGCCCTAATCGTGAACCACCGCTTTGACTTCCATTTGTCTCTCTGCTTTCTTGCTGCTGCGCGTGCTTTCGCTCCTTTTGCCGCCATTCTCTAACACCTTGGTCTTACGGGGGCTACCCCATTAGCGCCTCGCCGACTTCCCCCCACTATTTGAACGCCGCTACTCACTCAACAAGAAGAAATTCACCCCATATAGCGACATCGTCATCAATTACATGGTATCACCGAAGTTACATGACACTACCAGTCCACCGGGTCGAGTGGACAGTAAACGCGTCTGGAATTTCAGATATTGACGTGATTTGTGATTCTTTGGCATGGCTAATTGGGGATGAAAATATAGTTGAAATAGAAAAAACCCAATCATTTCATGGCTCAGATATTTATCTAATAAGGGCAAACGCTGACAAAAAATCAGTAGCCCGTAAATCCTTGCCAAGACTAGGCTCATCTGTACTTGGACAATTACAAAATGAAGTAATCAATAGAATTGATAGTGAAAATTGGTTACATTTAAGAATTAATTTGGATGAATTAGTTTGCGGTAATTTAGTTCTTGTTACCCCTAAAGAACTTTCTGAGAATGTTAAAGGAAGAATAAAATTGGAATTGTATCCTGGTGATGATAAAGAAAAAGTTGCGGTTAAATTGCTTTCAGAAGCTGCTGATATAGCAAAACGCAATAACCTCCCCGAACCAGTCAAAAGACTGCAATGAATAATTAAGTTCATAATTGATGAGCCTGACGCAGGGTTGGAGATAACCATGACTCATGTAGTTGCTTCTGGATGCGTGGATAAGAAATACCAAGAATGTGTGGCAGTATGTCCAGTGGAAGCATTCCGTGAAGCTGAAACATATCTCGTCATAGATCCTGACGAATGTATTGATTGCGCAGCATGTGTTACAGAATGCCCTGAGGATGCGATTTTTGCTGATACAGATCTCCCTGATGAAGAAGAGGAATGGTTGGAACGCAACGAAAAAGAAGCAGTAAATTTACCAATTGCAGAAGGCGATTCGCCAGTTTTGGCTTAATTAATGCCCTCTTTCTTCCATTCTAACATCTAGAGTTTCTATTTCTAGCCCTGGCATTGGAGTAGCCATCATAGCAGATGCTTCTGCAACCTTAGATGAATCCTTGAAATGATGAGTGGCATGAACAATGGCTTGTGCTGTTGTTTCAGGATCTTCTGACTTGAAAATTCCAGACCCGACAAAAATGCCGTCCATCCCCATATTCATCATTAATGCAGCATCAGCAGGGGTGGCAATTCCACCAGCAGAAAAAGTAACAACGGGTAATCTTCCCTTTTGTTTAACTTCAGCAATTATTTCCTCCACCCCATAAATGCATTCGTCAATAGAACCAAACGGCGTGGTTTCCAATTGAATTCCTAATTCACTGGCAATTTCAAGTTTAAGGAACGGTTCAATAATTTGTTCAACTGCAAATGAATAGTCATCATCACCACAATTCTGGAGCCATTTTATTTCTTCTGAAACCAAATGCGCATGCTGAACTGCACTAACCACATTACCTGTACCAGCCTCACCTTTTGTACGAATCATTGCCGCCCCTTCGTAAATCCTCCTCACAGCTTCCCCTAGGTTAGTACAACCACAAACAAATGGAATGGAAAAATCATTTTTTGGAATATGGTAAAATGGATCAGCAGGTGTCAACACCTCTGACTCATCTATCATATCAACTCCTAGAGTTTCCAAAACTCTAGCCTCTCCAGAATGTCCTATTCTAGCTTTAGCCATAACAGGAATAGAAGTGGTTTCAATTATTCCGGTTATCAAATCGGGATGACTCATCCTAGCCACACCGCCCATAGCTCGTATATCAGCAGGAACTCTTTCCAAAGCCATAACAGCAGTTGCCCCTGCATCTTCTGCAATTTGAGCCTGCTCAGGAGTTACAACATCCATGATGACGCCGCCTTCTTGCATTTTTGCAAAGCCACGCTTCAATAATTCAGTGCCATGTCGCATTTCATTGAGGTCTAAGGCCATAATAACAAAACCCCGAACAAGGAATAACTCATGAATGTTTTAGTCAATAATATTACAACAAAAGGATGAAATTAGAATCTAAACTTATTCTAAAGGATGATCAACTCCTTGTTCACCTAATACCCATTTCAAGCATTTGATAACACCTTGAAGTGCTTTGAAATTACGCGCAGCCTCTTTCATCCCATCCCGGTCCCCGTTATCGCGACATTCTTCGAACCATTCTTGCCATTCTATACCTCGCGATTCTGCTAATTCAAGCATTTCCTCTATCTCATCCCATTGCCGATCATAGGACCTCATGGGACCATGATCATCATCGTTCATATGGCGGCCCCTAGCAACTTACTTTATTAGAATGATGTAGTTATAATTCATATTTAATTTGACTGAGCCAAACTATGATTTTTCCAAGTACTCATGTTGTAGAAAATTTAGCATGGTTATTTTTTTCTTACTCGGCCCCTAGCTGGCGTGCCTGTATTTCTGACCTTGCGCTTAGATGATTTTCTTTCTGATGAGTCGAGCGAGTTAGACACTCCGCCAAGAGAAAGTGCCCCAGAACCCATTAGGTTTGAAACTAGACTATTAGCTAATTCAGCATCATCTTTTGGAGTAGTAGTGGATTCCTCTACAGATTGATTATGAACTGAAATCCATGAATCTCTTTCTGCCCTTAATGCCTTCATTTCACCTCTAACTTCAGTCACTTGATTACTTAGTTCCTCAATTTGTTTGTGGACTTCATCAGCATCCTCTCTAGATTTAACAAATAAATTGTGTAAACGATCCCCTTCAGCTTTTAGAAAATCACGCTCTTCAAATTTTGGTTTTACTTCTTCCCAAATTTTATCGGCTTCCTCATGTAATGCAACCATCTGCTTATGTTCATCATCTGCCTCTAATTTCAACTGTTCAATAGAACCATCCATATCATCAAGGTCTATTTTTATCCGCATCTGTTCTTCAACTTGTGGCTCAAGTTTTTCTATTTCAGATTTCAAAGATTTCAATTTCTTATGGATTTTATTTTCGGCCTCTAAAGATAAATTTCCATCAATTACTAACCTCTCTTCCAACCGATGTTTTTCAGCGTTTTTCTCAGATAACTGCAAAACTACTGATTTTTCACGATTGGATTTAGTGGACTTAGAACGTGAAAACAAATTTCTCAGTTGTTCTTGAATTGCATCCCTTCGGGCTTGGTGAATTTTAGCCTTATTACGAACTTCTTTTTGTGAATCAATTATTACTTTGATCTCATCACGTAATTCAGAATATTGTTGCTGAACTGCATCTCTTTGATTTGCATTAGTTCTTGCCTTATCATTATGAGAACGACGAACTTCTGACAACCTTCTCATCTTTGCTTCCATTGCATGAAGGCGATTTTTTACCTCTTCCCCTTCAGGGTCAGCATCACCATCGGCATTCGCCATCATGCATCCGAGTTACTAATCCCATATCAAAGCGTTCTTTGAAATATTCATTCGGTCCTAACCAAAATACGGGATTGCATGTTATTAGATAATTGAATTTTTAACCCATTAACAAGAAAATCTGAATTCGTTTTTTCAACTTTCATTCCAACTTCAATATTCATATCTTTCAATGTTTTTTCATCGGTAGAATCTATGACTAATAATTCAATTGAAGAAACCATGCCTTCAGGTAAAACATTCAAGGGAAGTAAAACACCCTTGATTCCAAAATTAATTTCCCTGTTAATTCTAGGGATTTCAGCACCATCAGGTGCGTGGCTAGGAAATCCTAACAATCTATCAATTGAATACTCTAACTCATCAGTCAAAGCATGTTCTAATCTGCATGCAGCGTCCTTAATGTCCCCATCAAAATCTAGTAACGAAACTAGAAAAACTTCCATCAAAGATTCTCTTCTCTTAACTCTACTAGCAGCTTCTATTCCGTTCTCAGTAAGTGTAACTCCTTTGTATGGAATATGATTTACAAACCCCTTGACACCCAACCTTTTCAGCATTTCACTAGCACTTGCAGCAGTCACAGACATCGCCTCAGCTACTTGACTAGTACGAATTGGAGATTCTGGATCCACAATATGTACTTCATACAAGACCTTGAGATACATCTCTTGTTCTTCTAGTATTGGAGACGACATAATAAAACCTCATTTTTTCTCCGCAATGAACTTTATCTCACACCTTGGGCACCTTGCAGTTATTGGCCTCTTATCGTAGGGGACCCTTAACCTTTGAGCACAGGAAGGGCATCTGATTTCATCATTTGGTGAAAATGAAATTAATTTATCATCATTTGATTGGGCCTTTTTACTGTCTGATTTAACTTCAACAGAATTTTCTTTTATATCATTTTTTGATTTCTTGGGTGTTTTCACTGGCTTTGGGATATCAACTATTTCAGCAGCTTCTTCAATATCTTCATCTACTAATTCCTCATCTTCTTCTATTGGTAAATCCATAGGTTTGACCACAAAAACATGGGTGCAAGCAGGACATCTCGCTTGACCATCATAATCATTTGGAACTCTTAACACCATATCACAAGAAGGACAAGGAACTTCCTTTTTCTCCTTAGGATTTTTCTTTTCAAAACGAGATTTTTGTGCTTTATTTCTAGCATCAATTCTAGCCTGTTTACGTTCAATTTTCAATCTATTCCTTTCATCGGGGTCTTCACTTTGCCAAACAATAACAAAACGGGCAATTGAAGCAATTACAATACCAGAAATTAGTCCTAAGAATATTGCAGACCATGGAATGTCTATATCATCAGAAATAATTTCACCCTTAGAGGGATAAGAGTTCGCATAACTAGTTTCAATGTGATCAGTAACCCATTTTAATTCTACATCAACAAGATTTCCTTCTGGCCAGGTATCGATTACTATTTCTCCTGATTGACTATCTCCTGCTTGTACCAAAGGTGCTGAACCCTCCCACAAAATTTCATTAGTTGATAATAATTTGAGAACAATTAGTCCCCCAGAAATGTCATCGCTACCATCATTAGTTAATGTATATGCAATTGTAGTACGATCACCAGCAACAGGCACAGGAGGATTTGCTACCCCCAATGCAATACTAGGAACTAAGTTAGGGGGCGTGATTGTGAAATAATCATCTAAATTTGAAATCACAGAAGTTGACCAATCAATTGAATTGACTTCTATCCAAACTTCATCTGCATCTACTGGATCACCCAATAAATAAGATAGTGATCTTTGCCCTGGTGACAAAATTAACTCACTACTGATAACAGTGGTGGTATCATCATCATTAGAATATCCAACATTAATGTGAATTTTTCTTGAAGGCCCCTCAGATAACATCAACTCAACATCAGTTGTAATCCCTGTTGATGTAGTCCATGAAGAAGTTGAAATTGACGCAGATAATTGTTGAGATGGATTTACTAATAAATTAATTACCCCCGATAAATTTGAGTCTACAAGTCCATCTTGACTAACAACTGACCACATAATTTCTCTTTCTCCTGAAATACCTAACAATGAGTGGGATATACTCAATTGCAAACTATGACCCACACTAAATTGTCTCAACTCTCCTTCAGAAGTAACTCCAGAATCAGAAAACTGAATTTTAGCGGTACCTGAAAAATCCCCACCATTATGTACAATTATTGTCGCATCTAGAACATCACCAACATGAAAGTTTGTACCATCAATTACTAAACCAGAACTCCCTGCATTAGAAAAATGTGCAGCATCCATATTGTATTGGAAAGAGAAATTAATTATTGAATCATCATGAATTCGCTCTTCGCCTTGCAATTGACAAAATAATTCCCCCGGCCTGACTGTTAGAATTACTTGGATTGGTTCTAATGAAGCAGCATTTATTGTTAATATTTCATCATAAAGTGCAACATTGGAAAAATTACAAATTAACCTTCCAAACCACGTAATTTCACCATTGTTACTTGCATTAATAAACCATGTGACTTCATCACTCAAAGTAGCAGATGAATTATTCACCTCTGCTGTCAAATTTAACCTTGCTAATGGCGGGGGGCCTACAGAAATTGATTTCGAAATGAACTGATTTGACATATTAACATTCAAGATTACTGAATTATTTTCACTCAATTGGGGTAGTGTGAAATTTACAAATGTGCTTGATTGGGGTGAAAGATTGACATTTAGGTAGTTTTCTGAGCCGCCCTGTAGATTAAACCCTAATGAACCGTTCCATGCCACCTCGCCAGAATTAGTAACTGGTATCACAACCCAGCCAATATCACCATCCCTGAATGATAAATTGCCACTCGCCTCACCAGTATCGAAATTTACTGGAGTAAGAACCCATGTATTCTGATCACCAAGAACTAGATTCGCAGGAGCTAAACGTTTTACAAATTGATTCAAGTGATCTGTATGATTTTGACTAGCAATTCCTACCGAACCATAAAGTTGTAAATCTAAAGTATATTGACCGACTGGTAGCATAGATACATTGAATTGCACTGTAATTATTTCCCCAGAAGTCAAATTCAGAGAAATGTTGTCACTTGCCACTATAGTATTCATACCTTCAACTAAGGTGAAATTTATAGAACCAATAGCTGAAACATCATGTGCTTGGACATCTATTGTTACATTGATATCTCCTTGCCCCACTTCTAAGTCACCATTTATCTGTAATGAATTGGAATCCATAAGAAGGCCATTACCTGATGCAGAAACTACTGGCAACAGAGGTAAGCAAAACAACAACAACATTGTAATGGCCGCGAATTGGCAGACCCTAGAACTTCTCATACTACCCCCTCTAATACAAACCAATTGAATGACCTTTCCTATCAAACATATGTCAGAAGCCTAAGTTTATGAAAGGTGGGCCTGTCGACGACTTACCTATGGATGTAAGTACACTAATTGCCATGACTCCAGAAGAAGTGGCTCAATCTATTATCTCACGTAGACGTGAGTTGGTAGAACTTCTTCCTGAAATTATTCGTGAAAGAAGAAAAGAATTAGACTACCTAAATCCTTTAGTTGATGAATCGCTAAAAGAAAGGGATTCCGCCACGAATAATGTAAAAAATTTGAAGGTGGGGAGGGATAATTTCCAAAGAGAATCAAAAGAACTCAGAATACACCTAATTAATCTACGAGAAAAATTAATTGCTGAAAAGAGATTGAAGAATCCAAATCCAGGTTGGGCCAAGGATAAACTGGCATCAAAATTGGCTGAACTGGATGAGAAATTAGAAACCTCTGCACTTGATATCAATAGTGAGCGTAAGTTACTCAGGGAAATGAAAGAACTTACCAGGTCTCATGAAGAATGGGTAGCTAACAGAATCGAATCTGACCCTGATTTAAAAGAATACCAAGAAGGTTGGAAAAAGTATAGAGAATTATTGGATGCAGCAAATGATGCTCATGAAAAATTAACAGAATTAGCATCAATTAGTGCTGAATTCCACACAAAATTTGAGGAAAATCGTGATGTTCAAAAAATTGCCCAAGGACAATTGAACCGTTCTAAGGCATTACAACAGTCAGCAGATGAAATAATTGGATATTGGAATCACCGTATTGAAAAGGGATTTGATGACCTTAAAGATGGGACTGGAGACTTACTGGCTGCAGCGAGAATGGTTGCAGAAGGAAAAGAATCTAGTATGCCACGACAATCACCCCAAGAAAAAACAGGGGGTGAGGAAGAATGAAGAGAAAGCCAAAGAAGAAGGGGGGGAAGAAAGGATCTAAAGATCGTGATTACTTTGAGGATTTACGTGAAATGGAAACACATCATTTAGAAGAAAAAATCAATGACCATAAATCCTCTATCCGTTCAATTGAATCGCAATTAGACTCTATGGGCAATGAAAGGAATGCATTAATTTCCACAGTGCAAGTTCTTCGTAATGCTCTTGGTCAAAGTGGAGGAATAAGCAAAGAAAGGCAGGCACTCCTAACAGAATTAAGAGAAAGAACTCCCAAAATTAATGAGGCAAAAGCAGAACGTGATGATATTAATCAAAGAGTAAGCCCGCCCACATCAGTAATTGAAAAATTAATTAAAAGAACTTGGAGAGATCTTACAACAATTAGGGACGACGCTACAAGAGCACCACAATTAGCAAACGAAATACAGAAATTTTCCTTCTTCTTTGAATTAATCGAAATGCATAAATTGAAACAGCAATCAGATGCTGCTCACAATTATTTTGTAGATTTGATCCGATTACAAAAAGAGACAATTAAAAAACTGGATGAACTAAAAGAAGATGATACAATTGTTGCAGAACAGGCAAGCGATGAAAATCCTAGATTAACGGGAATGAATATTAATCGTAAAGAAGAAAAGAAATTAAACAAAAGAATCGAGAAAATGCTGGTATCTATTCGTAGTTATCGCAAAGAATTGAATAAATCTAAGAAAGAAATTGCTCGGTTAGAATCATTTTTGAGAATTAGAAAAGCAGATGAACAACGCGGTAAAAAGGTAAGAGTCAGAATAAATTCATTACGAGAACATGCAATTAGCGGAGGTTCTCTTTCTGTAGAAGACATGGCTAGACTTTTGCACAGTGGAGGTTTGTCAAAACTTCAACAAACCGAAGATTCATCTAAACAAGATAAGAAGAAAAAGAAAACATTAGGTAAGCGAAAAATCCAAGCCCGAAGAAGTGGAGTATCACGCACATATAAGAGAAGAGATGATTAATTTCTCAACTTTATTTATTGACTGAATGATACACCGGTGCAATATGCGAGAAGAAATTGTGAAGAGCATTGCTTCATTAGATGGTGTTAATTGGTGCGCAATTACAACTGGTGAAGGATTTATCGAAGAAGTTTCAGGTGCACCATCAAAATTTCTTGAAGGTACAGCATCATTGTTGCCAAACACTATTGAAAATGCAACATCAACTCTTTCAAATATGAAACTAGGCGAGCCAAAAATAGTAACAATTGTTGGCGAAGAAGGAATATTAGCAATTATTCGTATTAATGGCGAATACTCCCTTGTTTCAAATATGAAAAAGGGGGCAAATTTGGGTTTAGTACGAAGGAAAATGAATGAAGGAGTTGCGAATCTTATCCCGATTTTATGAAAAATCAAGTTAATACTTCATCTAATCTATCTTGCTCTACTGCACGACGTAATTCCATAGCAATCCTGCGGCCACTACTCATTGGTTTTCTCCAAGTTGCATTCCCATAAGGATGTCCTACACTAACATGTACATTTGTCCCACCACCAAGCCGAGGAGCGACATCATAAATGTAGTAATTCATATCCTTGTCAATGCATGTCTGTAAACAGAAAGGACCTATGATTCCTGGATCATAATGCTCTTTACTAGCTGCAATGAACTTCTCACCTAATTCAAAAGCACTTTCAAGAAGGCTCTCTCTAATTGTTGCGGTATTATGTCCAACAACTGTCATTTCTGGTATTTGTTGATGTAATGGCATTGTCATTTGTTGTGGTGCCGGTAAACGTACATGACCATCAAGGCTGGATTCAAATCGCCAATCTACCCCCAATAATTCTAATTTATTCATTTCTTCTTCTAATGGACTATAGAAAAAATTTAGATTGAATACTGGGCCTACAACATATCTTTCAATTCTAGCCCCAGATAAACTTTCGGCATCGATAACGCCTTGTTTTAGTAATTCTTTAGATTTTTTCATATACTCTTCATATGATGCGCAAGTGAAAAATCCCCTTTCTAATTGCTTTTCAGCATGGTGTAATTTTACAATTACTAAACAATCTATATCTTGAGGGTCCTCAATTGCTTCAGGGTATGGGAGTCCTGCTTGTTCAAGAATCCAATAATAATCCTGTTCTTCTGTTCTCTCCTCCATCCTTAGCATATTCCGGCTACCAAACATAGGGACACGAAAATCCTGTTCTATTGCATCAATCCCACAGTATGAAGTGAATGAACGATTGGGGATATAGACAACATTTCTATCAGTCATATTTTTTTGAAACGCGGGATTTAAAACATCATCAAAACGATCCAATAAAATTGCCTTATCAACCATTCCACGAACAACCCTACCAGAATGATTTCTCCTAGTCTTAAAATACTCAGAATAGGTTTTTTCTCTTCCTTTCTGACAATAAGCAACAGTAGGAAATCCTTCCTCAATTGCTCCATCACAAATATCTAAGGCAGAATGACTAGCAGTCATCCCAATCCTTAACTTCATGCGATCATAATTCTGAAGAATATCATTAATTTCAGATTTGGCAATCATAACATCACCGCTCAATCTTTCCTCTTCATAGCCATTAACTGTTCTGTAGTAAGGGCTTGACCAGACATCAAAGCACTCATCAAATCGATGTTTTGGCTTGTGGCTTCAACCTTAGATGGTTGGATTCCATCCGCCCTATCTTGAATCGCCTTAGTTAGGTGTCGGGCACTGTAAACACAACGCATCGCTACAATGTAATATTGATGCTCTAAATCAGCCTCAGTTTTTGCTGAAATGTAAGAGCGATGGGCCGTTTCATGTTCTCCATTCATTCTCTTAGTTTCAGCCTGCAATTTACCCATCAAATCGTGTGCTGCCTGTGCAGCATCCGCAGACTCAATTACTTCACGATGAGCGGCTTCCCTAATCTCATGTAAATTTTTTAATTCTGGATTATCAAAAGATTCCTGATTTTTTGATTGATCTGCTTGTAATTCACGTAACTTTCGTGATAATTTAGTCATTTCATCACGAAACTGATCTTCTCCTTTACGACCAGGAAAACCACCAATTTGATATTTTAATTCTAATGAATTCATCCTCTTTTTTATTGATTCAACAGTATCTCCTTTTTTCCGTTGTTTTTTGCCCTTCTCCTCAGGACCAAATAATTCTTCACGTAAAGACAAATATTTTTCATTAGCTTCACGACGCTGTGTTTTTGCTTCACGGGCCCTAGAATTCTCCTTATCTCTAACGCCTCTTTGCCTTTCAATTTCATCATATAACTCACGTTTCTGACCATTAATTTGGTCACGTTGTGTTCGGAAATTAACTACTTTTGTATTCCATTCATCACGTCTTTCTTGATGTTTTGTCATGAATTTTTCAGCTTCTACTTCGACACGTTTCAGTGCTTCCTGCATCGATTACAAGCCTCCAATTCCATTCTCTCAACCCAAAGGGCTGGTATCACGCAAACCCACGACAGAGACATGGTTATTAAATCACTATGATTAATTGAATCAACTGATTATAATCAAATAACTGCCCTCCAATGAGATATTTAAGATAATGATTAAGAAGACCCATAAAATCCAACGCACGAGTAACATGTTTGTTGGCGGCATTACAAGAATGGAGCGAGTAATTAGCAATGATATTGAACCACCTTATCTAAGTCTGGTTACAGGCCCACCGGGGTCTATGAAAACGAGTTTTTCATTATCCATGATTTCTAATCATCTTAAGCGCACGGGTGAGTTTGGATTGTACTGTACTGTTGAAGAAACAGTTGATAGTTTACTAAAAACCTGTAACTCAATGGGTTTAGAGTTGCCCACCAACCTTCAAATCACTGATCTTACTGAATTAAGGAAAGAAAATGAAGCTATGGACTATCTAAAATTCACTAAAAGAATGATACAGCATTTTAAGCAAGAAAGGGGAAGTCAATTCTCTGTTTTTATTCTTGATAGCCTTGGTGCAATTTACAGTTTAACTAGCGTTGATGAAGAAATGAGGAAGAAAATGTTTGGATTCTTTGATTTTCTTAGAACTCAAGGCCTTTACACATTCATCATAACCGAAAGACAACCAGGCGAACATGCTGAACTACAGGGGAATGAAGGTTTCATCGCTGATGGTATCATTAACTTAGGTTTGGATAGAAGGAATGGAAAGATCGTGAGGACTTTGCAAATTGAAAAGATGAGGCATGTCAGACACAGCATGGAAAAGCAGGCAATTGATATTAGTTCAGGCTCTGTAACTATTTTGGGCCCATTATTTGATTAATTAATTAGGATCTATTACTTAATGGTGAATTCAAAACTTCGCCAGTCAGCCCATGAACTAACATCCAGCCAGAACCCGGGAAGTTAACATCCCAAGCAGGTATTAAAACTGGAGAATGAGACATACTTGCATCCTTTTCACTTATTCTCCACCAATGCAATATACTACCTTGCGTGCCTGATTCGTTTCCTGAATCCATCCTCCAATGCCGCCTTTCTTCACAAATTGAAGGCAATTCCGACCTCACCATTTCAGTTGTTTTCAATGTTAAAGGAGTTACACGTTCAAGATGAGGGATTGAGGGTAATGACTCTACATCCCCATATCTGCTTAATTCCCCAGTGAATGGATCATCAATTAATTTCCAACTATGTCTTTCACTAACATCATCTGGACCTATCAATTTTCCTTCAACAACCCATTGTCTACCTTCCAATAAAATTGGCCTGACTGGTAATCTTTCGTAACCCCTCTGAGATAACCATTCGGTTAAGTTTACCTTTGGCTTATATGCAACTACATTCAATGGCTTAGGTGAATTATTTTTTATTCTCTGAGAAATAGAATTAATAGATTCTGATTTGTTTGATTCGATTGATAATGAAATCCTACCCGATAACAAGGCGTGACCTAGCCATTTAGCTAAATCATCTATGCCCCAAATTGTTAAATCTATATGTTCAAGAATAGCTACGCCTTCAATATCTAATAAATTCCTCTCAGAAATTATCCAATGAACTCCTTTAGGAGAATCTACTAGCCAACGCTCTAGTTCCATTCTATCAATTGGAGCCCAACCAGGTTCAGCATGCCAAACAAAAGAACCTACTGGGACTGGTGACTTGAAATCTAAATCACTAATAGATTCAATTACCCCTAAACAATTAATCCCAGGGGTTCTGCATACAATACCTGAAGGTTTTATTCCAATACCAAGTTCATCTAGAACTGAAGATAATGAAATTGCCATTATCTCTCCGCTATCATGAGAGCACATCAATGCTATGCCTTCAACAAAGATAAATTGGCGAAATAAAGAGTAATATAAATTACCAGAAATCAATCAATATTACCTTTTAGTGAGAGTAAATCACTATTACCTGCATCTACCACACAAATGGTACTAACGTGGAATGGCTTAGCACAAGCTGCACCAAGTTCCCGATTTACCATAGTAACACGATGCATTGGGACATCTGGGTGACTCGCATGTAAATCATCTAAATATTCACCAGGGCAGTTAGCTGCCATGATGACTAATTTTGCTTCACCTCGGGCGCATGCTGCTGCAGTCTGGTTTTGACCAAACAATAACTTTCCACTCTTCAATGCCATCTTTAATTGTCTAATTATATCCATTATTTATTCCTCCATACTCACTTTGTTTCTCATGGTGGGATTGTAATTATGCATCCTCTGGGATGTAGAATAACTCTACACTACCAGTTCCTAATGCTACTGGCTGACCGACAATAATATTCTCGGCAACACCTGCAAGTTCGTCTTTTTCACCGATAATACCTGCTCTAAGCAAGTGATTAACAGTTACTTCGAAAGCTGCACGAGCAAGAATACTGTGCTTGTTACCTGAAACACCGTGACGACCAATTGCTCGGACTTCCCCTTCACTAGTCATAACATCAGCTACAGTAATCAAATGACGCACATCAACATCAAGGCGAGCATCATTCAAAGTCAAAATTAATTCATTTATTATTGCTTGACGTGCTGCTTCAATACCCAAATAAGAATGAATTTCTGCCAAGTTATTAGTATAAGTACGAGAACGATTAATTCCATCGAAATCGCTAACAGCAGCTAAATTACTACCAATAGTAGCAATGTAATATTCACCTGTATTCTGATCTTTCTGAGTATTTGCTCTTTCAATACCTGCTACACCTTTCAGACGCATTGACTTGATTTTTTCTTCAAGTGCCAACAATTCAGTATAATTTGGAGTCACTTCATCTGCTTCTTTCTTTCGTCCAGGAATAATGGTCAAAATCTTAGGCTTTGCTTCACTATCTGAGTCAATGAATAATTTTAACCGACGGCTCAATATTTCCTTGACTTCAATTGGGCTGATATCTTTCTGTTTCATGTTACCTGGGATTAATTTCAAAGTAATTCTTCTCTGAGTAACATCAGTTTCAATCACTGCAATATCTTTGGCGTCTGTAATCTCAAGTGCTGCTGCCAATTTCCTTACCTTCTTTTCATCATCTTTCAAACCTTCAGAAAGATGAATTCTCATCGTTGGCGTGGTAGGAACCTTACGAGCATCTACAATCTCAATAATCCTAGGCAAACCTTGGGTAACGTTAACTGTCGCCACACCAGCATAGTGGAAAGTCCTCATAGTCATCTGAGTACCTGGTTCACCAATTGACTGAGCAGTTACGATACCCACTGCTTCATAAGAATCAACACCAGTTCTAGAAATACCTTCCAAGACCTCATTAATTACAGATTTAGCCTGTTTAGAAGTTAATTTCTCCATGCCGCGTGCCTCAATGGCATCTGCTAAATCACTTAATACCAAAAGAGGAATCTCTGCGCCCTCTTTTTCTGCAGTTGTTTTCAAAGTATCAAAAATAGGCCCGTTGTTAATTCCTTCTTTAAGCTGAAGCATTTTAGCATCAAAATCAAATTTCTCCAATTCTTGCTGCATTTTGATAGTACGCTTAGCAGCCCTACGACGAACTACAGTTGTACTTGTGGTAGAACCAGCAGATGATCGCAATCTTTTACCAAATTTTTGTATTACTTGGAAAATCTTATCCGCTTCATCTGATGAAAGACCACAAATCTTAGCAATTTCACCTTGAGATAGTATCTTTACATCATCCCACTTCCTGCCATCTGCTAAATTATGAGCATAATCTTCAGGAATACCCATATCCATGAGTTTTTTCTTTGTTGCTGACTTAACTACCATTAGTTTCCACCCCCTAATGCATTATCCAAAACAGCACGTATATTGACAGAGTTACCCCTTATACTTCGTGTAGGATCTGTTCCATCTTCGCCATAACTGAACTGAATAATTCTATCTGCAGTATTACGAACTGAATGCTTATCATCATCATGAACTTTCAAGTCATCCATTGCGTTGATTAGACGACGTTGCATGTAACCAGATTTACTAGTACGAACTGCTGTATCAACTAATGATTCACGACCTGAAACTGATAACATAAAGAATTCTGTGGGTTCAAGTCCTCTCTTGAAAGAAGAAGATACGAATCCCTTCTCTCTAGCACCCTTAGCATTTCTTTCAAAATGTGAAAGAACACGATCTTTGTAACCACGTTCTAATCTTTGACCACGAACTCTTGTTTGTCCGATTGAACCAGCCATCATTGAAAGGTTATCCATTGAACCACGTGCACCTGAAACAGCCATCATTACAGCAGCGTTGTCAGCAGCCAAATGCTCTTTAGCAATTTCACCAGTTCTTGACCTTGATTTGTCAAGAATTTGCATAATATTTTCTTCTAATGTTTCAAGAGGAGTGCGGCCGGGCCTTGCTTCGTATCCTTTGCCAGTTTTTCCAAATGATTCTAATTCTTGATTAACTGCATCGATTGCAACTGAGTTGATTTCCGAAATCTCTGAGCGAGCTGCTGGAGGTAAATCCTCATCATCAATCCCAGTTGTAAAACCTAATGCCGTACAAATCCCAATAGTTAGTTGAGTCATTTCGTTAAGGAATTGAGCGCCACGTGCATTTCCATGAGTCTGAAGAACAATATCTAACAATTTACCATCTTCTGCTCCAATTCCTGTCTTATCAATAGTACCTGAAATTATATTACCGTCTATTATCTCAACTTGGTCGTTACTTCTACTCTTATAACTTAGATTAATTCCTGGAGGAATTATCAAATTTAGTAATTCTCTTCCCTTGTAACCAACAACCCCATTAGAATCCTTTACTTCCTTAGGTAATTTACCTGTCCAACCAATCTTACTCAATACATCCAATGATTGAACCTTAGGAACTATTACATCTCCATTAGTCAACAAGTAAGCGCCAGAAATATGGTCGTGAATACCACCAATTACAGCACCACCGTATCTTGGAGTGAGGATATTTTCCTGAACTCTCATCAATATTTTGGCCTCTGCACGTGCTTCTTCAGATTGAATAATATGAAGGTTCATTTCGTCACCATCAAAATCAGCATTGTAAGGAGTACAAACAGACAAATTGAATCTGAAAGTCTTGCCTGGCATGACTCTGACTTCGTGGACCATCATTGACATCCTATGCAATGAAGGCTGACGGTTGAAGATTACAACATCCCCATCAATCAAATGGCGCTCTACAACCATACCTGGCTTCGGATTACCATCAAGATCAACAGTAGCAAGACGGTCTTCAACACCAGTCCTCTCTTCTCCTTCTTCATCCCATGGGGAACCGCAATGTGGACAAATAATTTCCAAATGTTCTGGATAAGGCTCGTCTGGCTTCTCCTGTTCCCAAACCCAACGGTTGTGAATTGTAGTTCTTGGGTCATCCTCTGGCAATTTGTTTCCATTCTCATCTTCACCACGTAAATTGCATATAGTCGCTTCTAAATCAGTCACCCATCTCTCTATCTTTGCCCCGCCAACAAGTTCGAATTCATTTTTAATTATTAAACCTGGAAGGAAATTAGGCGCCTTCAATACTTCATTTAGTTCAGGTGCCATGCCAGTATATGGCTCATCACGATCAGGGTCACCACCATCACATTCAGGATTTAAACACCTAAATCCAGACCATATGAATTTAGTTCTGTCAGTAATTCTAACTCTGTGAGTATCTCCACGTACAATGTAATTAACCCCGGGGTGCGTATCAGGACCACGCAAAATCATTTCACGAAGTTGTTCTCTATTCCTCTTTGTGACACGGATTGGGACAGTTAAATCCTTAGCAGACATTTCAGGAACACCCACCTCATTAATTCCTAGGAAAGGATCTGGTGAAATTACAGAACGTGCACAAAAGTTAACACGCTTACCAGAAAGATTGCTACGGAATCGACCTTCTTTACCCTTCAACCTTTGAGTCAAAGTCTTCAATGGTCTACCACTACGATGACGAGCTGGTGGGATACCACTAGTTTGGTTGTCAAAATATGTAGTTACGTGATATTGCAATAATTCCCACAAATCTTCTACAATTAATTGAGGAGCGCCTTGGTCACGATTCTCTCTTAATCGCTGATTAATTCTCAAAACATCAACTAGTTTGTGTGTCAAATCGTCTTCTGAACGATCTCCACTTTCTAGAGTAATTGATGGACGTACTGTGATTGGAGGAACAGGTAATACTCTCATAATCACCCATTCAGGACGGTTGTCCTTTTGATCCATCCCAATGAAAATCAAATCGTCATCGGGTATGTTTTCCAACCATTCACGGATATCACGGGCATTCAATTTATGCTCTGACTTGTCTTCCTTCTTTTCTTTGAAGGTTGTCGGTTTCTCGATAACAATTTTTCCTTGCTCACTACCACAATGCATGCAAACCTTTGTTTTGGTCCCTGAACATTGCTTTTCTATGTCCTTGATAATTTTCTTCAATTCAGGTGAGCCAGGACCATGTTTCTGAATAATATCCATTACACGGTTGCGATAATAATCCTGTTCTGAAAGTTCACTATCAACTGGATGTGTACCTGGTGAATCGTGCAACAATACACGATTACATTTGTTACATGTTGATTTTAGGGCAGTCTTGATTAAAGGAGTAAAACCACAATGAACTACAGGCAACTCAAGTTGAATATGTCCGAAATGGCTTGGACATTCGTCGTGTTTGTTACCGCATGTTTCACAGCGAATACCTGGTTCAATTACACCCATTTGAGGGTCCATTAAACCTTGATGGAAAGCGTGCCCATCATCTTTGTAGGTATCTGCAGTCTTTACTTCAACGGCACTCAATCTACGGAGCTCATTTGGAGCCATTAGAGCGAATTTGATTGAAGCAATACGCTTAGGGATTTTTGATGCATCTAATTTCTTTGCCATGTTATCACTTCCTATCCTCCAACTGAAGCCTCATAGCGACCCCAAGAGATTTCATTTCATCTAATAACAACTTAAATGCATATGAGGTTTCAACTAAATGTACCTCTGCACTTTCACCATGGACTGGACTGATGTAACATCTTCTTCTGTTATCCCAATAAGCAATGTGCCCACTTTCTGCACACACTGCTAGATGGACACCATCAGATTCATCTAGCAATCTATCCTTAATTACCATTGAAGCACCATGAGCAATTAGACAATCACGCTCCATTTCACCAAACCTCAAACCACCTTGACGTGCACGACCTTCAGTCGGTTGTCTTGTTAGAATCTGCACTCTACCACGACTACGTGCGTGAATCTTACTACTCACCATATGATGAAGTTTCTGATAATAAATACATCCTACAAAGATGTTAGATGGATACTCCTCACCAGTCTCACCATTAATCATCTTCTCACGACCAGTGTGCTGGAAACCATTCCTTAGCAAACCTTCACGAATAGATGCTTCCTTTTCACTAGAAAATGCAGAAGCGTCAATGAAACGACCTTCCATTGCGCCTGTTTTCCCACCAATCATTTCTAGAATGTGAGCAACTGTCATCCTACTTGGAATCGCGTGAGGATTAATGATCAAATCCGGGACAACACCATCAACTGTAAATGGCATATCCTCTTGATTAACTAGGCGACCAATGACACCCTTCTGACCGTGCCTAGATGAAAACTTGTCACCTAATTCAGGAATACGATGTTGACGTAAGGTAATTCTTACTAAGCGCCCTGCGTCCAAACTTTCAGTCACAAAGAGATGATCTACATTTCCACTCTCACCATGACGAACGTGCATACTAGACTCTTGACGGTACTGACCCATCATGAAAGCACCATGACCTTCTTCAAGGAAACGTGGTGGACTAGTTTTTCCAACCAAAACAGCAGGATCATCATCTCTTTTACCAGACAACATTGTCTCAGGATGTGGGAGACCATCATATTCTAAATGATCATACTCAGAACTATCCTTCCTTCCTTTTACTTCATCTTGCCCTGCACCTGGAATCTGAATCTCTTCTTGTTGACCACCTGGGAACCTTTTCTTCTCTGCATTGTATGTACGGACGAAACTTGAACGCCCAAGAGACCTTTCAACAGATGCGCGGTTCATAATCACAGCGTCTTGCATATTATATCCATGATGACTTAATATTGCTACAATGAAATTTTGCCCACCTGGTCTGTTGACGAAATTGGTGGTTTCCATAGATTTTGTTTGAACTATAGAACGTTGCGGGTAATCCAAAATATGCATCCTAGTATCAGGCCTTAATCTGTGATTACTTGCAGGTAAACCTAGTGATTGCTTAACCATAGCAGTACCGCCAGTAACACGAGGTGTAGAGTTGTGCTCCGGATAAGGAACTAAACTAGCACAAACACCAAGAATTAGTTGAGGATCTATTTCCACGTGAGTATATACAAGAACATCACCACTCTTCTTTTCTTTACGGCGTAATTTTTCAATTTCTTCTTGGAAGTAATTCAGTGGTAATTTCATTTTCTCAGTTACCCAATCACCATTAGACAATTGCACATCCACTTCTAAATCAGCATGAGAAATGTCGAATTCGCCAAGATTCTTCCAATTAACTTTAGCAGGGTTAATTGGCCTTTTATGCTTTGGAGACAAAGCTGGCAAATCATATGGCCTTGGCGCAATTAGAAGATCTTCTTCTTCTTCTGCATCAACCCATTCAACCACTCCTTTATTTACCAAATCCTTGAATGTAATTTCACGTTCTCTCAATGCCTCTATGTGCTCTTTTGCAAGAACCATATTCCCATTATCCAATACCAATAATGGACGGAGAATACGCCCTTTGTCAGTATTGATGAAAATATCCCTATTAACAGAATCGTGACGAATACTTACTTCTGGGCGGATACGGCCGTTTCTGCGGCGACGCTTGAAATGAGTTATGAGACGGTTTGGGTTCTTATGCAAACCAAAAATATCTCCATTTACATGTATTCTTGAACCCTCTGACCAATCTTCTGGCTCAACTACATTTGCTTCTCTTAGTAACTCTTGCACCTCAATTTCAGAAACTGCTTCAGAAACGTCAATCATTTGGGATGCGTTCTTTACCAAACCACAATTTTGACCTTCTGGAGTCTCATTAGGGCAAAGCCTGCCCCATTGGGTTGGGTGTAAATCACGAGCTTCGAAATGAGGTTGGCTTCTTACAAGAGGACTTGTAACTCTACGCATATGTGAAAGTGCAGAAATATATGTGGTACGGTCCAAAAGTTGACTAACTCCTGTTCTACCACCAACCCAATTACCAGTTGCTAAAGCGTGCATAATCTTAGATGTCAAAACATCCGGACGTAAACAACTGTTAATCTTCAACTCTCTCTTTCTGTTATGGTGTCTTTCTAATTGGTACTTCAAATCACGAGCCAATTGAGTCATACTAACTCTGAACAAATCCTCAATCAAATCACCTGCCAATCTTACTCTCTTATTTGCATAATGATCCTTGTCATTTGCTTTTTTATCTGTAATGGCCATCTCTAGAACTTGACGAACAATTCTACCCAAGAATACGGCTTTCTTCATTCTGTGTTCTGGTTGTTGCCCAAGATGAGGCAGTAACTCTTTGTCCATCAAATTATTTACTCGCTGTTCACGATATTCTTTTTGTTGCCCTGCTGCGAATTTCTTCTCTAACCATGCAATAGCTTCCTCATTTGTTTCAACTGCATAAGGGTCCTTGATTTCAGGGTCTCTTACGTGGTTAATGTTGGCAACAACATACTTGAAAGCATCTTTATGTCCAGCAATTGATGAGAATATCTCTTCATCTGAATTTATTCCCAAAGCACGCATCAATAAAACAGCAGGAATTACCTGAGCACCTGCACTACTGATTTTCACCATCAACATTCCATCTTTTCTCTTTTCCACAGTTAACGGCTTACGTACACCATCTTTCTGAGAAAATATCTTAGCAACTTCTGTTTGACGGGTATATCTCTTATTCATCTCAACGGTAACCCTGTTAGGTGCTAAATCTTCCATAGAAATGAGGACTCTTTCTGTTCCGTTAATAATGAAATAACCACCTGGATCATATGGGTCTTCTCCTTTTTTCTTAAGAAGGGACATGTATACTTCTTTATCCTCTTCACTAGATTCCGGCTTAAGAATGCGGTTGGGGTCAACATGCCCAGGATTTAGATTGCATCTCTCTGACCTAACCATAATTGGCAAACTACCAATTTGTACTGATTCTTCCTTAATTGGAGTAGGGTGGTCTTCACGGTGAATAGTAAAATCCAGCATAATTGGAGAAGAATAAGTCAATTTTCTCAACCGGCACTCTAAAGGTGTCGCGTCGTAATTATTTGCTCCATTTGCTTCACGAATTGTTGGGGGACCCAAAGTTAAATTCTTCATTCGTACTGTAATTTCGTTATCTAGGACGTCCAGTTTGACTAATCCTCCTTCATCATCTTCAATTACCTCGTCTGTTCCTATTTTTATCCCTTGTACAATTTTTTCAAAACGACAATTACGGCCATCTCCTTTGGGAAGACAATCATCGTATGAAGCAATTTGATGGTTCACAAGACTTCTTTCTCTAAAGAATGTTTCAATAATTTCTTTCATGTCATTAACCTCCTTAATTACCCTCTACTACTAACCTGTAAGCTACGTGAATACCTGCAGATGGGCTACGGCGTGTGATTCGCACCACCCTGTTATTCAACCAACCAGCCCTAAGTTCATCATTTTCCAACTCTAGAGCCTCTTTGAGAGCCTGAATAGCTGGATCAGTAATCAAAATCTTAGGCAACAATTCCCTGCGTAATCTTTGATTGCCATCTACATCAGAACCTATCAATTCCCAGGGAGACAATTCTTCCATTTCTTCATCTTCGGAAACTAATTCATGGAGTGGTACAAGTTCATGATTCAAAACATTAAATCTCATTTCACCCAAAGGAATACTTGTTTCCAACTTACGCAATTCTGCTTTCATCTCAACCCGGCGTGTGGGTCTGCGACGTTTTGATGCAGATTGTTCACGAATAATATCCATAATGGTCTCAAGTTCATTGTCACCCATCTTCAATCCAAGTTTAGTAGCAACATCATTGGCACTCATCTTCTTGATGGTATCCATGTTGGCATCATCCGCCAACTTGTGTGCCAGCTCCTCTTTTACACCCAATTCCATTAGTCGTTTCTTAGTTGATGATTTGACCGCCACGCCCTTTCCCCCAGACTCCAAAAACGATGGACTGAGGCCCAATTGGTGGAGCGGGCCTGACGGGGTTCGAACCCGCGACCAACGGATTAAAAGTCCGTCGCTCCACCTGACTGAGCTACAGGCCCATGGCTAATAGGAGATAACGTCGGACTTGGGTACCCTTCAAAAACCTGCCGCACAGCGTACGCTGACCCTAACGACCGCTCGGTCATAATCGGAGTTGGCGCTCCAGAATACCCTTTACATGAGTCCGACATAAAGGTATCCACAAATTCACATTAAATTTTGAATAATCAATGCCTACCCGCAATATTATGGACGGCCCAATTCAAAGAGAGGTCGGCTATCAAAATTCAATCCCTGTTGAGAAAAAATGGATTAGTAGTAAAGGAAATGAGATTTCAATAATTATTCCACCAACAGTATACCCACCTAGAGAAGATACAAATTTAATTGATAAATGCATATCATTAATTGGCGATGGTAAGGGAAAGAAATTACTAGAAATCGGTTGTGGAACTGGAGTTGTTTCAATATCTGCAGCATTCAATGGTTGGGATGTTGTTGCATGTGACATTAACCCTCTTGCTGTTGCTTCAACAATTGGAAACGCAATTGAAAATAATGTTGAAATTAAAGTATACGAGGAAGGGGTCGGAGATCACAATAAGTCAAACAAACAGTTAGAAAATATATTCAATTCAGAAGCACCATTTGATTTAATAATTTGGAACCTACCATATTTAGAACCAATCAATGAAAATGAAATACGATTAGGTCCACTGGAAGATGCAGGATTACTAGATAATGATGGGGAAAAAGGTTGGGGTGAACTTTTAATTTCATTACTTGAAGAAAAACCAAGGATGCTAAAAAATTCGGGGGCTGTATACTTAATCCACACAAATAACATTAGAGGCAATATGTTGCAAAGTAATTGGCGTCTGGCTGGATGGGCTACCAGAACCATTGAAGAGTACGAATTGGGCGATGGAGAACGAATAACCTGTTTTTCTGCATGGAGACCTTTTCAAGGAACACATATTGAATGGCATGATGAAATAGAATCTACTAATCGATTTTTACTGGACAAAGAACGAAAAATTGGACAATGTATTATTGCACGAAAACAGACATCTGGACGCGGCCAACGTGATAGAGAATGGATTACAAATAAGGGAGATTTTGCAGGTAGTTGGAACCTTGATCCAAATATTGTTTCAGGAAACCAAGGGAATTTTCAGTTGTCTGCTGCTTTATCAGTTGTGGATTCAATTTGTGCTTTAACAAAAACCCCTTTAGCCTCTAGCCATTGGACTAACTGTAAACAAATCAAGGAATTAGGCATCAATTTACAATGGCCAAATGATGTATGGAATAGGGACGGTAAAATCGCTGGCTGCCTGATTGAAGGTAGACAGTTTGGAGGGAAACAAAAAATCGTATTAGGAATTGGAGTAAATATAACATCTCAACAAATCAATAAATTGCCCATTGCTAGTATTAATGATGTCATAACCAATAAAGAATTAAATCTAGAAGAATATGCAAAAATTCTAAATTGCTCAATTTCATCACTTTACGAAAACCATGAATTAGTGCCAAACATAAACGATTATACAAATTCAATTTGGAATTTAATGTCTAACCATTTATCCCCTGGTAAGTTCGCAATTTCTGACAGTGGCATGAAATTAAATGTGTGTGGTTTGAGCTCACAAGGTGAGTTAATTTGCCATGATGGCAAATTCATTGAAATTATAACTGACAGTTATACCCGGAAATGGAGCGACTAATTAGAACTAACAACATCTTCAATATCTGAATCTTCAGTAGTTTCCTGCATTTTACGCCAAACGCCCCAGACTAGCATAATTAATGCTAAAATAGCAGGAATAAACTGTACTGGAATTTGCCTTTGTGCTGAAATGTCAAACTCCCAACTACCTATACCAGACATTTCTATTGTCACCTCACCACTACCATTAACTGGTATAGTTGTATAAAATGAACCATCTTCTTCAGTAATAATTTCAGGATTAGGAAGTTCATCACCATCTAGGTGTAAAACTATAGAATTAATTTCACAAGAAGTATTTGCATTACATAATGGATTACCATCAATGATTATTTTATCATTAGACCCTAAAACACCTATTGAAAGCGACCTTACTTCCTGATTAGATTGATCCTCCCCAAAATCAACAGGTGGAATGTATGAAGTAGCAAATAGAGAAATAACAATTGCACCAATTAGGCCTATTGCACCCACTATTATAGCTAAGTCATGAGGAGCCACTTTAACACTGTCTCCACCCCCTGCCATAATTGCCCGACTAAGCAACACATCATGAATATCGCCCCTAAAATTAAGGCAAGAATTATGATAAATGTTTGAAGGAAACGGTAAAATATCATACGGTTAAAAGAATGGCCAAAGGATGAACGAATGAACACAATTATTGAATTATTGTGAACTAATGAATAGTATTAGCGGTTAAGAATGTACGGAGGCGACTCAATGATTAAAGGCGTGGCGCGCCGACAACAGCCCCTACGGGGGGCAGCAGATGCAACTGTTGAACAAAAGTGAAGAAAAGGAGGAGGGGCAGAAATTGGATTCTAATTCTAAATTAACAATGGAAGAGTTTGCAAAAATTTCTCGTGAGCGAGCTGATAGTTATCATAGATACCACATTGAAGCATTGGAAACTCGTGATTATCAAGCTTTACCTAACAGATTTATTGTTAAAGTTGGAAAAATAGGACTTGCCAAACTAATAATTAGTGAAACTTTCACTTATTGGGGGAAATGGGATGTTGTCTTTTCAAGACCATGCACCTACGGAGTTTTTTCTGGCCCTGTCGGAGGATTTTCACCTAGGCCAGAAAAATGTGTAGGTTGCTTACGTTGTACTGTCCAGCACCCTGATTTTGTGACTGTTGAGCATAACCCAAAAAGAAAAGCTATGGGTGATAATTATCTGAACTCCAAAATCATTTCAACAATTGATGAAGAAGCGAGAAAAGGTACTGTGCCTGTTCGTGGGCAAGGGTACCGTGGGCGCTTTGGAGGACCTGGGTGGGATGGTATGTTTACAGACATGTCAGAAATTGTCAGGCCGAGCAGAGATGGAATTCATGGAAGGGAATTAATTAGCACGATTGTTGATATTGGATCTAAGCCACTAAGTTTGAAATTTGATAATGATGGTAATTTGATTAGCGAAGGGCCAAGAATGTTCACCATTCAAGTCCCTTTCATTTATGATGCCCCCCCAAATGAAATAATCAGCAATAAATTAGCCAAAATTTGGAAGAAATCTGCAGAAAATGTAGATACTTTAGCCATTTTACCTTCTGAAATAGTGCTTGCGAATAATTTGGCAAGCCCGTCTGTAGTACCTATAATCCCATTAAATTCCCTAGATTGTGCTAAATCATTCAAATCAGGTACAAGGATGGTTGAGTTAGATGGCTGGGATTCTAAATCTTATGATAGAGTTGTTTCTGATTGCCCAGACATTATTGTTGGGGTTAGACTTGAATTTGCCCAAGGATGGCAACAGAAATTAGATGAAATGATGTTATCAAATGTCCCTGTGATTCATTTTGTTGCAGATAATCATGGAATAGGAGATGGTGGCCGTTTTATCATGGATTTATTGTTAGAAGCCCACCAAAAATTGCTAGATGCAGGTTTTAGGGACAAGGTTACTTTGCTAAACACTGGCGTAATTGTAGCTGCTGATCACCTTCCAAAAGCCATAATCTGTGGACTAGATGCTGTGGGCTTGAATCAACCATTGTTGATTGCAATGCAAGCTAGATTAAACGGTGATTTATCAAGCAATGACTACGGTGCAAAATTCCCACGAAAATATACCGAAGATTGGGCAATTCAAAGAATTGTCAATTTAACTTGTTCATGGAGGGATCAAATGCTCGAGATTCTTGGTGCTATGGGTGTTAGAGAAGTAAGAAGACTACGAGGAGAAATTGGTCGCGCCATGTGGTGTTCTCACCTAGAAGACGAAGCATTTTCAGATATTGATGGATATGTAGGAGGTGGCAAATAATGGCCATGAGTAAAGAACCAAAGAAACCCAGTATTGATTTGATTAACAAAACAACACATCTAATGCATGATGGTATGGATGCCATAGCATTTGGTGAATTTGAAATCCCCCCTGCCCTAGGTGACGCAAGGTGGACAGATGAACTAATTCTATCAACTTGGCATATGGCAGCTACTGGAAAAGTACCTGAAAATCTAAATTATAAAACCGGAGATAGTAACGGTGGATTTGACAAATTAGAATTCAAATATATTTCTGAAAAAGATTGGATTAAAAATTCTGACGAAATTGAAACTGGTATTCCACTAAACCGCAGAGGAGATGAAAGAGCAAAACTAAACCCCCCAATTCCAATTTATGGAGGTGGTATGTCTTATGGTTCTGTTTCTGTAAACGTCATGATGGCCCGTGCTATGAATGCAAAGAAATGGAATACTTACATGTCAACGGGAGAAGGAGGATATCCCGAGGAATTATACCAATGTAAAGATCACGTAATAACTCAAGTAGCCACGGGCTATTTTGGAGTAGAAGAAAGGTCAATCCAAGCAGCCCCAATTGTGGAATTCAAGTATGCACAGGGGGCAAAACCAGGATTGGGAGGACACTTGCTAGCATCTAAAGCCGGGGAAGAGGTAGCTAAAATGAGAGGAAGCGTCCCCTTTGTTAGTTTATTTAGCCCATTCCCATTCCACTCAACATATTCAGTTGAGGACCACTCCAAGCATATTGATTGGATACAAACTGTAAATCCAAATGCATTAATTTCAGTTAAAGTCTCAACACCTCACGATGTTGATATGGTTGCTGTAGGATCATACTATGCTGGAGCACATATTATCCACCTTGACGGTGGATTTGGTGGAACAGGAGCCGCTCCAGAAATAGCAAAGAAAAATATTGCAATGCCAATAGAATTAGCCATACCAAAGGTGCATAAATTCTTAATTAAAGAAGGAATTAGAGACAAAGTCACTTTGATTGCAAGTGGCGGGATTAGGACTGGAGACGATATTGCCAAAGCAATTGCACTTGGTGCCGACGGGGTAGTATTAGGAACTAGTGATTTAGTTGCAATGGGTTGCACTAGATGCTCCAACTGTGAGGGTGGGCCATCAGGCAGAGGGTGCCCTTGGGGATTAACTACCACCGACATAGAACTGCAAGAATGGATCCAACAAGAATGGGCAATCAAAAGACTGGATAATTACTATACCGCAATACAATGGAGAATTAGAGATATATTAAGCAAACTGGGACTTGACGATGTTAAAAAATTAGTAGGCAGAACTGATTTATTGAAATATTTAGGGGGCGGCAATTGATGTCAAACCATGATGCTTTGTTAAATTCTAGAAGAATTATGAACAATAGCCTACCTAAAATAGAATTCGATGAAGATGATGCTGCTGAGGGTGGTTGCGGAGTCGTAGGTTTAGCTTGTGAAATACCAGTTGCTGGAAAACATCTGTTCAACTCCCTTGAACAAATGAGGAATAGAGGTAATGGGAAGGGCGGAGGTGTTGCCATGGTGGGCTTAAACCACGAACAATTTGGAGTTAGTGAAGAGATTCTCAAAAACGACTATTTGTACGCAATAGCTTACTCTGATGAATCTGTAAGAAAAGACGTTGAAAAACAATTTATTCATAATTCATTTGAAGTTGATCACATTCATGAAGTTTCCACTATGAAAAATTGGGAAGATTTGCCAAACTTAGAAGTCAAACCACCAGAGGTTGTTTGTTATTTCATACGCCCAAAACCTTCTGCTGTAGAAAAATTCTTGTCAGAAGGGAATCTCAAGGAAGAAGACTTCAGTAATAAAAAAGCAATGTGGGATGAAATGCTTTTCCAGAACACTCACAGATTAAATGTTGAATTCTACGCTAAAGATCAACGTGCTGATGCGTTTGTTTTAAGCCATGGACAAAATATGATAATTCTCAAAATTGTTGGCTATGCAGAAGACGTGATTAGATTCTATAGACTAGATGATGTGACTGCACATGTATGGATTGGCCATCACAGATACCCTACTAGAGGAAGAGTCACACACCCTGGTGGCGCACACCCATTTGGGCAGGGTATTGATGTAGCATTGGTTCATAACGGCGACTTCTCCAATTATGTGTCAGTCAAAGACTACCTAGGACAAAGAGGAATGGAGCCATTATTCTTCACTGACACAGAAGTTGCAGCATTAGGATTCGATTTACATTCACGAGTTTATGGATATCCCATCGAATATGTAATAGAAAGTCTAGCACCTACAGGTGAATTAGATTTTATCATGCTCCCCGATGAAAAACAAGAAGTTTACGAAGCCATTCAAAAAACCCATATTCACGGCTCTCCCGATGGACCATGGTTCTTCATAATTGCAAAAGCAAATGGCAAATCTCATCAATTAATTGGAATTACTGACACAAGTATGCTACGCCCACAAGTATTCTCATATCAAAGAGGAGAGGTGGCTATTGCTTTCTGTGGTTCAGAAAAGCAAGTTATTGATGCAGTATTGGAAAGTTTGTCTTCTGAAGATAATCGTTTCTGGCGACGATGTGATGAATATTGGAATGCTAGAGGAGGATCATACACTGACGGAGGGTCATTCATTTTTGACGTAAATCCAAATCAAGATGGGACACATGAATTAGTAATGAAAAACAAATTTGGAGATTTGATTAACACCCACCCCCCAGGTAATTACCAAATAGAAAATTCAGCATTGACTTCAGGTTTTCAATGGCCAGAAGAATGGTCGCCCACAACAATATTCCCCGAATTGTCATCAAATATTTCCGAGTTTGATTGGCCTTCAGCAAGAGCACTACTATCTGAAATTAGTTCATTTGCAAGTGAAAAATCACGTAAACAAGCTGTTGAACTACTTTGTTTATTGCTAAATAGAAAATATGACACTGGTAAACTTAGAACAAGCCGTTGGCTTGATTTAGTAGAGGATTCAATAATGGAAATATTAAATCATTCTAGCACAAAACCATGCGAATACTTCATTGGACAAAAATCTCCCGGACATATTCCAGAACCAGAAAACCTCACGCAATCTATTGTTGTAGATGCAAGACCATATCCCATAGAAGGAACTGAATCTCTAGCCCGTGAATTAGTAGCACTTTACCAATCAGGATGGAAAAATTTCTGTGTCACTCACTGCCGAGGACACCGGTTTATTGGCAATGGTTTTGGAATGGAAACTGAAGATGTTAGAATAGATGTATTTGGTAGTGTTGGAGATTATCTTGGAAGTGGGAGTGATGGGATGACAATCCATATGCACGGAAATGCCCAGGATCAAGTTGCTCAAATTTACAAGAAAGGTACCTTGGTGGTTCATGGAGATGTGGGACAGTGCTATGGATATGGAGCAAAAGGTGGGCGTTTGTTTGTCCAAGGAAACGCCGCAGGTAGGCCAATGATTAACTCTGTAGGAGGTCCAAAACTAGTAATTAATGGGACTGCTTTAGATTATTTGGCAGAGTCATTCATGGCTGGAGATCCACTAGAAGGGGGTGGATTTGTTATTATCAACGGGATTAAATTTGACCAATCTGGTTCAATTACAGAACTAGAAACACCATACCCTGGTGGAAACCTGTTCAGTCTTTCAAGTGGAGGAGCAATATATGTCAGAGACCCACATGAAATTTTATCATCATCACAATTAAATGGGGGTGAATTCGTTGAATTATCAGATAAGGATTGGGATATTATCGAACCATTATTAATTCAAAATGAAGAACACTTTGGCATTCCTTTAGTTAGGCTTCTAACTGTTGAAGGTGAGATTAAGTCACCATATGAAATATATAGAAAAATAATCCCATTGAAAAATAGAGCTCTTTCAGTAGAGGATGCATGGGCAGCTAAACATGATTAAATTTTCATCTCTTGCGCCTTTTTACCACTATACCCAATCTTTCTCTTACTAATTTTATTTTACCAGAACTGGTTATAGATTTCATACCACCAACTCCTTGTTCTAAATCAAACCTAGAACTCATGTAAGTATCTAGTGACATAAGTATTATTGCTTTATTATCAACAAAATCATATAATCTAAAATTACTACCTATTGATTCAATTTGAGAGATTAATGATTCTAATTCCGACCTTTGATTAACTGGTTGATCAAGTCTCAATCCAACCCAGCGAGACTTATCGCGGGAAGCCTTGCCCAACTTAGCCATAATTCACGCGTGTGTGCATCGGACTTAACAGGAGTGGACGCTTGGGCGTCATGTGGACGAGGAAGAAAACGATTTTCTTACAGGAGAAAATGAACCATTTGGCCCCTCGGAAGAAAATAATGATTATTCAATAAAACAAGAAAAATTTGGCCTCGGGGATTTATTGTCAACATTATTAGATTTGAAAACACTACCACACATTATTCTACTAATGATGCTTTCATCAACCCTCTATGCTTTTGCTCAAATATATAGTCTGTTGTATTTTTCAGCTATTGGGTTCATTTCTCTTTCATTTGGTTACGCTATCACTGCAACTGCGACTAGGTGGGATGCAATTTTTAACCTAGTTAGAGTAAATGAAATATCATCAGATTCATGGATAAAATCATTGATAATGAGATCAATAAGATCTTGGAGCGTTCCAATAATTATTAGTTCAATTATTGCCTTAATTATCAGTATAATTTCTAGTAATAATGATTCCATAAAAGATTGGGTTCCTTTTGGACTAGCATCCCTCTTCTTAGTCTGGTCTATAGGGCAGGGTAGTTCTTTCAAAAGTAGTACTTATGCTTGGATTTCAAGTAGTACTAAAATCACAGACTCTACAGCTCGCGAAGGTACTTTATTTGGCGCTATAATTGGCCAATTGATTGGGGTGGTTACATTTTCCATTATTATTGGATATGGTTATAGTTCAGGTTTTGAAGGTGATAATAATTTTAAGTGGTTTGGATTCGTTATTATCTCAATATTACTACAAATCGTATTGATATTTTTACATTCAGGAAAACTTAGAGAAATTACTCTAACCAGAGGTGGAGCTACTTTAGCAAATAGATGGGGATTAATTTCTCAAATTTTTATCATTTGGCACATTGCTAGTGCATGGCGAAGACTAATTGATGACCCTTCACCAATTACTATGATTTTAGAAGAGTTTGTGTTAATGTTACTAACTGTAGTTCTTGCCATATGGGCACTTGCTAGTAGAAATGTGAGTAAAGGTGGTAAATTGTTCACGAGTGATAATGCATTATTCTGGGGCTTATCTTTTGGTTTTGGTTATGCTGGAAGTATTGCTATGATATCCAATATCACAAACGGGATAGGAGGGAATAACATTGCAACTACAATGGCAATAGGGCACATTATTACTGCTTTAACAATAATTATTTTGTATCCAATTGTAATAAATAAACATTCACGATTAATTTCTATTTATGCCGATGAATTGATATCTGAAAGTAAAGAAGATAGTGAACAAAAAGATGAATTTAGTCAAAAAAAGAATAACGAACATGGTGAATTGGATATAGACGAAATTGAATTGATTGATGGTTAAAGCCCACTTACTACTGCTACAACTCTTATTTTACCATCCAAACCATCGGAATGCCTAGCGCCAATAATTACTTGTGCATTTTCATCTAAACCTCTTGTAAATGCATCTGCAACCTTCTCCATCTGATAAATTGACATTTGCCGCCCACCTTCTAATTGCAATAGGCAACCAGTAGACCCACTAACATCTAAAGATGCCAACGGAGCTGAAAGTGCTTGCAAGAAAATAGATTCAGGATCATTCGGATCCCCTTCAGCAACAACCATTGTAGCCGCCCCACTTCTAGAAACAACTGAACGCAAATCCATTAAATCCAAGTTGATAATACCCACTTGCCCTAAAGTAAGAACCAATCCTTGGACTAATTCCTCTATCCATGAAGGGTGTTTTCTCCAGTCCACGCCTCTACTCCGTGCTTGCCATGCAAGGCGGTCAAGAGATAATTTGGCACAAACATCAGAAGATTCATCCAATCTATTGAAGGCTGAAGATGCAATTTCTCGACGAGTCGGGTGATCATCAAACGGAATCCCAGCTATTGAAATTACTAACGCACCTTTACGCCTAGCTTGTGAAGCAAGTAAAGGTGCTGAGCCTGAACCAACACCACCACCTAGAGATGTTAGTAAAATCAATAATTCGACTGGCTCCAGAATTTTATCCATGATCGCTGTAGCCTTCATGAAATGGGAGGCCGCTAATTCTGGGAGGGCGGCGCATCCTTCACTAGATAAATCTCCCAAAGGAACACAATGAGCGTGCCTAGAATCTTCAAATGAGGCTTCATCAGAATCAACTAGCAATAAATCACAATAGTCACTACAATTTTCATGTGCTCTTTTGGCCCAAATAGATCCTAGACTACCGACACCAGCGATTAAGAGACTACCATCGTGCACAACAACACCCAACATGACTAAGCGGTTGAACTTTGGGTATATTGAAAATCAATCATATGAGGCATATCTTTGATACCTTCTTCTTTCATCCCTAGCCCAAGCATTATCTGGTTCAATCTCAAGAACCTTGGAATAATATTCTACTGCCTTCTCAAACTCATAAAAATATTTTCCATACAGATTACCAAGGTTACTCAATACGGGGACACATTCACTATCTTCATTCAACATCCTAATTAGGATTTCTTCCGCTCCAGTCAAATCATGCATTTCCATCTTACTCTCTGCCTCATCAATATCAATAATCTGAGCATCAGTCAAATTGTAAATATTCACCCACCCGCGTTCAGCCATACTCATCCCAAATACAAGTTTATGATTAATCTATTCATCAAATAAATTATGCCAAAATTAAATCCAAAAATGAAGCCTCTGACATCGTAATAAATACGTCACTGAAAGCGACCTATCATATAGCGTTCAGCAAACGATTATTAGACCCAAACAATTCGGCCCTTTCATCATAGGTTGAGGGTAGCATGGGTGGCAAAATCAATGACTTGAAAATGCCGCTAATTCTTCTGCTTACTGCGCTACTTTTAGCGAGCACCTCAATAGCGGAATCTGACGGCATTACAGGAGACCAAGCAGCGGGCGAAACCGATGTCGCAAAAAATGGTTGTACCTGCCACACAAATAATCTTGTAGCACCATCAGATAGTGTCACATTGCTAGTTGATGGCTTGCCATACATGTGGTCTGAAGATAGCACCTATACGTTTACTATCCAACTAATTGGAGGACCCGAAATTGACCCCGGCCATAATACAGGTGGTTTTTCAATGCGAGCATCTAGTGGATCCTTCTCAGCAGCAGAAGGCTATGGCAGTTTAGTCCATAATGATGGCTCCCCACAAACAATGACCCACACCTCTGAAGGAGCTGAAGTTACAGATCGTATGTGGTTAGTAACTTGGACCCCGCCTTCTAGCGGCACTGGTGATGTGAAATTCTGGGTGGCTGGAAATTCTGTTGATGGGAATGGCGCACCTACTGCGCCCGACTCATACAATAGACTCTCATTTTCAATCACCGAAGGAAATGACGACGGAAATACACGCATGGTTTTTGCTGGTGATGGAAATATTGCTGCGCCAGTAGTAGATAGTGGGCACATCGACTTACACAGCATGGGAGCACCTTTCAGAGCACATTGGCTTGGTTTGCTCGGTTTTGGAGCAGTGATTTCAGTAATTATTTTCTGTGGGTTCTTCCTAAGGTATGGATTTAGTAGACATTACGAGGGAAGGAGTAACTTGCTACGACTGAGGATTAAAAACTTGAAGAGAGGTGACCATATTTGAAACAGGACACCATCACCAAGATGTTACGGCAGGTCGCCAGTGGCGATGTGAGTGTAGAAGATGCTAGGGCTGCGCTTGAGGGTGTAACTCTAGACGAAGAAACATACCAATCAGCAATAGACCATGGCGTTTACAACAAAGTAGAACCAGGAACAATTATTCGTGCTAGTTTGGCACTGAATGGGACCTCGGCATTGGTAATTTTGACTTTCTTGTGGGGTGTTGGCTGGACACTATACTGGGCTGGCTCTATGACTTATGGCTTGTATAATGGATGGGATCAACAGCAACTTTCATTCCACTTAGCTATGACAATGGTGACTCTCATTGTCATGGGTATTATTTATCTCAAATGGGTTGCCCCTGACATTGTAATAGTCAAGAACAGACGTAGGAAATTCATCCCCCCGAAGGACCCAGATAGTTGGCATAAATACGAGGTGTAATTAGATGGCAAGAGAATTTAGGCTTCGCCCGTCGCCAATAATTAGTGATACCACACCCCAAGGTTCTTACAATTTAGACAGAAGAAAATTCATGCGTTACTCATTCAATTCTGCTGCAGGGTTAATTACCATGGCTAGTTTTGGTTCAATAGGATTTGCTTCATTGTTAATGGGGACAAGGGATGATGCAGGAGGTAGTAACTCAATCAGTTATTGGGTACCCAAAGGTCAAGAAGACAATGTTTGGTATGGTTCAAAACATTTGGAATCGATGAAAAAGAGCGACTTCGTAGATGATGCCGCCACTAGTTCAACTGGTATGTCAGGTGCTCAAGGTGTTTGGGGTGGGATGCCAGTAACAGCAATTTACGTCCCACATGATGAAAATAAAGACACTTCCACATCTACAGGAAAACCCCGTTTCCAATTTGCAGATGGCGAAGATCAAACAGGCGCCATAATTGGTTATGGCGGGGAAATCGAAGAAGAGGCAAAATGGTCTGTTTTGAAAATTCACGATAACATGATTATCGTCATGTCAAGGTGCCCGCACCTTTGTTGCATTCCTGGTTGGCAATTAGTCCCTAATGACTTCACTGCCGATAATTGGATCCCTGGGGGGCTAGACTCAGGTGGTAACAAATTATTCTGTATTTGTCATTCTAGTAGGTTTGACCCTACAGTAATAGAGAAAAATACAAACATAAACAAAAATACAGGAGCGGCATTCAATTATTTCGGGATAAAAAGAACTGGTGGGCCTGCCCCTGTAGGAATCCCATTAATCCCTTTCCAAGTCAATGCTTCGGGTGTAATTGAAGCTATTGACTTTGAAGCAGAGGGAGTTGTTGAAATTCTCGATTGGTATACTTTTTGTAATTAGGTGAATAGATATGTTACTACAATTTTGGTTCCTTTGGTTCTTCATAATCATCGTATCGGTAATTGTCGCATTGACTCTGAGAAAAGAAAATGATGATGTTCCGCGCAAAGAAATCCTCCGGGCTGTAGAATCTGTTGGTAAAATGGGAATGGCTGAAAAGATATTCCTTTGGACATTCTCATGGTTAGACACGCGTTTCAGAATTCAAGACTACTGGGCAATGAGTAGGGATGCATATCATTCAGTCCACAGACAAATGCCTATGACACACGCAGAGAAATATAAACTCAGAATTATTTGGTACTGGTACCCATTATACTGCCTTGGAGGGATTTCATTCTTAGCATTCATTATTCTAATCATCACAGGCACTGTACTAGGTATTTACTATGTCCCCGGTGGAGATGGAGACCCCACTCCCGCTTATGGTAGCATGGAATTTATCATGACTCAACTCCCATTTGGCTATATTATCAGAAGTATACATCATTGGGCCACCCACTTCATGGTCGCATCTGTTTTCTTACACATGTGTAGAGTTTACTTCACTGGCGCTTACAGAAACCCACGTGAATTAAACTGGCTTATTGGAGTAGGATTAATGCTTTTGACAATTATTTTTGGATACTCTGGATATTTGCTACCATGGGACGCTCTTGCCTTTGGTGCTGCCACAATTGGGATTGCAATGGCAAAATCAACCCCATTAATTGGTAATTGGATGGCAATATTGCTATTTGGCGGTACATCACTTTCAGGAGCAACAGTAACACGAATGTATTTCCTTCACGTATTCATATTACCAGTAATCGTAACCACTTTAATAATCATACATTTGTTTATTGTTTGGGTACAAGGCATCGCGGAGCCTCATTGATAGGAGATGATTCAGTATGGGCTTAATAGATAATTTTGGACGCATTGCAGATGTATATATGCGCGAAAAGGAAAAAATGTTAGATGCTGAGCAAAAGAGAGAAAGAGTGTTTGAAGGACATCCACTTTGGCCTCATGAAGTACTTAGAGACAGCCTTGTATTTGCTTCAATGGTCGCCGTGTTAGCATTTTACGCATGGTTGATTCCACCACCCTTACACAGTGCAGCTGATCCTTTTGCACAAGCTGGTTTCGTATTCCCTGATTGGTATGTTCTATTTTCGTATGGATATTTACGTTGGGGAGAATATTTACCTCAATTTGACATTCCTTTACCACAAATAATCGGAGATTTCTTCGGCACCCCTGTGATTTCTTGGAATGCTGGATGGTGGGGGGCTTTCCTAACTGGCTTCCCAGTAGGAATACTAGCACTGCCGCCATTCCTAGGTGGCAGAGAAAAGAGAGGTGTTGAAGACCCTTGGTTTGCAACAGCCGGAGTAATTTACTTGGCTCACGTCTGGTTTATCAGTGTGTATTCAATAAATATATTCCTTTTATTATATGGAAAAAATAGATCTGATTTCTGCCAACTTAATTCTCATGCAGGCCTTAGTTGCGTAGTAAGAGAACCATGGATAGCCGAAGTTTTCAATGCTATTCCGTGGATCCTTACTGGTATTTTCATTTGGATAATGATTTACTTCATAGCTAAATGGTACATGATTAAATCATCTGGGTCAAGAGCAAGCCCTAAAATAGGCAAAAATATTGCAATAGGTTCACTAATTATTGCCGTCCTAATTTCGGTTGTGTCTTGGCCAGTTTATAATGGAGGGTTTTGGGACATAGGAGGGCTAGGTGCAATGGATGATGTTGACGAATTAGCCACACTTAGAAACCAGCCTGTTGATACCCTACTAGTAATTGAAGAGGGGCATGATTGGGATTTAATGGAAAGCAACTGTCTTTCATACGGAGCAAGTTCTGGAAGTTCACTTTGGCAAGATTCTAAGTTTGTTGGTGAAGAGTCATCAGATAGAAGTGACTACTGTCTACTCCCAGCATCTTACTGGAAAAATTGGGGGATTTACCAGCCAGTACAAATGACGATGATTGATTTTGCTGATGAAAATAAACACATGCAAACCCAAACCATTGAAGGAGTTGTCACTGGTGGCGTAAATGGATTTACTGAAATCCTTAGTTATTCAGGTGATTCCACAATTTCAAATTCATATACACTTAGTGTTGAAGACTTGGGCCAAAATCAATTGACCATGGATTTGGGCTGCACCTTTAAGACAAGTGTTAGAAAAGCTGGTGGCCATTCCATCGATGTAAATGTCTTAGATACAAGCGGCACTACTATCGCAACATTAGATGGCGACCTAGAAGAAGGACTGACTTGTATTACCAAAGAATTTGTAATATCACCAGGGCAATATACAGTAACAATGACAATGGAATCATCATTTGATTCTGCTAATTCTTCAGTTCAAGTTGATTCAACCTCATCTGTATCTGTCTATCAACCATTATTCCTAAATCCAAATACTGGAATGGCATTAGACAGGACAAATGGTACTGAACTTGCTTTAGCCGGAATTTCCAATTCAAACCTAGAGCAATATTCCATGGAAAATCCAACCTACCATCAAAATCCTAAAAGTTTAGATGCAAAATTAACTTATGCATTATTTATTCCCCCACTTGGACTTGGAGCAATGATTTATGTCCTCTTGCGCAGCATGGCACGTGGATATGAGTATGAAATGAACAAATGTTATGGTTGTGACCTTTGTGATGATGCTTGCCCTGTAAGATTATTTAATGCCGGAGATAAACTAAACATAATTTACAACACTTGGAACAACGAAGACGATGGTGTACCGATGTACTCGTGTCTTACTTGTGGAGCCTGTACAAACGCATGTCCACAATTAGTTTACTATGATTCATACGTTGATATTAGAAGGAACCTCGTGGTTGGTGGACCTCCTGCCGCAAATATACCCCATACTATTTTGCAAGCAGTATTAGCGGCAGAAGCAGAAGAAGATTCTGATTCTGAATTCATTTCAGTTGAAGAATATCCTCTAGATTCTAAAATTGGATATTACCCTGGTTGTGTAGATTATTTTGACCGAGACATGATATTTAGCCACTTAAACAAGGGTGAAATGAATTTAGGAGAAACTACCACTGCAGCTTTTACTCTATTTGAGGAAATGGGGGTTGATGTTTCATACCTAGGGAGGGACTTCTTGAAATGTTGTGGGCACGATCAAAAATGGCAGGGCATGGGAGATGTCTTTGACAAATTAAAACAATATAATGAAAACAAATTACAAGATAGTGGGATTGATACACTCGTAAGTAGTTGTGCTGAATGTTTCAAGACTTTTGCTATGGATTATGAATTGGATGGAATTAAAGTAATGCATACTACGGAATTCCTTGCAGAGAAAGGTTTCGATGTTGAATTAACATCTAGTTGCCCCAAGAAAGTTACGTTCCATGACCCATGTAGATTAGGTAGGCAAATGAACATCTATGAAGAACCCAGAAACCTAATTCAAAATGTCAATGGTATCAGCATGGTTGAGATGGAACACCATCATGAAGATGCATTGTGTTGTGGTGTTTCTAGCATGATGTCTTGTAATGAAGACAGTCGTACCCTTAGAGTACAAAGGTTCGAAGAAGTAAAAGAAACAGGTGCTGAAATTATGTTAACATCTTGCCCCAAGTGTGTAACTCATTTTGAATGCTTAAAATTTGAGGGCGACCCTAGTTACGACTTTGAAATAATGGATGTCGTTTCATTCTTAGCCAAGCAAGTTGATGAGAAAAACGCAGTAAAGGCACCCTCTACTGAAATTGTTCAAAATAATATCAATGATGAAGCAATTGTTTGAATAGAGCATTTGATATCGGGAACCTGAAGGATTGGTTAGATGACTGGGCTTGATGAGCTAAAAAGACGCCGAGAAATAGAGGCTGCCAGAATAAAAGAAAGTATGGAAAAAGCCCTAGAAATTCACTCAAATGATATTAAAGAAGGAGAAGAATTTGTTGCTTTCGTAATTAAAGATCAGTGTATAGGTTGTGATCAATGTTTACTTGTATGTGATGATAATGCAATTGAGTTAATTGATGAACCTTTGAGAACACCAGGAATAGAAATTGAAGTAAATAAAAAAGCCCTAATAATTAGAGATGAATGCACAGGGTGTAGATTATGTGTCCTAGCATGCCCGACCAATGCCATCAAAATGATTGATAGGTGAAAATATGGCTGATGAAAAAGAACCGGTTAGATTTGGTGCAGAATTTGGACCATACAGATCACAGCATCAGAAAGGCGTATCACTTTCTACATTCAAAACCTTAGTTTGGATTTCTAACCTTGGAGGATTAATCCTCGTTGTTATCGCACTAGAAATGATGATTGTTCAATCACGATTTTATTGGGGTCTAGCTGCTATGATAGCAGGAATTCTGGTAGCATTATTCCCCTCTAATTACGAAATAGTTGGGATGGAAAAAACAGAAGATGGAGATGAGGAATCATAATTCATCTAATTCCGAAGCCATCCCTAACATCGCAATTTCAGACACTAAAGCGTGCCAATTATCAGCCGAATTAACAATCAAAGAACCCTCTGGATGATTGGAAATTTGTGAATAATCCATAAATTCAGTAGAAGGTGTGTTCAAATTAGTCATCACTCCTTTCTTGTGATTGACTCTGTAAAAGGCCGCAGTATGTTTTCCACCAACACCATAAAAACATGGCTCAACAACAGAATTACCTAATCTTAAAGATGTCGGGACCCCTTCTTGAAGTAAAAAATCTATAGCCTCATTACCACCTTTGCCATAGGTTAATTTATTCACCTTACGATTAGATAAATTTAGTAATTGTTCCCCACTATCAATTTCAATAATACCCAATCCATATGTACCTGAATCATTTTTTACAAACAATACTGGCTTACCTTCAATTCCATATTCATCATATTTTTTCTGCAAAAATTTGAGAAAATCATCAACTTGTGCAGCAAGTTCTATTCTGCATGTTTCTTTTTCTAAACATTTATCTTTGCTAACAAACCAATGAGTACCCAATAACCATGGATCTATACCAATAATTTCAGCCGCTTTATCGATAAATGGTTGTGCATGCCTAAAATGATTTGATTTTCTTCTTTGAAACCAACCCATCTCTTGTGGTGGGGCAATAGGAATATTTCCGACCCCATCAATAGCACCATTGCTTAAATCATTGTTTAATATCAATAAATCAGGTGTATTACCATCAACAACTAAGCAACCTTCTGCTTTAGTAACCGATAAATCAATTACTCCTGAAAGTCCTTCAATCGTAGATAAACCTTGTAATTCAACAGACCCTACTGTTACTCTATAACCTTCACAAATTAATAAATCTCTTAACACGATAAGATTCTCAACATATCCTTTGTTTCTAGTGTGACTTTCAGGCCAAATATGCAACCATTTCAAATTTGGATGATTGCTTCTTAACCATTTATGCAACTGCTCGGAAAGAAATTTTCTCTCTGATTCACCAATATTATTGAAACCAGCAGGATAGGCATTCGCATCAACTGCTGCGACCTTCCAACCAGCATCCCTAATATCTACTGATGCATAAAACGGCATCTTTCTTTTCTCCCTCTCTAAAGCAAACCAATTTTCTAATTCGGTTCTCTTTTCTTCAAGAATGGAATAATAATCGGAAAGTAAATTCGGGCCACAATATTCACTCATTTCAAAACCTCACTCAACATCCTCAAGGAGATCCCATAAGCCCTTCCCTTCTCTACCAATACCACCATCAGTAATGTGTAGTGATTCAAACAACCTGAGACCAATAGCCATATCCGGCTGTTTACGTAGAATTCTCTCTAATCTTGGATATCTAGAATTCCAATCACCCGCATGTGGCGCTAATTCCTTAAGAAATTCATCAAGCATTGATGGAGTAGTGGCAGTACCAGCAGGTAACTTAGGTCTATTAACAATAGAAGAAGGAAGTTTTGTCAATGCCGCAGCCGCTCTTAGAGCTAATTTCTCTTGAGATTCCCTTACCCTCCAATGAATTGGAATCTTATGAGATATACGTCTATGCTCTGAACCCAAAAATGGAACCCTAACCTCTAAGCCATGAGACATACTATGCCTATCAACTAAACGTAATTGAAAATTAGTTAATTGACCATGATCTATTTCATATTGTAAAGTAGTTGTAAGATTTTCAAATTTAGCGATAGGGTCATGAGAATTAGATCGCCATGGTTGACCCGGTCCTTGGGGTGCAACGCAAGAGATGTCTTTGATTAAATGATCAGCAAATGGATGTTGGCTAGACATTAATCTAGAAAATATAGTTTCACGATGTGATTCTAAATTTTGATATCTAGGATAACCGCCATGAAGTTCATCAGCACCTTGGCCACATAATCCAACTTTTACGTTATCAGACATTTTCTTAAATAAGGGTTGGAAAAATAAAACTGAGACGTCTAAATCTTCACCACTCCAAGATAGTGAAGGTAATGTTTTCCAAAATATTTCATCATCTAAAGTTGAAGCATGGTGACCTAAATCTAGTTGTGATGCAACCTCTTCTGCAGCAATGAAATCAGGGTTGTCTTCGCTTTCTGCAACGGTCCAACATTCGGGTACTTGTTCCCCTGTTTGTTCTGCGGCCTTATGAGCAAGTCCTGCAACTAAACTAGAATCTAATCCACCTGAAAGAATAATCCCAACTGGTACGTCGGACATCAATCTATCTTCAATCCCTACACAAAGAGAATCAAGTAATTGCTTTGCATTAGTTGTAGGATTCCACTTATCTGAAGGTGCAACAATATCCCTAGAGTAACTTGTTACTCCCGTTAAAGTAGCCCTCCCAAGGTCATCTAATGTCCATGTCTCAATTGTCCCTGGTGCAACTTGAGATACACCCTCAAATAAAGTGGTTTCATCAAGTGAATACTCAAAAGCCAGCCTAGCCAACAAAGCATTTTCATCGATTTTGGGTTCATATTCAGGGTGGTGACAAAAAGCCTTAGCTTCGCTAGAAACCAACAGTTTTCCTGATGGAGTTATCGTTCTCAATAACGGCTTAACTCCAAGAGGGTCGCGGCACAAAATTAGTTCTCGAGATTTAGAGTCCCATAATGCAAAACCCCAAATCCCATCTAAATTAGATACCCAATCAATGTGTCTTTCTGCTGGATTTAATGGTTGATCTGCATTTGCAGTTCTCCTAACCCAACCAACCTTGGAAGAACGAACAATGTCGTAATCTATTTTATTATTGGACGATTTGTGTGCTGCTAAAATAACCTCTCCATCACCCTTAGTGCGCCATTGATAATTAGAATATAATCTTCGCAAATTTTTGTAATTATATATCTCCCCGTTTTGAATTAACCAAGAACCGTGTTCTGAACCAATTGGTTGGTTAGAACCTGAAATGTCAACGATAGATAAACGTGAATGTGCCAAGGTACAATCTTGACTAGACCATGAAGAAAAACCATCAGGGCCACGATGAGATAAACTCGAGACCATACTCAAAGCAATTGATTCGTCACATTCCCCAAGAATTGCTGAAATGCCACACATGCAATACCACGGGAATAATCACATGATTTGAATGCGTGGATTAAATTTTCACCAATAAACTACACAGATTACAAAAGTAACTATCAGTGCTACTGAATATGTCAACAAATAGAGACTTTGAGGAGGAGCATCATCTTGCAATACTTGGTCTGGCATCAATACCCACGACAAGTAACCGGATTTTAACAATAACCCCTAATCAATTATAGCCTTATCAATAATACAACTCTATAATCCCAACGAGTTAAAACATAATATAACAATTAATGGAACTAATACCATCAAACCATTATCATCAATCCACCTTAATCTTGGGTATTCAGAGGCGACCTGGATTGGAGGGATTATTAATGCATAAATCAATGGAGTCGAGATTAAATGCCAAGATAAAAACCACACTAAATACACCGTTAATAAACCAGAAAATAATACAAAATTGCTGCTTTTTTCAGCCCTTCTAGTTTCCCCCATAACGGGATCTCCAAAAGATAATCCATAAATTAATGGCAAGCCAATGCCTGCACCCATTAATCCAATTTGTGGAGAATATATTAGCGCAAAACCTACTGAAATTGCACCCCAAAATAAAGCACTCAATTGTTTTGCTTCATAGTCTCGCTGACCAATAATAGTAAAACCAATTTTCAACCTAATTAATTCAGCTAAAATTATGAGACAAACAACAATCGTAACAAAATTATGAATAGATATCCCAATAATATCAGAAATTAGTGCGCCATGCCAATAATATAACCAAGGTAAAAATGCCATACTAAGGTGAATTGCTCTTCTTAACAAATGGCCTCTTAAGCCACCCACACTATGTTTAACATGATCAGCTTCATATTCATCTGCCAGTATCAAAGAATCATTCATCATACCACCTCAAATTATTCAAAACCCATTTTTCTGCATCTACTTCACCAGAGGAAATGTCATTTATTATCTTAGATATATCTTCTCTTGAAAGTAGGGATGAAGCCCATGCCGCCAATAGCCTTTCACGAGCCCTTGCAACCTCTGCACCCATCTTTATAGGAATAGAAAGTAATTGTGAAGCAAGTTCTTCAACCCCCTCGCCTGTTTTTGCTGATGCCAATAATACGCAAGTAGGAGAACCTGATATCTGAAGAGCAGAAGTGATTTGCATAGCAGAACGTTCTGCATTTGGTAAATCTGATTTATTTACAACAATCAAATCAGCAATTTCCATTATACCCGCCTTTTCTGCTTGTATTTGATCCCCACTATTTGGGGATTCAATAAGCACAACTCTATCAGCAAATGAAACTATTCTAATTTCTGATTGACCTGCACCCACTGTTTCGATTAAAACCAAATCATATCCGCATTTCCTCATCAGATTGGCTGCTAACCCCACCGATTTTGGTAGACCCCCTGGTTGATTTCTGGTTGCAAATGATCTAACAAAAACATTTGAATTACTATCTGCAGAATCCATCCTAATACGATCACCCAATAAGGCACCACCAGAAAGAGGTGAAGATGGATCAACTGCTATTACAGCAATTTTCAAACCTTGGGTAGACCAATGAGAAATCAACTTCTCAATCAAACTACTTTTCCCTACACCTGGAGCGCCTGTAATTCCTATTATGGTTCCATCATCATCATGTCCATCTAATCCAATAGAATTACTATCTAATTCACCGTTCTCAATACTTGATAACAATTTGGCCAAAGACCTACGATTTCCAGAAAGTGCTTGATTAACAAACTCAATTGACAACTGCTCACGTCCTAAGACCAAAACCAATCGCCACCCTCTCCAACACCAACTGGTTTTCCGACATCTATTCTATTTTTTACTTCATTAACGAAATCAATCATTTCCTGCATTTTTGTACCTGGTCCAAAAATAGCCCTAATTCCAGCCCTGTATAACTCTGAGCGATCATCAACAGGTATTATACCTCCCCCAAATACTGTGACATCACCACAACCCTCCTGTTTTAACAACTCACAAATCCGAGGAAACAAAAATGCATGAGCACCAGATAAACTAGAAAGTCCAAGCATATCTGCATCTTCATCTAAAACGGTACGTACTATTTGTTCTGGAGTTCTTCTTAAACCAGTATAAATTACTTCATGACCACCGTCCCGTAATGCACGAGCAACAACCTTAGCACCCCTATCATGGCCATCAAGACCTGGTTTTGCAATGACGATGCGCATAGGACCCCGTAGTAGTCGAAATGCCCCTCCCCTTTCAATTGAGCGACCCTCACATTTCAGAAATAATTGATTACTATGAGCCGCATAGTCTATTGGCGAGTGTTGTCACCTGCGAGTTGAGCGGAATGAAAACGACCGAGGAAAGACTAGGCGATTTGCGGCGTAGGAAGGCTGTTGCAGAAGCTGGCGGAGGTGGCCAAAGAGTAGATGCTCAACACGCTAAAGGTAAGATGACTGCACGTGAAAGACTAGAATTACTGTTAGATGAGGGCTCATTTCAAGAGATTGATTCCTTAGTTGAGCACAGATGCCGTGATTTTGGAATGGATCAAAATGTCATCCCAGGGGACGGCGTAATTACTGGACATGGAACAATTGAAGGTCGGCCAATTTACTGCTTCGCACAAGATTTCACTGTATATGGGGGGAGCCTTGGAGAAATGCATGGTCTAAAAATTTGCAAAGTCCTTGATATGGCGATGAAAACTGGAGCACCCGTCATTGGGCTCAATGACAGCGGAGGAGCTAGAATTCAGGAAGGGGTCGCAAGTTTAGGCTCTTATGCTGAAATTTTCTTCCGAAATGTGAGAGCGAGTGGAATTATTCCACAAATTAGTATCATTATGGGACCTTGTGCTGGAGGGGCGGTTTACAGCCCCGCAATTACAGATTTTGTCATCATGGTGAATAAAACAGCACACATGTTTATCACTGGACCTGAAGTTATCAAAACCGTCACAAATGAAGAAGTATCATTTGAAGAATTAGGTGGTGCCTCAACACATGCATCAATGTCAGGAGTTACTCATTTCACGGCAAATGATGATGAAGATGCGCTTGAAATTGCAAGAGAATTAGTTTCCCATCTACCACAAAATAATCTCGAAAAAACACCACTAAAACCTACAAAAGACCCAGCAAATAGATTATGTGAGAAACTACAAGAATTGGTACCTGAAGATTCACAAAAGCCCTATGACGTATTGGACGTGATTTCAGAAATTGTTGATGATGGAGCTTTTCTCGAAGTTCAAGGTGATTATGCAAAAAATATCGTAATTGGTTAAGCTCGCCTAGATGGAAATACTGTTGGAATAATCGGAAACCAACCTAAAGTATTGGCGGGGTGCCTAGATATTGATGCATCTGTAAAGGCTGCCAGATTCATTCGTTTTTGTGATGCTTTCAATATTCCATTGTTGACATTTGTTGATGTACCTGGATTCTTACCTGGAGCAAATCAAGAATGGGGTGGGATTATTCGCCATGGCGCCAAACTACTCTATGCATATTCTGAATCCACTGTGCCAAAAATGACCGTTATAATGAGAAAAGCGTATGGGGGTGCTTATGATGTAATGTGCTCTAAACATATTAGAGGCGATTACAATATAGCTTGGCCAACCGCACAACTAGCAGTAATGGGTGCAGATGGTGCTGTACAAATTATTCATCGTAAAAGGATTAATTCGTCAAGAAACCCAGAACAAGAAAGAGAACGACTCGTTGAAGAATATGGAGATTTATTTGCCAATCCTTACAAAGCAGCATCCCTAGGTTACTTGGATGATGTTATAGAACCAAAAAACACGCGTGAAAAACTTTGCAAGGCATTGGGAATGTTACTTGATAAACAAGAAGATCGTCCTGCAAGAAAGCATGGCAATATACCATTGTAGGTGAATTATATGAATGATGAAACTTACAATAATTCATTAAGTAATATATTACATAATACTAGAGGTGACATCTCTGAAATTATTGAATTTGATTCACACTTAATCAAAGAAAATGTGCCAATAGAAGAAATTGATGAATCTCCTAATCATTCTGATAACCGCTCAAAGATAAGAAAGGTTGCAGCCATCATGGCAGTACTTTCAATTCAAAACCACAGCACTGAAACTCAGTCAACAATTGGAAGGCAAATGGGAAGCCCTTGGGCTCAAGACCACCGACTTATGGCATTAGGGTTGCCAGGATATTCATTTTCCAGATCAAAGAGGTCTACTTGGAGGTGATATTTTGACTGAAAAAAGAAAGGTTACCATTAATGGGGAAACTTTCGAGGTTGAATTAGAACCTGTTGGAGATTCATGGAAAGCTACGGTTGAAGGGGAAACCTTTCACATTGAAGTAGAAGGGGAAACTGCTACAACTTCAAAACGAAAGCGAACGGGCAAGAAAAGAGCAAAATCAGGTGTTGTTTCAAGTTCTATACCTGGTAAGATCATTACTGTAGAAGTTGAAGTAGGTCAAGAAGTTAAAGAAGGAGAAGTTATTCTAATTCTTGAGGCAATGAAAATGCAAAATGAAGTCGCTGCCCCGATTACAGGTGTAGTAACAGAAGTTAATTGTCAAGCTGGAGTTAATATTGAATCAAATTTTCCTCTAGTAGTAATTGAACCAAATACAGATGATGAGGAACAAGACAATTAACTATCAAAATAATTAATTTAAAGGGGGAAACATATGACTAATAATAACAAACAAAAAGATTCCACAAACCCAAAATGTGACTACCCCGGATGTGAGGAGAATGGAGAAATTATTAGCCGCCTTTCGCCAGAAGGATATTTGGTAGCTACTGGTAAGAAAGCATATTCATTTAGAGAAGCATACCGAAGATTCCACTATTGCAAAAATCACCACCACGAATTAATGACTGGTGTTTGGAATAGAGTCAATGATGACTCTGATAAAGATGATGACCACGTAGCACCAACGGCTGTTTGAAGAAAATTATCCCCAAGAACCTTGTGCAAGCATTGCATCAGCAACCTTCTCAAAACCAGCAATATTTGCACCAAATACATAATTATCAGGTTTCCCGTATTTCTTTGCAGTGTCAAATGCTTTCTGATGGATACCAACCATTATGGCGTCCAACCTTGCATCAACCTCTTCACGAACCCATGGCATGCGAAGGCTATTTTGACTCATTTCTAAACCAGATGTTGCAACCCCGCCAGCATTTGATGCCTTACCTGGAGCAAACTTGACCTTATTCTTATGAAATACTTCAACTGCATCTGGGTCACAAGGCATATTGGCACCTTCACCAACATATTTCACACCATTGTCAACCAAATGTTGAGCGTCCCTACCGTTCAGTTCATTTTGAGTTGCACAAGGTAAAGCAATATCAACAGGGATTTGCCAAATAGGGTTGTAATCCAATGATTTATCACGAGGAGTATAATCTAATCCACGATGTGCTGCATAATCCTTTATCCTTCCTCTCTTTACATTCTTTAATTCCATAATCCATGCCAATTCATCAGCATCAATTCCATTAGGATCATGAATGAATCCACTACTATCAGATAAAGTAACTACTTTACCACCTAATTGAGTTACCTTTTCACAAGCATATTGTGCAACATTACCTGAACCAGAAATTGAAACTGATTTACCTTTGAATGATTCTCCATCTACTGCCAACATCTCTCTGACAAAATATGCTAATCCATATCCAGTAGCTTCCGGACGAATTAATGAACCGCCATAAGAAAGTCCCTTACCAGTAAGAACGCCGGTGAATTCATTCCTAAGTTTCTTGTACATGCCGTACAAATAACCAATTTCTCTTCCTCCAACTCCAATATCACCAGCGGGAACATCAGTATCAGCACCAATATGGCGTTCTAATTCAGTCATAAACGACTGACAAAATTTCATTACTTCATTGTCAGACTTGCCCTTCGGGTCAAAATCAGATCCACCCTTTCCTCCTCCCATTGGCAAACCTGTCAAACTATTTTTGAAAATTTGCTCGAAAGCGAGAAATTTCAAGATTGAAAGGTTGACTGTAGGGTGAAATCGTAATCCCCCCTTATATGGCCCTATAGAACCATTAAACTGGATTCTGAATCCTCTATTAGCCTGAATATTTCCTTCATCATCCATCCAAGGGACTCTAAATTGAATTAATCTTTCAGGCTCACATACTCTTTGTATAATATTAGCTTCAATTAATTCAGGCCTTGCTTCAACCACAGGACTCAAACTTTCTAGAACCTCTAATACAGCCTGATGAAATTCAGGTTGATCTGGGTCTCTTTGTTTCACTTTTTCATAAACATCTTGTAAATGTTGGTGCATTTTTTTCACCTAAAAGGTCAGAGAAAAACTCTGTTCTTGACCGCCGACCTAAGTTCTACTTTTCACTATTACCCAACCAATCTTTGCTAATGAGAGGTTTTTAGTTTGAGTATTATATCTAGTCGGTCAAATTATATGCTAAACCTTATTCGGAGGTTTAGTGATAATATGAGTGGAGCACAAGAATACTATGATGGATTAATTGGACAAGGACACGCGCCTGAAAGCGCTTTGCAATACACGCAACAACATTTCCCAGGATTTGTTCCCGCTGCTAGTGCACCTGCACCTGCACCAGCACCAGCACCAGCACCAGCAATGGCTGGTGTGCCGATGGGCGCAACACAAGTAGGCGGAGAAGAAAAAGAATGGTTAATAGCTCTGCTACTGGCTATTTTTGTGGGTTATTTAGGAATTGACAGATTTTACCTTGGATACACGGGACTTGGCATTCTCAAATTAATAACTCTTGGCGGATGTGGGATTTGGCAATTAATTGATTTGATATTGATAGTCATGGGAAATCTACCAGATGCAAATGGAATGCCTCTAAAAAGGTAATCAGATTAGATTGCTTAACCAACGGCTCCAAAAGAGCCAAGCAAATACTGTTATTGTAACCATAAGCCACGATTTGTACAGCCATTTGGGGGTTGATGGGATCTCTTTATGCTGGCCTAATTTCAAATCTCTAACTGATACAAATAGCATCCAGACAAAAGCCACATAGATTAACGGGGATCCAATATTGTAATCCAAAGCTTCAGAAAAACGAGCATGAGTGATTGAAACAAAGGAACGAGTCATCCCACAAAAAGGACATTCTACACCAGTCATGTGGAAGATAGGACATAGACTCAAACCTGTAACCTTACTAGGGTTTAAAATTGCAGAAACAGAAAGAGTGCCGCCAGATATTGCTGCCATAATTGCAGCCGGAGAGCGTATGAATGAATTCTCGGAATCTACTACATCAGAGTCCTCAGCCATAAAATCCCACGTGAGTCAATTATTGAAATATAATACGCTCTGCTACTTGAGCAACATCTTCAGTAGAATTTGGTAATGTCATGATGAACATAGCAGCCTGAGAAACTTGCCTCCTGCGCAGTGCATCTGCTATAGGTGTATGTTCTTGGAACCAACGAGTCTTGCCGTCATGTCCAATTATCCGCACGTCAACTTGGGCCATTCTTGGCTCTGAAAGTAATAATTTTACACTAGGGACATCGATTGCAACAAATCCTTCAGGAACCTTCGCTCTCCTACAAATTTCATCTTCAATTTCTCTCCTTAAATCCCCATTTTCGGCAAGTTGTACCAATCTCTTAATCTGATCTTCACTGAATTCATCAGCCCTGCGAGTGACACAAACCTTCAACAATTGACGATATTTTAAGCGGCGCAACATCTCCTTAGCAATCCCCCCAGCCTCTGACAAAGCCTGCCAAATTTCAGCATCTACCATCCTTTGCATATCAACGGCATCTGGAAGATTATCGGCACTTCTTTCAACAGCTCTAGAAAGCATCATTTCTGTAACTCTTGTAACTTTATGGAAATATACTGCAGAATACATTAGACCACGAGCCATTAACATCCCCTCCAGAGCAGGTACGCCACCTTCTTGAACAGCAACATCACCACTGTGCCTTTCCAAACACTCGACCAACCTAAGGTGGTCTACCACACCATGTGCCACACCAGTAAAGTGTGCATCTCGCAACAAATAATCTAATTGATCACAATCTACAGGGCCATGAATTAAATGAGCTAATGTATGATCTTCAGACTCAAAATTACTACCACCCTCAGACCAACTAAACAAATTTCTTTCTGAACCTGCTGCATCAGCGCCATGTATTAATCCAGCAACTTGTTCAGGGTCAATATCATAATTTTCTAGAATTTCAGGTATTTTCATCCTATTTTCAAATAATGAATGTTCATCATCCTTAAGAATATCATAATCACCTGTAATGATTCCTTCAGTAATATGCATATGATCAGCCCCCCCACGCTCGTGAAGTATGTGCTCAAGCGTGTGAGAATATGGCCCATGCCCTACATCGTGTAACATCCCAGCTACTTGCACAATATCTTTCTCATGCTCATCAAGACCTACAGAATCAGCCATCAAACCCCCAATATGAGAGACTCCAAGAGAGTGTTCAAATCTAGTATGATGTGCACCAGGGAAAACTAAGTGAGCTAAACCAAGTTGTTTGATATGACTTAATTTATTGAACTCTGGAGTAGTGAGAAGTTCCTCTCTAACTCCCTTAATTCTAAACATTCCATGGATTGTATCGTTGATTACTTTGCCAGACATACCATTCCCTCTAAACAACGCTGAATGCGACCCCTCTTTCAACTTGAGGGGAATTTTTGGCAATTATTGTTCATTGTTGACCTTGGTCATAATTTCCAGCAGGCCATTGTGATTGACCATCTGCTGGATACCAACCTGATTGTTGTTGCTGATATCCCATTTGAGCCCACCATTCAGCATATTGAGAAACTTGTAACTCCTCCATGAACTTTGTTCTCTTCTTCTCAATTCTATTACGAAGATATACCCCTTGAGATGCCATGATTGAATTTGTCTTCAATGCCTGATCTAACTCTTCTTCAAATGATGAAAGACCTTCAAAATCATTAATTTTAGAAAAAGTTGTTTGCATCTCCTCAAACAACTTACGGGATTTGACATTGGCATTAATGTTGAAACCTATTCTACCGACAATCACAAGAAGCAACAACAATACAGCAATTAGTAATGAATTGTTGAATCCCCCTAAAGATGAACCACTAGATGGATTTCCATCCTCAGCCCCATTCTGTGAATCTGTGTTAGAATTAACTGGGAAACTATTGGGATCAAATGGATCTGTAGCATTTGCTGCATTATTTTCTTCTATGTTCGTATATCCATCACCATCTATGTCATCATCCAATGAATCTGGGATTCCATCACCATCTAAATCGGGACAACCTAGCAAGTAATTACTAGAATTACCAACTTTGTTTATACAATCATCTGACTGGTTAGTACCTAACTGGTCAGCAAATCCATCACCATCACTGTCTGACCAAAGCAAGCCGTTTTCAGAGAATAAATCAATAATATCAGAATAACCATCGCCATCAGCATCATCACAACCAAGAATTTCTATTGACGAATTACCTTCACGATATGGACAATCATCAGCATTTGTACCATTTGGATTGTCACCATATCCATCACCATCACTATCACTCCATTGAGTGCTATCATTAGAGAATTGATCACCCTCATCTGAATAACCATCACCATCGCCATCAGGGCAACCATACTTGTCTTCAAATGAGGTGCCAAAATCATCTGGGCAGCCATCTACTAAGGCATCACTCTCCCCAGTCTCATCCACATAACCATCACCATCCCGATCAGGACAACCATTGGGCGGATATCCAAAAACAGTCGGACAATCGTCAGCATCATTTGAGATCCCATCGCCATCATTATCTGGACAACCTAATTGATCAATGGTGCTATTTCCAGCACGATTCGGACAATCATCTACTTCCGTACCATTAATGGAATCGCCATAACCATCACCATCTGAATCTTCCGTTTGAGTGGGGTTATTAGGCACCCCATCCTCAATATCAGCCCAACCATCACCATCTTCGTCTGGACAACCAACTAGATTTCGCCATGAATAACCAACTAAATCTTCACAATCATCCCAAGGTTGAGAACTGTTAGAAATTCCACCATCCTCAAAACCATCGTTATCCGAATCCATTGGAGAGGGGTCTGGTAAAAAGGCACCTAAAATCCAAATCCCAGGCCAATAAGATGCACGAGTATTGTTCCAGGAAACATTATCCCAATTATCCCCAAAACCATCACCATCAGTATCACTCCATTGAGTTGATTGATTAAGAAAGGCATCATTGAGATCAGATTGACCATCGCCGTCATTGTCGATACATCCGTATCTATCTCGCCAGGAATCACCCCCTATAATCGGG
>PBXQ01000053.1 GCA_002727675.1 Thermoplasmata archaeon | reverse complement strand
TCGGGTGTTGCAACGATTAATTCCTTAATTCCGGCCCAAAGTAAGGCTTCAGTACAAGGGGGTGTTCTGCCATGGTGGTTACATGGTTCAAGAGTAACAAACGCAGTAGAGCCAATTGTTGACACTCCTCTTGCTTCAGCATCTGCAATTGCTGCTTGTTCTGCGTGTAAATCTCCTAAGTGATCGTGCCATCCTTCTGCAATAATTTCCCCATCTTTTGCAAGTACACAACCTACAGGGGGGTTTGGAGACACCTGTCCTTCTCCGTGTTTGGCAATTTCTAATGCTCTTTGCATACAAGAGCGCTCAAAATCAGTCCATTCTGAGTCACTCATCAAGGCTTGGGATAAGCCGCACCCATTTGTCACTTCGCCTTCTTTCTTTAATCGGATTGTTTGAATGCTGGACCCCGTTAGCAGTAACGTGCCCCGCATAGCTTGTATCGTAAATCCTGCCGGCCGCGATGGCCATGCTCTTAAGAGATGGAAGGCAGTTGAACCCGCCCTATCAGAAGCAGGTTTTGAGTGTGAAACACATTTTACTGAAAGAGTGGGACATGCTCCTGAAATTGCATTTTCTTTGAGAAATAGGGATGATTTGGACTTAATCGTTGCTTGTGGTGGTGATGGCACAGTTCATGAAGTGGCATCTGGAATGAGGGGCTCATCAATTCCACTAGGAATAATACCAGCAGGTACTGGTAACGATGTTGCTAGGGCTCATGGCATTCCATTAAAGAAAGTAAAACAAATGATTGAGGTGCTAACTAATGGAAAAGATCGCCATGTGGGGGCTTTCCGTTTACAAGGAACTCCCGCTCCTAGAGAAGGTGATTATCCAAAACCAGTAAACAATCCGAAATGGGATGGTGAGCCTGATATTCCTGGTAGAGTCGTTAGGTGGGTATTTTTAGAATCTGATAGTGGAGTTACTTCAGCAACTGCGCGAGCGAAACTTTCTCGCGGAAAATGGATTAAGGGATCGTTTAAGTACACTTATCTTGGAATTACTGAGATACTTCCATGGAAGAAGAAAATGGCTTGGGTAAAAATTAATGATGGCCCCGGAGAAATTGTGGATTTCTCGATGTTAGCCGTGACTACCTCTGAGATGTTTGGGGGCGGATACAAGGTATGTCCTGGCGCTTCACCTATTCTTGATCATGGTTTCATTTGCCACGCGTGGGGTCTATCTAAACTCAAGATGTTGATGTTGATGGGGCCACTAAAGAAGGGCAAGCATGTTGGGAAATGGGGTATAGAACTAAAGCCATGCACACGTCTTGAGATTCGCTCACTAGATAGTGATGGAAATCCTTCAGATGATTCTCATTCCCCTCCATTAGTCGTTCAGTCCGATGGCGAGCCATGTTTGCAAACTCCAGCATTACTAGAATTCCATACTAAACAACTCTGGATTCGCGGTGCTACAGAAGTTCCATGGGATAATTAGAAATGAAGTCTGTAGGGTGGGTGGGGTTTAATGAGCAACTTTAGACATGAAAAAGATGATTTTGGTTCTAAACCACCTACTTTCATAGTGGAAGATTGGGGACCTATGGATGAAATAGCCCCTACAATACCAAAGAAACCACCATGGAAATATATTGTTGTCCCTGCCGTTGTTTTCTTTCTTATTTTGAGTTCTATTGCATTGAATGACCTTTGGGAATCGGGCGAATTTGATTATTTATTTTCCGATTGTGAAAATATGAATTGGCCTGACGACCCATTTCAAGCGGCGGTTTATTCATTTATTGCTGAATATGAACTTCAAAATTATGGTACTGCAGTAGGATGTTTTCATGATGAATATGACGATTTAGCATACGAAGCTGTTGCCTTGGAATTAGAAGATAATTGGGGACGTGATAATTCTGCATTAGAATACGCTCAGTCATGGGTTGATTTGAATTCAGAGCGATATTATCAGCAACCTTTCAACTTGACAGAGGTATTCAAAATAAATGAAGGCGGTCTTGGGTGGTCTGATGGCGGTTCAGGAAATAATCCAACCCAAGATTGTGACACAGAGCAACTTGAATCAGAGTTTGTGTCAAATGTCTCAAATTTTGTAATTCAAGCAAACCCGAATCCCAACCAAAGTGGTATGGGTTGCTTTACCAAATATGTAGATGTATTCGGTTTGGGAATATATGCTGAATCAGGATTGCGAAATGATCAGGTTCTCCATGCTGCTTCAGTATTAGCCGAATTACTGGATAATGATGAAGATGGGGAAGTTGACGATTCAGTACTACTCAGCCGCCTTCAAAATGTCAGTGCGATGATTCCTATGTTTGATTACGATGGCTCACCAGGATACCGAGATTTTGAAGAGAATTATCATGGTCAAGGCGTAGGTGCAGTCCTATTTGCACGAGAAGTTGACCCCACCCAAACAGGCCATTGGGGTTCAGATGCTACCGTAGAGGAAATAATACATACTATCAATCACCGTGGCCACGCCCACATTTATCCTGATGCTTTTGGATTACAACCAGGCTCTTCGTTACTGACTAGTGCAATGGACGAGGCACGTGGTGGCCAATTTATTGAACACCCGGGTACTTATCCTGAAGATGCTTGGTATCATTATGATGATGAAACATGTAATTATGATTGCATGGCTATCGAGTATATTTACTGGGCTCAAGTCAGTAACATGGGTATTCTCAATGACACTGCAACTTGTGATGGGATTGCAAATGAATGGGAGCCATGTTCAAGAGAGTTGCTTGAGAGCATGGATGTTCAGATTTTTGCATTGATTACAGATGAGCAATATCTCCTCCCCCAAATTGCCCCTAATGGAATGTATTATCCAAATCTTGATTGATTAATCTTGTAGATATGCGCCAAAGGGTTCAACAAATTGTTGTTTGTGGCGTGTGGTAATGAGACCGCTGATAGTTGTCAATTTCAAGACCTACGAGACAGCACATGGTGTTGGTGCTGAGCAGTTGGCTAGAGCAATGGAGGTAGCAGATTCATCCACAGATTTGGCTGATTTTGTGGCCGTAGTATCTGCTTTTGACCTTTCGTCAGTTGTGGCAGCAGCCCCTTCCTTGCAAGTCTGGACTCAACATCTTGACCCGGTTGGTTTTGGTTCTAATACAGGTTGGCTCCATCCATCAACAGCAATGGAGCGAGGAGCTAGTGGGACAATCATCAATCATGCTGAGCATAAGGTGTCTCTAGATCATGTAGAAAATCTGCTTGAACAACTTCCTGAAGGTTTTCCCGTTTGCGCTTGTGCGGCAGATTTAGATGAGGCTAGAGCACTTGCTGCCCTTGCACCTACTATGATTGCAGTAGAGCCACCGGAATTGATTGGCGGTGATGTTTCGGTCACTACTGCCGACCCTGAAATTGTTTCAGGTACTGCTGCAATTGTCAAGTCAGTCAATCCAGATGTTCGCGTCCTTTGTGGAGCGGGAGTGAAGAATGGGGCAGATGTTGCAATGGCGATTAAATTGAACACAGAAGGAGTACTGTTAGCAAGTGGAGTTACAAAATCCACTGAGCCAGAAAAAGTCTTAGCAGATTTAGTATCTAATCTTTGAAATGATTCAAGATAATCGCATCATCATTGTCACAGATTTACTTTCGTGATGAAGTACCCCAATTTCATTGAAACCATTCCTTTCATGAAATCTTAATGAGTCAGGATTTGGTGGTTTCAGACTAACTTCAGCAGCTATAGGGCAGTTATTTTGTTTAGCATGAGAAATCACCTCTTTGTATAATTTAGTTCCAATTTTACAGTTTCGGTGATTTTCAGATACGGCTATTCTGTCAACATAGAGGAAATTTTCGTACCTATTATTGAACCAAGCATAGTTTAGACTTCCATATCTTGAATTAGGTGGAAGGCAGAGAACAAATCCAACCAATTCATTTTCTTCATAAGCCCCTAGGGAAAGTTCCGATAGGGTGAGTAAATCTGCAATTTCCTTCTCAGAAATTTCCCCAGTTCCAGGTAGACCTTCTTGATTAATTAGCCAAATGGATGGAATATCTTTGGTTTGTAATTTGCGTAAATCCATTACCAAGCCTCACATTGTTTTCCGATATTTTCATCTATATTTAACCTTAAGCCAACATTCCAGCGCCAATAATTAACATCAGAAGCCCGATAGTCATTGCAATTGCAATTATGTGAAAAAATACTGAAAGTATTACTCTAGGTACTTTTTCTTCAATATGGTTGTAAGGAAATATTTTTGCAACCTCTTCATGGCCGCCTTTTATTCCAAATAATATTCTTGCAAATTTAGCACGTCTTATAATTTCAAAGCAAATTATTACTCCAATTGTAACCAGTATTGTACCAAATGCAAGACCGAGGTAATATCCAAATCCTAGAATCCCAAAGACTGCTATTGGGAAGAATGTTAGATGCATATGAACTATGTAAGTAGGATATACAGCTTCATTGAGATAGGACAACCATTTGCTCGGTCTATTGAGTAACTTTGAGGCCCAGCTAAATATGAATAAGCACCAAAACCATGCGTGAAATGATTGAATAAATGCTGCTAAAGTAGCATTTGTTGAGAAGGCAGGAAATCCGTGTTCTACCCAACCCCCTGACATTATTTCTGGAATGTTTATTGATTCACTAATCATATACCAAATAACAGCAAGTATAGGTGTCAATATCGTGACGGGTATTCTTACCCGATCTATCGCTACAAAGTATTCTTCCTTTGCTGCAATCATTAGGTAACCGAACATGAAGTATAACATATAACGTGGAAATTCCCACCACATGCCGACTTCTCCAAATCCCCATGGTTTGAACAATATTCCGTTTAGACTGAGGATTAATGGAGGAAATAACATGATACCAAGTCCATATCGGGTAGAAAGAATAGAACGAACCGATCGTACTAAATTTCCTTCAGGGTTATTTCTAACATGAGAGAATAAAGGCGTTAATAGAACGGAGTAAATTAGTAGATTATAGATGAACCAAAGGTGCCCATATGGCATATTTTCTGCACCTGGAAATATTGTAAACAATAACTTAGTTTTAGATTCAAATTCAAAAATGCCGAACCAGAGAATATAGATTCCAAATAATAGAGGAATTCCTAGTCTAGTACCTCTTTCTTTTAGATATGTTTTCCAAGTTCTTCTGCGGAATGCGAATGCCGTTCCCATTCCAGATATTACAAACAAGGCGGCTAATCTCCACTGATGCATTACTCCTATGATAACAAATAGGGGTAGATTGAATAATTTCATATTACTTTCTTCGCCCTCTAATTGCCCAAGAGAGAATACTGCATAGTGAAACCAAATGAGTAAAGCAAATAGGATTACGCGAAGCCAGTCAATATCATATCTTCGTGTAGCCATAATTGACACGCCTCGCATCAATCTGTGCTTTCAGGTGGATAAACTCCTCCAAATTGTGAATGTCCTTCGGGAACTATTGCACCATAGTCTACAACAACGCTGACTAATTCTGAATTATTGCTAATAGTTGCTCCTTCTCCAATTAAACATTCAACAATTGTTGCGTTTTCTCCTATTATAGCATTATCTAATACTGCGCAACGAACAATTTCAGCGCCAGAATTAATTGTTGTATTATGGCCTATTGCGCTAAAAGACGTTTCACCACCATTAGAAATTCCTTCACCAAACCAAGAGTTGCCATTTAATCGTCCAGTTGACCATCTTTTCCCTGCAATACATACCTGCATCCCATCAAGCCATGAAGATGGAGTACCTGCATCTACAAAATGTCCTTGGAATGCGAACCCATTCAGGAGTCCTTCTGATGCTATTGGTGTATATACATCTCTCTCCATGCTATGTGGCCCATTTGGCATTCTATCGAATACTTGAGGTTCTAGAATGTAGCATCCAGCATTTATCATGTTGCTGACAGCATCTTCTAATGCAGGTTTTTCTTGAAATTGGTATATTTTTCCATCTTCTTGTATGTCACATACTCCAAAGCGAGTAGGATCCTCAACTTCCCACAATGAAATGGTTGCTAAACCACCTTGTGAATTGTGAAATTACAGCATTTCTTGTACAGGCACACTGGATAATAGGTCCCCGTTCATTACACAAAAAGTTTCATTTCGTAGGTAATCTCGGCAATTTGCAATTGCTCCGCCAGTTCCTAGTGGTTCAGTTTCTTCAACGATTGTGACTTTGTAAGGTAATTCTACAGAAGCAAAATGAGTCCGCATCTCATCAATTTTGTATCCGGCTGCAAGTATCACTTCATCGACTAGATTTTCTGGCAAAGCCTCAACCACTCTTTCAAGGAGAGTTTTGTCTAACATTGGAAGAAGTGGCTTTGCAACATGGTTAGTCCATGGCCTAAGTCTTGTACCAAATCCTCCGGCTAGTACTATGACCTGCATGCCACTCCCCGTAAGCTCCGTCTTAACCCCTTCATTTCAATGGATTGCTCCAAAGATTCCGTGTCTTTGATTATCATCGCCGCGGGCAAGTGTTCAAAGACGGGCTTCATTTGGCGTGAGCATCACAGGTGTTGGGACATGAACATTCATGAATATCAAGGAAAGAATCTGTTCAGAGATGCTGGTCTTCCAGTTCTTGCAGGAGTACATTGCACTAGCGTTGAGCAAGCGCTATCTGCTTATGATAAATTAAACAGCAAAGTAGTCGCTGTAAAAAGTCAAATTCACGCAGGTGGAAGGGGTAAAGGTACATTATACAATCCAGTTAATGGCGACGAAGTTATGCAAGGTGGAGTTAAAATTGCATTTTCAAGAGAAGATGTTGAAAATTATTCTACTAACATTTTAGGCAATAATTTGGTTACAAAACAGACAGGTGCTTCTGGAAAGATAGTCAATAATCTCTATATTGAATCAGGTTGTGCTATTGAACATGAATATTACTTGGCAATTTTAGTTGATAGAGAGGAAAAGATGCCTTTGATTATGGCTTCTACTGAAGGTGGCATGGATATTGAGGAAGTTGCAGAATCAAATCCAGAGGCAATTCACAAAGTACATGTTGATGTTAATTCAGGAGTAACAGTTGAGCAGGCAACTAATTTAGCCCATTCACTAGGTTTGGAAGGCAATGCTTCCAATTCTTTTGTTGAAATGCTTCAAGGTTTGTTCACTTTATTTGTTGAAAAAGATTGTTCTATGGTTGAGATTAACCCTCTTGTAAGAACTGAAGATGATACAATGATCTTACTAGATGCTAAGGTGGGTTTTGATGAAAACGCACTATTTCGCCACCCCGATATTGTTGAATTACGAGACCTTTCGGAAGAAGAATCTACTGAGATTCGTGCTAAAGAAGCAGGTTTATCTTATGTTAAATTAGATGGAAATATAGGTTGTTTAGTTAATGGGGCTGGTTTAGCAATGGCAACAATGGATGTCATCAAATTGTATGGTGGTGAGCCCGCAAATTTCCTAGATGTTGGAGGTGGTGCAAATGAAGAACAGGTGAAAACAGCATTCAGTATCATTCTAGAAGATCCTAACGTTAAGGGGATATTAGTCAATATTTTTGGTGGAATAATGCGCTGTGACATTATTGCAAGGGGGGTAATTAGTGCTACTCAAGCACTTGGATTGGAAGATCCTCTTGTCGTAAGGCTAGTTGGGACAAACTATGAGGAAGGAAGAGCGATTCTTGCTGCTAGTGATTTGAATATTCACACTGCTGAAACTTTGGCCGAAGGGGCTGAAAAAATAGTTTCCCTAATTGGAGGTGATGAATAATGGCAATTTGGATTGAAGAAGACGCAAAGATTCTCGTACAAGGGATTACAGGTAACCAAGGAACATTTCATGCAACAAAGAGTGTAGAATTTGGTTCTAACATCGTCGGAGGTGTCACTCCTGGAAAAGGTGGGCAAACTGTTGATTTGGGACAAAAAGAGGTGCCTGTATGGGATAAAATGACAGTAGCCATTGAAGCAACAGATGCTGATGCGAGTGTTATTTACGTCCCACCTAGGTTTGCCGGCGCTGCAATAATTGAAGCCGCAGATGCATTCAATGATGTCAAGGGCACAGGAGTAATTGTATGTATTACTGAAGGTATTCCAACTTTAGACATGGTGAAAGCAACAGCTCATGTAAGGTCAATAGAGGGTGTAAGGCTGATTGGTCCAAACTGCCCAGGGATTATCACACCAGGGGATACTGGTGGGGCAAAGATAGGCATCATGCCCGGCCATATTCATGCAAAAGGAAGAATTGGAATCGTCTCCAAGTCTGGAACTTTAACTTACGAAGCTGTGGCTCAAACGATGAGTATTGATGAAGGTCAATCAACTTGCGTTGGAATTGGTGGCGACCCCGTTAATGGTACTGGTTTTATTGATTGTTTGTCAGCATTTGAGAAAGACCCTCAAACTGCCGCCGTCGTCATGATTGGCGAAATCGGAGGTTCTGCCGAAGAAGAGGCTGCTGAATGGGTTGCTGAAAACATGAGCAAGCCAGTAGTAGGATTTGTTGCTGGGATGACTGCACCACCAGGTAAGAGAATGGGACATGCTGGTGCAATAATAAGTGGTGGTAAAGGAACAGCATCTGAGAAAGTAGCCGCGATGGAAGCGGCTGGAATCAGATGTGCAAATGATCCCTCTGAAATCGGGGCTGTATTACTCAAATCTCTCAAAGATGCTGGGCTCCGTTAATTTGATTGAAAAATTACATTTTACCCGTTTGTTTCAAGTCAAGTACCTGTTGTCAAGGTACAGTATCAGTGAGGAGGATAGCGATGGTAGTTGATGTAACCAGTTTGATTCCAGTTGCATTGGTATTAATGGGTGGGGCAATATCTCCAGGTCCAAGTCTTGCTGTTGTTCTTCGTAATACAATAATTGGGGGCAGGTATAGGGGAATTGCTTGTAGTATTGGCCATGGTCTTGGAATGGGAATTTACGCCTTTTTAGCAGTAAGCGGTATCGCCATGCTAAAATCTGCTGGTGTTGATTGGGCTCAAGCTCTTGAATTGTCAGGTGCTGTGTTTCTAATTTGGATTGGTATTGCTATGTTAAGGGGGGCGGAGAATACTTCTGATGAATTAATTGAAAATGTTGATGGGGGGAGAAAGGGATTTATCGAAGGATTTTTGATTGCGTTTTTCAATCCCAAAATTTTCGTTTTTCTTGCGGCCATATTCAGTCAATTTGTAGAAGCAGGTATGTCTATTCAAGATAGGTTCATTCTAGCTCTAATCGCTTTGATTATTGATGGCAGTTGGTACATAATTGTAGCGACTGCATTGTCTGGAACTCCATTATTGGATAAGTTGCGGAAAAAAGGAAAACTTGTTGACCAATTTGTGGGTGTAGTATTGCTAGGTCTTGCATTGATGATTATTGCTAATTGGCTGTTATAATCATCTAGGTGGTTTTCTTCTAGGTCCACCCGGTGGCCCTCCTCTACTTGGAGGCCCTCCTTTCTTTGGTGGCCCTCCTCTACTTGGCGGTCCACCTCTAGATGGTCCACCAGGGCCGGGTCCACCTCTACTCGGTGGTCCTCCTCTACTCG
>PBXQ01000028.1 GCA_002727675.1 Thermoplasmata archaeon | reverse complement strand
AATTAGTACAAATGTCTGTTTATTCATATCGCCCATTCCAGCACACCAGCCTAGAACTTTGTATGGGATTGGAGAAAATGCAGCAATAAAAATCCCAAAAGTCCCATAATTTTCGACTAATTTATTGAATTTGTTGACAGCCCGTTCGCTGGCGAACCGTTCTAGTAGTGGTTGTCCCCATTTGTCTCCCATCCACCAGGCAACTAATGATCCTAGAACACTGGATAATGTCACTACAAGGAATATTGCGATTAAATCAATTGATTCTGATTTTTCTAGAATCATTGGAATAACCAGCGCATCTGGAGGTATTGGTTGAATGAAAGCTTCAGTAAATGACATCAATCCTAGGCCGACTAAACCTATTCCGGCGAACCAACCTATAATTTGGTCAGATAGTGCGCTGAGACTACTCACAAGGTGACGCTAACCGTATTGGGCATCAATCTTATCCTTTCATGAGAACCGGTACGCTCATTGATGAAGTAGTTCACGAGGTGTCATGCGTGTCTTGGATACAGCAGCTTTGTTGCATTGGCCCTTGACTAAATTAAACGGCAAAGTTGTCCTTGGCCAGAGAGATGAATTGATTAGAATCGCTCCCGATAGAGAAATAATTCTAGATGCTGCTGAATTAGATTGGATGACACCATCACCTGAAAACATTCAACAAGCAACAAAACTTGCTAAATCAACTGGTGATTTGGCTGGTTTGTCAAATACAGATTTGGAATTATTGGCATTAACGATTCAATTGGATGCAATATTAGTTACTGATGATTATCGTTTACAGAATTGCTGCGCAGCTTCAAGTTTAGTTTATGAAACAGTAATGACTACTGGAATTTCTGAAAAATGGAGTTGGTATTTGGTGTGCACTGGGTGCGGAGAGATTAACCAAAATGGCGATGTGTCTTCAAAACAGAATAATCATGGCACGTGCGCTAATTGTGGTTCGAAGTATAAAATGCGTAAAATTCAAAATGAATAAAACTCATTCTTCTTGATTTAGTTCTTCTTTGACTTCATCTGGGCTCTTACCTTCGATTTCTATTCCCGCATCTTCCGCTTTCTCTGCTAATTCAGCTCTTTCAGTTTTTCCCGCCCTGTCTAGGTCTTCTTCTGTAGATGTTCTAGAGTCTGCAATGCCTTTTTGGAATTCACCTTTCGCCATTCCTAATGAACGCGCTAATTTAGGTAATCTTTCAATTCCAAAGAATAGGATGAAAACGGCTAGGATAAACAACATTTCAGAAGTTGATGGCATCATGGTAAGTCCCTCTGTAAGCCTCGTGTAGTGTTCTAGCATTGAATGATTCGGATAAAAACACTATTTTGAGTCCAAATTAGCCCCCGGAGACAGGTGGCAGAAAAGCTACTTCAGCAGCATCTGGTATTATGTTATCTGGATCACAAATTTCTCCATTTAATGCAACTTTGATTCCTGTGGATAGCATATCGTCGATTTGCAATCTCTCTGCTAATTGGCTGATTGTTGTCCCAGAATAAAGGGCAATTTGGAGTTTTTTTGTTTCAAATTTTTCAGCAAGATGGCCGAAAAATAGTATGTCGCATTTTACAGCATGATCCTGTTGTTCATTGCCCATAGCACGGCCATTAGATACTGAATATTATAGGTATGTGGCATTCCGCTTGAATCATGGCAGTAGCGCTACGCACCCAAGAGTTGTGGAAGGTCTATGATACAGGCTCAGTTAAAGTGAAAGCACTAAGGGGTGTTGATTTAGAAATTAAGAAAGGTGAAATGGTTGCCATTATGGGGCCATCTGGTTGTGGAAAAACAACATTTCTAAACTGTGTTTCAAGTTTAGATGATTTTACTGCTGGAGAGGTTTTTGTAGATGGGGTTGCATTGTCTGTGATGTCGGATTATGAGAGGACAAATATGAGGGCAAACCGTCTTGGTTTCGTATTCCAATCCTTCAATTTAATCCCCGTATTGTCTGCTGTTGAAAATGTTGAATTACCCTTAGTTATGCAGGGTTATTCTGCTGCAGATGCTAGGAAAAAGGCACTCAATGCATTAGATTCCGTGGGTCTTAAGGAATGGGCTGGTCACCTCCCTGCCGAATTGTCTGGCGGTCAACAACAGAGGGTTACTATTGCCAGGGCTTTTGTTCATGAACCGGCAGTAATTCTAGCAGATGAGCCAACGGGTAATCTAGATATGGATACTTCTGAATCAATTATGGATCTGTTAGTTGATTTGAACCGTAACCATGGGATAACCTTCGTTTTGGTTACTCACGAAGAAGAAATTGCAAAATTATGTACTCGTCTTGTTACCATTCGTGATGGCCAGATTATAGAAGATCGCCGTCTTGAAGGTAAAAAGGTGGCCGCACCAGCCTTTGAAGACACAAAAATCCAGAATATCACTCAGAATATTGTCATACAGGATTCTGTTGTTACCGGCGTGGTTGGGAAAATCAACGATGAAGAGGAATGACGGGGTTGTTATTTTGTCTAACCAAGATGCTTGGAAAAGTAGGGGTTTGCGTTTAGCAAGATTATTGTCAGTTTTTCTAATCGTGTTCCTAGTTTCCAAATTCATTATCGATATTGCTCGTGATTCTATTGATGGATTGACCTATGGTTGGGTAATTACGGCAATTAGTATGGGCTTTGTTTTGGGAATTATTGCCTATGCCACTATTGGGTTAGTGTTTGAGACACGTCAAAGAGTATTGGCAATTATGGCCCTTAATAACTTGAAAAGAAGAAAAAGAAACACAGCTTTAGTAATTGTGGGGTTATTAGTCGGCTCAGCAATAATTACGAGCAGTCTAGTTGTAGGTGATAGTTTAGATGCTACTTTACAAGCAGAGTATGCTGAGTCTTTGGATGAAAATGACATTGTAATTAGTGGTACAGATGAATTAGGGATGCCTGTATGGTGGAATCAAACTAGAGCCGAGATGTTGATTGATAATCTATATCTTGATTCAGATATTGATGCTGTATCTTTAGGTATTACTATGCCAGTTGGATTAAAATCTGAGGTTCATAGAACTGTTGAGGCGAGAAGTGCAAGTCTACTTGCAATGGATGAGCAATATCAACAGCAAGGTTCTTGGAACCCGTTTGATGGTGGACTACAATATTCAGATATTAACAATGGTAGCGCATTTGTCAGCCAGAAGGGTGCTGATAAAATGAAGTTAGAAATTGGCGATGTTGTTGAAATTAGTTGGACCAAGTTTAGTCTCACTGAGGGGCTAGGTCGTGAAACAACTAACTTGACAATTCAAGAAATAGTGCCTACAAAAGCATCGGGATTTGAAGGTGGAGGAGATGTGGCAATTTACATCACCTTAAGTCAAGCACAGGATATTTTCAACCGCCATGGGGAAATAAATAGGATCTCGATTTCAGCACAGGGTGGTGTTTTGGATGCACGAGATGCAGAGAAAAGAGCGCTCCCGCTGATTAATTCTACTTTAGATGAAATGATACTTGGCGATGATGTTGGGGTGGAAATTACTTCGGTACCTGAAGATTTTTCCATTGGGGTTCAGAGAATTAGTGGTGAAGGTCTACTATCTGGAGACGAGGTTTCAAGCCTAAGGGAAAATATCACCGCCACTTCACCCAATGCTTCAATAGCAGAACTTCTAATGTCTCCTATACTATTAATCTCACACCAAGGTGAAAATCTCAGTGGTTTAATTTCTGCAGAAATTTCTTCAATTGATTCAGATGGTGTTGCAGATTGGTACGCTACACCCGCGGGGCTGTCTATTCAGAAAAGAAATACAAGCCAATGGTATCAATGGGTCCCAGATGCAGAATCTAAAGCAATCTTGTCAGTTCACTCAGTTGCTGACGGGGCTGCTCTTTCAATGCATGAGGAAGGTGTTAGACTTTCCATTTTAGCAGAGGACATACCTTCACGTGACATTATAATTCCAGAAGGCCCTGGCAAACTGGTTAGTATGGATGTTGATCAGAGTTTTGCTACAGCCCTAAGGATTAGTGAAGATGGTGGTGTAGAATTATTGTTCGGAGAGGCCTACAGCGAGGGTTCAATTGTGTGGGACTCAACTANAGTNGATGTCACCTCATTTAGTGAGAAAATTGAAGATGGTGGNGTAGTTTTTGATGCTGNTAATCTATACCTTAGATTGGAGGGTGCTTTTACTAGTTCTACATGCNAAATAGCGATTGAAGAAATCAATTCAGAATTTAATTCTTGCAATTGGATAATTGANCCTCCTTCAAGCCGTTCAATTGCTTCACATGGTGGCTTGGCTTGGGACACATANGGTCAAGATTTGCAATTGACATCTTCAAGGATANNGGGGACACCTACATCNGCCCATAGNTTNGGTTTGCCTACTGGGGATGTACTCTTTGTCACNNCAACATCTGTTATGGTTGAGAGTGCGGGTCTTTACATCTGGAATGGTACTGGTTTTGGTTTGGCTGGTGTACAACCTGCGCATGGTTCTGATAACCGAACTGCATGGAGTGATAGCGTAAGGACAATCTCCTCGTCTCCTTATGGTTCAATCATAACTGATGGTAACTTAACAATGGGTCGTTTACCTTATCAGATTTCTCTGGATGGTTTCTCAAATCTGCCTCTAGTTGTTATTGCTTTGAATGGTTCAATTGGCCTTCCTGATCCTCAACAGGGTGATATTTATCTTACCTCATGGGCATCAACAGGATTGGCTTTAAATCCACCAAAAAACCTCTCAGTTGTTGGTTACATGCCCGCTGCAAGGGGAATTTTCACTCCTATAATCCTAAATTATTCTTTCACGGTCCCCCCTTTGCCCGCTCCACCAGGTCAACCTAGTTTGGATGATATGTCTTTGGCAGTAGTGAATATTTCTGATGCACAAGAATTGCTTAATCGCGAAGACCCAGTTCGTAGCATGGTTATGGTTTCTGGTTTAGGTCTGAATTCACCTGAATTATTTGCTCAGCTGGAAGGTAATCTGACAGTTTGGGCAGATGATATTGCTGATGCCGAAGGTATGGGCCTACAAGTGGTTGCTATCAAAACTCAAATTCGCGATAGAACGGCTGATTCAGGAGCAAATTTCTCAATGTTATTCCTTATTTTCGGATCATTTGTGATTTTCGCTGGTATTTTATTAGTAGTTAATTTGTTTGTCATGTTGGCTGATGAGCGTAAATCAGAGATGGGTATGTTACGTGCTTTAGGGATGCAACGTGGTGAATTACGCTCAATGTTTGTGATGGAAGGTACGATTGTGGGGGTCATTTCTAGCGCATTTGGTGCCGTAGCGGGAATAGGTGTAGCAAAATTGTTGATGATTGGGCTTGATCAAATTATGTCTAGTACCTTTGATGGGGCCATAATCTTTGCTTGGGAGTGGCACAGTGTTTTGAGTGGTTTTTCTATAGGATTTTTGGTGACATTCTTAACTCTATTTTTCACTTCGGTATACATTTCTAGGCTTAATGTGGTTGCAGCCATGAGAGACATACCAACTCGAATAAAAGGTACTTTACCGTGGTGGACAATTCTCGTATCTTTATTCCTATATGGCTCATCTTTTGGTTGTGCAGTTCTTGCTTTCATGGTTGGTGACCCAGAAACTGGCAGTCGTATGGCTTGGTGGGTCACATCAGGATTCTTGTTCCTATTCGGAAGTGTACCTCCGTTATACTACATTTTGTCCAAAATTTTGCCCGAATCAATAACTATTTTTGGTTCTAGGACATCGCGAACTGTATTTACGCCACGTCTTACAATGACTGTGTTGGGCCTTACTATGTTTATCTGGGGTGCGTGGAGTGACCCGGTTAGGGCAGACTGGGAACAAGGCGATTTTTCGTTCATAATTTTGGGTACATTCCTTGTAGGCGCGGGTGTTCTATTGCTAACTAGTTTGGCGCCAATGATTGCGTCATCTCTTGCACGTACTGGTTCTTTTATCTCCAAGCGTTTAGCATCTGTACTCCCCACTGCTCTTGCATATCCTTTGGCAACTCCATTTAGGACGGCAATGACAATGGGTATGTTTAGCCTAGTTGTTTTTGCTGTTGTTGTTCTTTCAGGATATTCTGCATTAGTAGGTAACTGGCTTGGCGATATTGGGGAAGATGCACGCGGAGAGTGGGAAATCGTAGCTTTTGGTGATTTAGATTTAGGTGATAACTCCAGTGAATGGGATTTGGGCGAAATGAGCCCCGATGATTTCGATGGTATTGCTATTATGAATTCCGCTTCTGCTCATGTTTTCCTAGAAGGAGTTGAAGACGTAGAGAATCAATCAACCTATACTCAAATACGGGGTTTTGATAATAATTTCACTAAATTGGGCGGTTTGCCTCTGGATTCTTGGTCCCCGGAATTAGGAGATAATCCTGCCGAAGTTTGGCTTTCAGTTCTAGAAAATGATTCCTTAGCCATTATAGATTATTCTATGGCTGTTGAAACTTATCAAGGCGAGCAAGGGGTGATTTTCCAAGGGATGGGTCTGAATATTGGTGATCAGATTATGGTCCAAGATCCTCTTAATCCTGCAATTAATATGACTTTCTTTGTAGGGGCAGTAATTAGTGAAGAAAGTGGCTGGTTTGCAAGTGGTGTTAGTGTTGGGAAACCAATTGCAAATGAAAGATTTGATGCAGGCCCTTCATCAGTTTGGTTTTCTTTGCCTCCGGGATCTACTCTGCTGGAGCAGGAAGATGTTGCAAATGAGTTGCAGTATCAATTGGTTGAAGAAGGAGCAGTGGTATTTGCAATTGAGGTAGTTTTCAATGACATTCAGTCGTTTATTTTCGCAATGTTCGGGTTGCTACAAGCCTTCTTGGCATTGGGCCTAGCAGTGGGTATAGCTGGATTAGGGGTGATAACAATACGAAATGTATCAGAAAGATCTCACCAGACAGGTATCCTAAGGGCCCTTGGTTTCCAACGCAGTATGGTAGTTGCAGGATATTTGACAGAACTCACTTGGATTAGTTTGCTCGGCATTCTAAATGGTGCAATCGTTGGTATTGGCTTCCATTATCAATTGTACGTCAAATTCTTGAAAGATGAAGGGGCTGAATTTGTCCTTCCATGGGGTCAAATTTCAATCATTATTTTGGGCGCTTATCTGCTTACAGTTTTAGCCACTGCCTGGCCTGTTCGAAAGGCGGCTTCAATTCATCCAGCAGAGGCTCTAAGGGATATTGAATGATACAAAACCAATGTACTAAAATGCCCCTTAATGTTCAATTCTAAAGGCCAAATTATTCTAAATCACGCGCATAGTATAAATACGGTTTCAGAGGGTGGGGTAACCCCATAGTGGGAGGACAGTGACATGAAGAGAGCAACTAGTTTGGTTTTAGTGGTCTTAATGCTGGTAAGCGTTTTGGCCGGATTAAACCCAATTGAAATGAATGAAAATGAGCCAGTGGATGGCGCCGATGGAAGAGCCGATTATGAGGTTGAGTTAGTTGGGGCAAATTCACCGAGAGAATCGACCCAGGATTTTGCTGGGACTGTAAGGAATGCAGTAGATGTTAATGAATCTGTGAAATTTGATTTAGTTATTCAAAACACAGGCGCCAACAGCATTTCTGAAATGAATATTAGGGTTAGAGTATCTCCTTCTGGAGAAAACATGCCTACCGTTATTGATAATTTTGATGCAGCTATTTGTGATGATAATACTGTATGTAATCATTTATCTTTGGCATCAGGTAACTATCTAGCCAATGGTAGGTATGAGGTGCGAACCCCACAGAATACCACTTTAACGTGGGCTCCGCCTGCACCAGGTTCTTATGATATTATCATAGATATTGATGCTGGTGACCAAGATACAGATCTAACTAACAATCAATTAGCATATACAGTAATTGCAACAGATTGGTATGATATTGGAGTGGAACTTGAATGGGATGCAACTGGTACTGATGACCCTGTTACTGGCGAAGGCCCTCATGCGTTCACCTTGACTGCAATGGTCAATGGCAGTTCTGAATGGCAACCTCGTGATGTACAATTGGAATTAACAATGAGTGGTTCATTTATGGCTATGGATGCAAGTGGTAACCCTGCATCATTTTTCGATTATGATAATGATGGTTCTCAGGATGCTTGTCCTGCAGACCCTTGCACTTTCACAATGACTTTTGGTGAATTATATGGTTACCAGCAGGCTGAAGATATTGAAGTCTACAGCAATATGTCTATGGATCCTCCCTCCATAGTGAATGCTAGTGACTTGAAT
>PBXQ01000027.1 GCA_002727675.1 Thermoplasmata archaeon | reverse complement strand
GGAAACAATGAGTGGTTCCTACCCGGATATCGCTGCAGATTGGACTCAGGTTTTGCCAAATCACGATGACACCGATGGTTATCACGAAACTTCGGGCACATCCTTCGCCACACCGCGAACAGCGGGTATTCTGAGCTTGGTTTTGACTCAACTTCGCGAGATTTCAGGCGACACCGGATCGGGTGCTTCCGAGGAGCGAGGGGGACAATTGGTGAATGGTACCAATCTATCGATTACAAACAGCCAACTTCGGGATGCGCTGAATCTGTCCGCTTGGTATCCAAGTTATTCGACTTGGGATCCGTCATCAGGTACAATGCCCATCTCTCCTGTGGCACCTTGCACTCAAGTGGGATGGGGTGTGGTGAACATGTCCAATGTTGAGCCGCTTTACGAACATCTAGCCGGGATTGAAACGATGCCAGATCGCCCTGCCGATGTGGTCGCCTGCATGCAATTGAATCAGGACATGCGTGAGGCTTATTGGGGCAGTTGAAAGTCTTCTGACTTCAAATTTTGAGTTTTTCTGCAAAACCGTCGGTTTGAAGCCTAGAGCCCGGCCCCATAGGGCCGGGGGAGCACCATGAGTCGGATTAAGTTCGCACTTTCACTGACACTCCTAATGTTGTGCTCGGTTCTATCCGGTTGCTTTGGTACAGAAGAGAAAGTCATCATTGATGATTCATCACCATTCGACTTTGACCGACCTATTTCAAATACCACTTGGTATCACTACAGTGGTGGTGTTGATGCACTTAATGAGACCGCTGTATTGGAGGCAAACATCACAGCAAATCTGACCGGGAACAATCTCCCTTTCTGGACTAACGGAAGTTACTACGGGATTGGATTAAGCACCTTTGAGCCTACAATGGGTATTACATCTAATGACAACCTGTACATGTCTAGTTGGGGAAACGGATTAGCAGGTTCTACTGCAATAGTACAATGCTCAGGACTCATAGGAATGGAAAATCTCTCTGACTATTCTTGTGTCGATGTTTACGACCCACCATTGTTGCCAGTTGCCAACAGCAACGACCCCTATGTCTATGTTGACAAATGGACTGATAGAATAATGAAATTCGACATGCATGCACTACTGGGTATGACTGTTGAGTGGTCGGATAATGAAGGTGAATCTTGGTCCATTCCAACAATCGCAACTGACATTCGCTCGGTACAAGATCACCAAACCATTACTTCCGCGCCATATCCTGCCGCATTACATGAAACAACGTGGGTTTTTTGTATCAATGGAAACGCTCCTCATCCCTTATGTTCAACTAGTTTTGATGGCGGTAATACATGGAGTCCAGAAGTATCTGGCGCTCCGATTAATTGTCAAAGTGGGGGCTTGACAGCACACCTTGAGGGTAGCCCAAATGGAAATTTCTATCGCGGTAATGCGGGTTGTAATGGGGAGGGATATTCTATTTACAGAAGTACAAATGGTGGATTCACATGGACTGAGCATCAACTTCCAACCGAGATTTCTGGAACTGCTGATACTTGGAACGCAGAAGAGGCCCAAGTCGGAATTGATGATGAAAATAATGTCCACGCAATGTGGCTAGGGGCTGACAATATGCCATACTATGCATATTCACGTGATGAAGGTGACACCTGGAGTGATGCCATGATGATAGCACCTCCTACTGATTTAGTTGGAACTGGTTTCCCAGTAGTAACTGCCGGGGGAGAAGGTAGAGTTGCTTTTGGGTATCTTGGGGATTCTGGTGGAGACACTTGGAATGGTTATTTAACCATTCTAACTGATGCTTTTGGGGAAAATCCATTATTCACAACTGTACAAATCAACGATGTTGGTGACCCGCTAGACACAACTACTGATTGTGGATACAACCGTTGTGGTGGATTTGGAGACTTCCTAGATATGGGAGTTGACCAATATGGGCGACCTTGGTGGAGTCTTTCTCACAATGAAGGCGGGGATATTGGAATCTTTGCCACAATCACAAATGGACCGAGCCTACGTGAAGATATAGCGGGGCTAAAACCAATGCCCCATGGTGGCCCTCAAACCCTGTAATAGTTTCTAGAATTGAAGCGTAAAAGAGATGACTAAGTGTCTTGTCGCAGGATTACCTGCGATGATGAATACTCTAAGCCGACTGCTGTTAACAAATGACGACTGATGGGCGAACTGAGCGGGTTTACTAATCAAAGTACCACGATATTCATTGGCAAAGACTGAATCCGAGAATTATGCAACCGGGTGGATCAAGTTTTCCACTCTCAAACCAAGGATATCAATTACCTGCAGTACAAGCACAGCAATTTGCAGGTTCTGCACCCCTAGGTTACACCTATGTTATGCCTGAGGTTACACCCCTAACCCCACCACCAAAAGATCTACAACTTATCAGAGTAAGTAAGCCTTGGAAAATATATGGACGTATGTTAGGAACTGTAATTATTGCTACATTTATTGCTCAATTAATTTTCATGGTGCCATATGGCCTAGCTTTGAATGACCCTTTAATTTCAATTTGTGGAGGTATTTGCGCTGCACCATTTGTATTTTCACTGTTATATTTACGAAGACCTAAACTAGTACATCTTCAACGAGCAAAACCTGATGAATTAGGAACAAATGTACATCGTTTACCCATGGGAGGGGCACTGCAAACACCTACAAAAACAAGTTTTTATCATCATTTAATTCGTGATGACTCGCTCTTAGATACTCCACCTAGCCGTACCGCTTGGCTTGTTTTTTCTAGCCTAATAATCATCACAAGCTTACTAACCGGGCTTTACTTTACTTCAGAAGCAGGAGCAATTATTGCGATTCTTCTATTCATAGTAATTGGGATTCCCGCTTGGCTACTTGGATTTTCTATCCCTGTAATTGCTTGGTGGTCATGGTGTACACGAAAGTTAGGACTTCAAACCAAGCAAAGAGAAGCCGAATCTTGGTTAGTTGCTGGAATGCTTTCTGCAATTCCAGCATTAACAATTAACTCTATGATTTTCCCAATTGTTGCTGGCATATTTTTTTCCGATTATATGGTAGAATTACTTCTACCAGTAATCTCTGCACCAATCGGGGAAGAAATTTGCAAAGGCCTATTTATCCTTGCTTTCGCCTCCTCTATAGATTCACCGAAGCGTGGTTTCCAAGTCGGATTCACAGTAGGTCTTGGATTTGCTATGCTTGAAAATCTGATTTACATTCTATCTTCAACACTAGGGGGGCCAATCTCATTTACTTTCACAGCCTTATTGAGAGGAATCGGTTCCATTCCAGGCCATGCGTTTTGGACTGGACTAACTGGTACAGGTTTGGGCTGGCATCTAATGAAAAGAAAAATACAGAACAATGTAAATACTAATAATCCGACATTACTGAATAATAATGATAATGGAAATCAAATTGAATGGAAACTATTGGATCCAAAAAGTGGTGAATTTGTAGGCGATGAAGGAAAAAAAGATTCAGTGATTTCTCCTGCAACTGAACTTCTAGGAGAATTCAGACTCCCTCTTCTAGAACCCATCACCAAACATGAATACAAAAGAGGTTTACCTACACCTAAAAATCCAATAATTGGACTATTACTAGCCATTATGGGTCATGCATTTTGGAATGGAACCTTAACATTAGTCCAAGTATTTGGAGAAATGGCAAATCTTAGCGAGACGCAAATCATTGTTATGTCTTTGATTTGGTCTATATTTTTGGTTTTTGGAATTCTATCTTTAGGTTGGGGGATAATTAGAGGGGTTCTTGATACTCCTGATGCAACTGACAAACAAATACCTGCTTTCTAATTTTACCCGGGAAATTACAGAAGGTACCTATCCGCGCGGCTACTCATTATTTTGATAGTCACATTATTGAACTGTTTAATGAGGCGGCAGTAAAAAGAGGTGGCAATTTTGGTAATTGATTACTTACTTGGAGGAGTAAATGTTGCTGCTACTGACATTTCTGAAATAGTTGGCGGACTGGATAACCTCAATCTAATCATCAGCATTTCATTAATTATTTTGCTCACCATTGTATCTAAATTACGCAATATTCTAGATGGACCCGGAATTGCATCAGCAATTATTCTTGGAACCATTGTTGGAGTCTTGGGGCATTGGACTTGGCTTGTAATACTCCTTAGCTTTCTAGCCTCAGGTTCAGCTGCTACTAAATGGAAATGGGAAGAAAAATCAGAAAAGGGATTTGCTGAATCAGAAGATGGTCATAGAGAATGGTCAAATGTAGTAGCAAATGGAGGCGTACCAGGAATAATTGCTATTTTTGCCTTCATTAATGAATCATGGGATAGCCTAATTATTGTTTATGGATCAGCAATTGCAGTAGCTGCTGCTGATACCTTTGCAAGTGAATTTGGTTGTGTAGATCCAAGAGTTCGCATGATTACTACAATGAAAAAATGTGAACCGGGACTAAATGGTGGTTGGAGCCCTAACGGCCAAATTGCTGCCTTTTTAGGCGCATTAATTATTGCTCTACTGACCTGGTCTCTAGGTTGGTTATTACAAGGAGGTTCAACATCGGGAGCTTTTACATTCATAGCCATAATTACAATCATTGGTTGGTTGGGATGCCAAATAGACAGTTTACTAGGGGCAACACTAGAAAATAGAGGTTTGATTAGTAAAGGTCAAGTAAATGCCCTATCTATTGCTTGTGGAGCAATTATAGCATGGCAATGGGCAACTTTCATTGGTTGGCCTTGAACTTAATCCGCACCCACAGGGTGCGGTCAAGTTCAAAGCAAATGGATACTTCACGACTTAATGATGAGCGGGGGGCATCGTCTGAAAATGTTGGGAAGAACATTACCTACTGTGGCAATTATCATGCTACTAATCCTCTCAACATCAATTTCTAATGCATCTGCTGAAGATGATGAAGATACAGGGGGAGATAAATTTCCTACTGGGCCTGGGCTAGATTGGGAAATACCTAGCAGACACCAATTATTTGTCAATGGTACTAGTGAACCGAGCGACCTAAATAGAGAATATCCATACTTTACTGGAGAACCACCTTTCGTTACATTTGGAGTAGGATCAAATACAGTAATTGAAGTTCAATCAGAACCTTCTGTAGAAACTGTTGTCCTAAATGGAGATGCTGATGTTTACGTCTATGCATCTCTTATTTCCGATACACCCTCATGTTTAATTGAATCAGTAGCCCCAGGATTAGGAGCGACTTCCTTTACTGTCTGGCTTGATGTAGGAACAACAACCATCATTGATGGCGAGCAAAGTGATTCCATCGTCATGCAAGATGGCTGGGAAGCACCTGTGGAATTTCATGTCAATGCAACATATGACAATGTAACATTGGGAGAAAATGACGTTGTTTCATTAACAATTCAAGTAAATCATTTCTGTAGTTCTGCACAAGGAAGAGTATATTGGGATGCATATCAATCAGCAACTAGAGCAATACTAGAAGGTGAAATGTTACAACCTGAAATGACTGTTAGTACTGATGCTAATGGATTAGCTCGGATTGAATTTACCCCCATAAGCCCTTGGGGATCTGATGATTATGATGCGCAATTCATCGATATTGTTGGCCCACTCGGTGGTTGGGAAGAAGGAATGCATTTGTCTACAAAGCCTGCTGAAGATTCTCATGTCGAACATTTTGAAACACCACATGGTAGTAGATTAGTAGAAGCTAACAGAAGTGCTTTGGTTTGGATTAGTAATGCTACATTATCCCCTGGGAAATACATGGTTGATGCATGTTTTATCCTGAAGTCTGGAGATTATAATGAAGACTGCGATTCAGAAGATTCCGACCACATCATAGCAGTCTATAGATTCGAAGTGACTTCTCAATCCGAATCGACAGCGGGACCTGGTTGGTTTTGGTTTATCTCAATCTCAACATTACTAGGATACCTTGGATTACGCATGAGAAATGGAATATTACCTTGGCCTACAATTGTGCTATTAGTTGTTTTATCATTTGCAACAATGATACCAGCATCTAATTTACCTGAATTAGAATTTGGAGCATCTAGGGATGATTCTGCAGCACCTAATTTTTCATTATTACAACACCCTACTAGTGGCAGCGAAAGTGTTGGCCTAAATGATCTACTTTCAGGAAAGGATGCTCTAGTGCTAGGTGTATTTACAACTGGATCACCAAATTCTGAACAGCAAAAAAGAGATTTTGATAATGCTAGTGAAAGATTAGGAGATGATGTTTCCTTTGCACAAATTGCAACTGGAAAGGGAGTTCAACCTACGGATTTAGATTATTATGCTACAATAATGAATGGAAGTTGGCCTCTATTAATTGATGAATCTAAAGGTGAAGTTGCAAACCAACTTCCAACAGGTATAGCCGATGGAGTAGTGATCATTGATTCAGCCGGTTTTATTTCAAGCACCTCTGCAGGTTCTATGTCGGACCAAACAATCGTTGAGTCTGTTGAAAAGAGTACATCTGGTTCAGATCAATCTGTTCTAAATCTATTCTATCTTTTAATTCCAACATTGTTCGCTCTTCCAATTTTACTGTTATCTTTCCCACGTAAGAAAACAGAAGTCCCTGAAACCCCTTTGCCCCTAGGTGCTGGATTAGGTGGCACAATTTTGGCTGCAGGTATTGGATTTGCAGTTTGGAGTTTGCCTGTATTTCTTATTTCAATATTAGCAGGTTAGTTTTGGCCATTTATCGAATTAATGCTTATGATTTGGCTTGCATGGCAAGGGCTTAGCTTAACAATTCATGGGGAAATACATGAAATTAAATTCCTTGCAAAAAATATTCATCAAAGGTTACCAAAAAGTTACAGAGAATGGAGACTATTGCCTGACTTTTCACGCGATGTAAGCCTAGGACACTGGTTGGCTTGGATTTCTTGGTTTGCATTCCCTCTAATGATTCCTCAAGGTATAGGTTCTCTAGCCTCTGCATCATTAACAGGGGTATTTTTAGCGCCACTAAATTTGATAGCACACTGTTTAATTGCAGGAATGGTTATTTTGATTCTAAGAAGTATTGCCACCATAATGGGACCTATTTCAAGACTAATCGGTATCTTAGGCCACAATGAATCTCCGCGACTTTGGGGAAGCCTTCTAATTGGAATGGCTACTTGGTCAGCAATTTGGCTATTGATTGGCCCTATCTCAAATACACTTTTCCTATAATTTTTATAATTAATGCTATAACAAAAGGCTTTGCAAATTAATTCATGGGACATCTCAAAGATTCCAATACAGGTTACTTTAAACACCTATTTAGGGCTTGGAAATTAGCATTTACATTTTTCATTGGCTCAATTCGTTGCTTAATGCATGGCATTATTCCAGAAATCGACACAGAATGTGCTAGAAAAACAGTAAGCAAGGCAAATAATGTAATAATCGGCCCAAATGAATTGTTAGAATGAGGCGAAATGAATTCATTGCCCTGATAAATCATCAAGCATCTCTACTGATTCATACAAACTAGGTCCACTGATAAGATAACACATGATACCTCTTCGACTTCGTGAATCCTCTGGTTGTGGGTTGTCCATCGTCGCACAATCTCCAAAACAGCCATCGGTGAAGGCCATGTAAACTCGCCCATCCCTATCGATGTGTAAATCATTGAAGTCAAGCAGGTTACGATTCGAGCCACCTATATCACGGCAATCTCCACTGTTTAGGCAAATGCTGCCAACCTGTACCGGGTCATCTGTTACTCGGACTGTGTGGAAAACTGGATTTTCATCCAAAGCATTCAGACTGTAAGTCACATAGAGGTGATATGAAACGTTTGAGGTCGCATAATGTGCATTACCATCCCAAGGGCTTCCATCTAGNTTTGATTGTCCCAATTCACTTGCATTTTCACTCCCCAAGTACATTACGGCGATTCTACCCGGATCGCCAGCATCTATTTGTGGGAAAGCGTAGGATACAACCTCAATAGGACTGATTCTGATACTATCTTGCTCCCAACTTTCACCGGAATCTGTACTTCTAGACATGTAAATTCCTTCACCATGATAGATGCCCTCTGAATCAGTTCCTCCTGGACCCGTCCACACGTGGTAAGCGTTCGAATCTGTGTCTGCCGCAACTTCGGAATTCTTACGAGGGTAAGGAGTCCCCACATCTTCACCCATGGTACGCTCGAACCAACTCAATCCGTTATCTTTGGAGACGATCACTGTAGGAGTTTCAACACGAGGAGTCACATACACTGTTCCATCGGGTGCAGATGATATCGCTCCGTGAAGTCCACCATTGGTTGTTGCAAGTCCGACGATTTGACCTCCGGCTTCAAAGGTAGCNCCGCCATCAAAACTAGTAAAACAGAATATGCCTGCCAATTTGTTGTAACAATAGTATACTGCAGTCTCATAAAATGTTTGAGANATCCCCCCCACCAGTCCATATCCACTACTAGTCCATGGGCCTGTTGCTAATTTTATGTGGTCATTTATTGGTGTCGTCCCAGAATCATGAGGATTGCCAAGCCATGTTTCACCGTCATCATCACTCCAACAAATCCAAGATGTCTCTAAGCCAATCATTTGAACGTTGAAAATACGATCTGTAATCGGATCAACCCAACCATATGGATCACTCGTTGTCGGCGAGCATTCAGGGCCCTGAACTTCTTCCCAAGTTTTACCAAAATCACATGATCGCATCACTTTTTCAAGAGCTATGAAGAATATACATCCACTTGATGTGACACCAATGCTGGGTTCAGGTCCATCTTCACCAACATCACTGAAATTGAATTGCAAAGGCAACAATGGAACATCCACGGCAAGACCATCGGGACCAGTAACGAAAACACCTTCAGGAAGGTTTTCTTCTTCAACATCTTTGGGAACTGAATCGCTATTGAGGCACCCTGAAAATGCAAATNTGAACATTAGTAGTCCCAGTAGCAACGCCCTCGAACGCATGGACACGCGAGCACGTAGTAAGGGAATTATTTTGCCCTTNTGATGAAATACATAAAGNAAAATTTTGATGACAAATTAATGCTAAATGAGAACATAAAATAAACAAAATCTAATTATGAAATATACAATCTCACGTTAGTTAAAATACTCTATCGTTTCGTTGGCATCTAATGTTGGCTTCAAACGCGTCTGATGAATCGTTTGAATTGCAATTAGAAAGGGCATTCAATTATTGTGAAAAAGTTGTGATTAATTCTTCAACTTCATTCTCACGCTCAATTAATAGTTTACCTTTCAAGAAAAAAAGAGCAGTAAATGCACTCTATGCTTTCTGCAGAAGAGTAGATGATATTGCCGATGGAGATTGGCTTAATCCAAACATTGATTTGGCTAATATTAACATTAACAAGTATGACTTGGAAGGCGTTGAGGAAAATAAAATAGAAAGGCTAGCNTCCCTCCTNTGGTTCAAGAAATGTTTTGAAAANACCCTAAAAGGAGAACAAATTGACGAACCTATTTTTATTGCAATAAAGAAAGTAATGAATCAATATCCAATTCAAAGTGAGGATTTGATGAATCTAATTTCAGGCATGGAAGAAGACCTATTTCATTCGGGCTATAACACATGGGAAGAAATGGAAGATTATTGCTATAAAGTTGCTTCATCCGTAGGATTTGCTCTAATCGAAATTTATGGATATAAGGATGAAGACATTANAGAAAAGGCAAAAGCATTGGGTATATTTTTACAAATGATAAACATACTTCGTGATGTCAATGAAGATCTAGATAGAGGGCGATTATATTTNCCCAAAGAGGAATTACTTAAACATGGAATTGACCCCTTAAATTTCATTTCTTCAATATCCAATAATCCCGTTTCTTGGAATTGTTTTCTTGACGAATATTTAGAAAGAGCACGAGGATATAGAAACATAGCAATTCAAATCATACCATTATTAGACCAAGATTCTAGGAGAGCACCTGAACTAATGTTAGTTGTTTATGATGCAATTCTTGCTGAGGCTGAACGTAGAGAAGGTTTGATTATAGAAAGAAAGTTACAATTAGGCTTAGTGAAAAAAATGGATATTGCTATGATGGCGATGGGCATTAGGAAAGTAAAGATGAACTATTCATCAAATAATGAATGCTGATTCATCTNCGNTGCTTCGGTAATTTCACATCAGAAAACCAAGTATCAACGCCATTCCAATTTGGATTTAGGCCCATCTCNGCACAAATTAATTTGCTACTGATTTTAGCACTCTCTAAAATTGTAGGTAAACCACTNCCAGGGTGTGTNCCGCCACCNACTAGGAACAGATTTTGNTATTCTTTCATTTTATTTTGTGGCCTTCGCCACAACATTTGATTTAATCCATGAGCTAGATTAAACACAGCACCCCGATAAATTCCACTATTAACCCAATCATCAGGAGTAATTATTGTTTCAGAAACAATGTGGTTTTCGACATCTTCATAACCTAATTTAGACAATTGAGAAATAATTATATCACGGTATTTCTCTTTGTTTTCATCCCATTTAATGTTATCATGAACATTTGAAACCGGAACTAGAACATATAGAGTTGAGCAACCATCAGGTGCTAGATTGGGATCTGTAACACAAGCATTTTGAACATAAATTGAAGGGTCATTCCAAGTAATTTTATGATTTACAACATCATCTAAATTTTCTTTATAATTTGCAGAGGCATAAATTTGATGATGTGGTTGTTCATACTTTTTATTTAAGCCTAAATACATCATAAATGTTGAACATGAATAACTCTTCTTGGACAGCCTTTTGTCAGACCACTTCTTACGTTTCTCATTAGGAATTAATTTAGTCATTGCATTTGCAAAATCTGCATTAATAACAATATTTTTAGCATATATTGAATCATTATTAACCTTAACTCCAACTGCAGTATTACCTTTGAACAACACCTCATCTACAGAATGATTTAACAAAATCTCAACACCCATTTCCTGTGCAATTTCAGACATTCTTTTTGTGAAATTTCCTAAGCCTCCCATGACATGAAAAATTCCATGCTCATATTCTAAATAAGCTAAGATAGTAAATAGACTGGGTGCTTGAAAAGGACTCATCCCAAGATATTTTGTTTGAAAAGACATGGCAAGATGTAACCTTTCATCCTTGAATAGCCTGTTTAAATCGCCAGCAACACTTCTCCAAGGTTTAAGCACCTTTGAAACTCTAATTGCTCTTTTGCTAGCCAAATCCAAAGGACTTCTCCAAGGAGTATTCAAACAATTTCTAGAACGTTCCAGTTTTATTCTGTTTTCAGATATATAACGCTCGAATCCTTTTGCATCTCTTTCACCAGATAATTCCTTTACCCTTTGAGTCATTTCCTCAATATCAGAAGTAACATCTATTGAGCCACCTTGCCCAAAAACTAGCCTATAACTAGGATCTAATCGTACCAATCCTAATTCCTTATGAGCATCTTTACCAATTGCTTGAAAAATATCTTCTGTGACTTCGGGAAAGTGAAAAAATGTTGGACCAGTGTCAAATTTAAAACCATCTTTTTCAATTAATCTTGTTCTGCCACCAACCATATTTTCTTTCTCAACTATAGTAACCTTCAGTCCTGATTGAGCCAATAATAATGCCGAAGCAAGTCCTCCCGGGCCTGCGCCAACGATTACTACATCACGAATATTATTTTCATCCATTTCATCACCTATAATTGATTATTATCGATTTCTTCGCTGCTAGAGTGGAGTACACGGAACTCTTCTAGATATGGGCGCATTTCTGATATCAATTGTATGTTTGGATAAGAAGTTATTACTATTCCATCAAGATACATTAGTGAGCGAATGATTGGAAAGGCCTCTTCTCCAAAATCTGCCTTAGCATGTACGACTGCTGTACGGACTGTTTTCATCATAATTTTCGTTAGGCTCTCTTCACCAGCTTTTCGGTTCTCAAAATCAAGATATATATTATCCATTTCTGAGAAATATTTGTCATAATTGGGGTTTTTTCCTTGTTCCGAGATACTTAACAAAGATTCAAATGATTGCTTTTTGTTACCATTGGATAAGTTGTAAAAGAAATTGAAAAGTGACTTTGAAATATTTTTTGGCGAATGACAAATTGCGCCGTTATCAATGAATACAAATTTACCTTCTTGATTAATAATACAATTACCCGGATGTAAATCGCCATGAAATGTTCCAACTCCAAACATATAAGCACCATGAATCCTAAAAAGTTGTAATAATTGATCCCAAGAAACCTCCTTTTTATCCATTAATTCCCTAATTGTATTACCTTCAATAAATTCAGAAACCAAAATATGCTGATTAGAAATTTCTTCCCAATAATTAGGAAAGGTCAGCATAGGCATGGGAAACTTATCGTTTAGAGATTTTTTAATTTCATTCAGTTCTAATTGTCCCTTAATTTCATTCCTCAAATCTAACTCTCTCAACGTATAATCCTCAACATGTTTAAGCAATGCAATTGGGTTTCCAACCTTCCGCAAACGTGGAGAAAAAACTAAACCAAACCTAAGCCATTTTCTCATCCTCTTAATATCTCTCTTGAACGCTTGCTCAAAATCTGACTTAATTACTTTAATTGCGACCTTTTCACCAGTATCTAATTTCCCAATATGTACTTGCCCTACTGAAGCTGATGCGAAAGGTTCCATTTCCATTTCAATAACCCTTTTCTTGAATCCTTTTGGAGATTTGTCATCGATAATTAATTGCACATCCTCGGAAGGGATTGTTACAGCATGTTGGTAAAGTTTCTGTAACTGTAGGCATTTTTCAGAACCAAGAATGTCAGGACGTAATGCGAAAATCTGTGCTAATTTAACTGCCAATAATCCTTGTTTCTCAATCCATTCCAAATCTGCGGGCTTATCGCGAAGAATTTGACGCATGAACCTAATGAATCTAATTAATCTCATGGTAAATCTCCTTGAAAATGTATAGAGGGGTTGAACAATTTTCAACCCTCAACNCGAATGAATTATTTTTGTATAAAAATCTGGGTCCGAAACTGAAAAACAATTNGGNTGGNTNAAGGTTGCTCCAACCTTNCTAGCCAAGCANGCTGCAGTCATCCAAAGACGGTGATCACCATGAGTATTTACAATACTACTAGGACATGANATGTTTTGACCCCCATTTACTGACACNCCNCCTTCANTAGCATNAGCAATGATGCCAAAANTGGCTAGTAATTCAACTGTTTTCTCAATTCTATTNGATTCCTTAAATCTTGCATGAGNNGCCCCNATTATATCCCCTCCAANCCCAAGAGCAAGAATAGCAGCTAATGGTGGTAACAAATCATTTGCATCCCTTAAATCAATTTCAATAGGNGANTCTGCCTCATCCAATAANTTGAGAATNTCTGCACCAAGTGAATCTTCATCTGACGGCCGGTTCATGACATTAATTTCTACATTATGAACTAAACCAAAAAGAATCGCAAATGATTCCAAACTTCTATCTGAGGGAATTTCGATGAGGTCTGGGCATTCAACATTCCACGGTTTTAAATTAATATGAGGTCGCCAGTCTATTTCATTTTCAGAACCTGTCTTTTGTGCTAATTCAAAGGATAATTTAGCATGTCTACGTGAGACACCTTCGCCTGCTAGATTTACACGTATAGGACCTTCTAAAGCAGGCATTGAGAGTAGTAATGAAGAAAGTGGCTGACTAGAACGATTCACATCAATGGTAACTTCACCTGGTTTCAGTGGACCTTTTACAAGATAAGGCAATGATTCTAAACCAGCACCATGGCTAACTTCTGCCCCTAAATATTCTATTACATTAAGTAGGGTTTCAGAATGACGTTTTCTCAGCGTTCTATCCCCATCCAACATTACTGGGTGAGAAAGACGAGCAGCAGCAATAGTCAATAAACGAAGTGCAGTGCCTGAATTACCGCAATTTAGTACCGATACTGGCCGCTTAAATCCATCAGGACCAACGCCAAATACCGTCCAAAATTCATCTTCAATATTTATTTCTACATCTAGTTGAACTAGACATCTTGCCATAGAAAGAACATCTTCACCAGGGCTACCTAAAAATTTCAGAGTTACTGGTTTATTTCCTTGAGCAGCAAGCAAAAGCCAGCGGATCATGTGACTCTTTGATGGAGGAAGAACCCAATCCAAAGAGTTAGGAATAAACTGTTCTGAAATTTTAACAGAACCGCCCTTTGCTTTACTTCCTTCAGGAGATTGCCAAGGTCCCCAATTCTCTAATCGTGACATGTTCCCCAAATAAGCCTAAGGTTGATTACATTCAAGTCCTTTGGAAGAATTCATATTGATGCCGGCAAAGTTACGGCAAAAATTTCGCCATTACTCCTGCCACCTGAACCCTCAAAAATTAATCTAAATTCCCAGTCCCCACTATCGCTGCCTAATGTAGCAGCATCGATTACAAAATAATCTCCAGTATTAACAGTAAAACCCGCATCTCTATCTTGAAATGAAACATTTTGTCCTGAAACACCATAAACACTGGAATCGGAAGTATAACCTGAAATTGTACTTAAATTAGAACCTAAAGGAGGAACTAATTGAAACTTGCATTTGAATGTCTCAACTTGTGCATTCATTTCACTAATTGTCACCACTTGAAATCCATTATCTAGCATCCTCACACTGCCTTTACCAACAGGAACTCCTTTGTTTGGAGCTTGGACACTTGAGGAAATCATCATGTAAACAGCACTAGTTAGCAACACGGTAATTGCAAGTAAAAGAATAGTTGCAATTACTGGGGAAACCGCCTCATTTTGAGCAACAAGACTCCTTCTTCGCCCACTCATAATATAACCTCAGGCAACTCTGTCAACTGTTTCTGGAGTGATTCCTTCTTCTTTAGTCACTCTGTAGGTGTAAACTCGTAGGTTCTCAGGTGCATTTCTGAATTTCCTAACAACCATCCTAGTTTCAAAAGTATTAGCAATCATTTTGACTTCAAAATCAAANACAATGTCACTAATCAAAGCCAACTCTCTCTGCACACTTTCTGGGATTGAACCACTAGAAGTTGAAAGAACTAGAACTCCTCTATTCAATTGAGTGTGTGCTTGCATAATTCGTATCATTGATATTACCCTACTTGGCTCATTTCTTTGAAAGAAGAAATCCAAATTATCNACTGCACAACGGAAGAATGGCCCAAGTGAAGTGATTTGACTAGCAAAAGAAGTAAGGTAATCGGTACTATCATCTTCTACAAATCTCGTTTGAGCTAACCTCTGAATATCTTGCATTGAAAAACCTTCAAGACGGAAACGACTCGCCTCCAAATCCTTCTCAAGTACTTGCTCATTGTATTCTTCACCAATAGTCCTAACTTTCAAATCTAAAGGCCACCCATAACGACGGAAAATTTGTAAAATCTCATTTTGGCTTTCTGCTGTTGAGATTAATATTGTGTTCTCAGGGTCTTCTGCTACTGAAGTGAATTGTTTCATGAACAAATCCATACCACCTCCAGGTTCACCGATACAAAGAATTGTGAAACCGCGGGGAATTCCTCCATTCATCATTCTATCGAATTTTGGTGAACCTATACTAGCACGAGCGCCGAAGAATTCAACGTCATCTGAATCGAAATCAATCTTTCTTGCCATTTATTCACCTCAGGAAATCACCACTTGGCCACGATCAACTAGGTCGGTACAATATAGGTCAAGATTTGCTAGAACGCTAGGTGGTGTCTGATCAGGTACTGTGACTACACCACTCAAAATATCNCGAGCACGGAAGGTATTAATGAAAGTGTGAAGGTATTCTGCTAACATTCTTTCTTCATTATAAATTGCCAGGGCATTGACTGAATCTAANATTACAAAATTTTGTTCTGTAGGCATTTGCCTAAGATGGTATAACGTCCTCAATAGAATACTTTCTAACATAATTGGACTATCAATATATGAGATATTTGTATATGGATTCTCTGTACCACCTAGTAAAGCAGATGAGACACAATCTACAAATTGTATATTTTCAACTGGAACTCCAATTTCNCTAAGAGTAGAAATCAATTCAGGNGCAGGTCGGCTGGCAGAAATGTAAACTCCACCCATTTGAAATTCATTAATTAATGGCTCAATCAATGAAGCAGTGACCAAAAAGGAATTGCTAGACCCGCAACGAACTTGTAAGGACGAATTGAGAGTTATCTCAGTTAATTGCTCTGCAATTCTCTGGTCTAGTTCAATCATTCAGCATCAACCCCCCACTTTAGCATGGGAGTCATCATTACACCCATAGGAGTTAACTCAATTGCATATTTAGCCCGGGAATGATCTGTCCCCCTCATTTTAACAACTTGCAAAAATCTCAGCAAGTGCCCCATTCTATCTATATCNCCCATAACCATGATTCCGTCTAATATTGCTTCTTCAACACCAAAAGATGACCAGTGAGCTTTAGCACCGGCGGATGTAATCTCAGCCACAAGGAAAGAGGTACAACCTTGGGTTGCTAGGGTTTTTCCAAGAGTAAACAAAAAATCACGAATCAATTGGTCATTAGGAATTTTGTAACAAAGAGTGGTTACTGAATCAATTACTAAACGAGTAACACCAATTGTGTTGACAATATCTGTGATTGCTTTTACAAGTGAATTGATATCATCTCTATCGAAAGTTGCTTTTGTCAACCCAAGCCACGAATACAACACATCCATGTCAAACACATTGATTAGTCCTTTATCCACCATATCCATATCAAAAAATGTGTATTGTCTGATGTTCTCTAGCAATTTCACAGAAGGCTCTGTGGCTGCAAAATAGGCACAAGCCTCACCTCTTTGAGCCCCNTGAACTAAGAATTCCATTGTCAGCGTAGTCTTACCCGAACCACACGTCCCACCCACTAGGACTGTTGCACCATATGGTATACCNCCGCGGGTGATTTCATCTAAACCATGGATGCCTGTAATACAGCGGTCACGAGTATACTGCGGCGCCCCTAGCATGGCTAACGATTATCCAGCGNCCGACACACACTAATAACTCGTCGCTAAGAATACACGCCTTTAGGCGTGAAAAATACACCAAGGCATAATTGGCGAATAAGTGAAAAATAAGATTTAGAATTTCTCAATTCAAACCCGGAGTACCACNTGTGTATCTATCCCAACTAGACGAATTAGAAACATCCCCACCATTCCATTCTAAGGCAATATCGTCATCAATATCCCAATCTGAATCCCAATAGATTTCCATAGTGGTATGGGTCTGTGCTTTTCCAGGATAAGTCCAAGTTAAACTTAATGTGTCACTGAATTTGTTTAGGCCATCTACAGCCCCACGACCAAGAACGCCCGACATGCCAAGATCAAGAACTACTTCAGAACCNAAATTCTCCTGTAAATTTGGTTTCCCTGAACAAATTAGAGTCGCNCCCCCTGCTAACGCACCATCTCCAATCAGCGTGTGCAAACCCCCACCTGAAGAACGCGAAAGCCCCCAGCCAGTAATATTGGCAGCAAAGCCATCCCTATTTTCTATCTCCACCCATTCAGGAAAGCCTAATTCAGCTTCAGCCATGAATTCAGAGATCACTAAGTTGGCAGGAGTTCTCCCTGCATCGTGAACTTCAAAAATTACTTCCACAACTTCATCCCCTAACACCATTAAACGATGTGCTAAAGCGCTATTTGATACACCACTACGACTAGCCCCGTCTTGAAATAAAAGTTCTCCAACTCTTGAAGNATTAGGACTTTCAATTATGCGAATTGTNAAATTGATACTACTCCATTCAGGCAAACCTAAACCACGAATAAATTGATCTTGAGTGATATTGGAAATACCATTAAGGCGAGACTCATCGAGGCGACCAAAGTCTCCAGCAATTCCTGCTTGAACAGACCCCAAAAGCAATTCAGTAGCATTGAATAAGTGCCAATCTGCTGTCCCATTTTCAATATCTCTTTCACCATATTCATCTACAGGAATATACCAACCCGAATCATCAGTCAATTTTTGCAAACTTTGCAATGCATAATCATCTAATTGGTCTGATTTTGGATGATTAGGTCCAAGTTGAATGCCTGCTAGAGAAAAGAATGCTGTTGAAATAATAAGAAATAGTACAAATGCAGTTAGAAATTCAATTACAGCAGTTAGGGCTTCATCAGAATCGGACAAATTATTGACCCGCTTCATCCTTACACCCATACTTTGCGAACATGCCTTAGACCATCAATTATATGATTATGGTAACCCCACCAAATTTAGCAATAATAGGACAGGGTCACCAAGTAATAACATTGGCAATAAACCAATCATTAGGAAAGCCATGAATGGATATTTTTCAGTAACCCAAGCCTTTTCAACACCCATCTCAGAGAGTTCCTCTAAAACATCATCTAACGATAAATCGCTACGACTACCTCTCTTAGGCCTCATTTTGGTGATTATTTTTTTCTCGCCATCCGGCCCCTCCATCACTTCATCCAATAACCAAACATGTTTTCCAGGGATTGAATCTAATGGTACTTTACGAGCGTGCCAAGACATTCTCAAATTTCCTATATCTCCAGACTTAGCATTTTGAGCTAAAACATATAGAGGCAATACTAGAAAAGCTAGAGCACCCCAAATTAATAATGAAAGAGCAGGAGGCATGAGGGCACTTTCAGAAGGAGGAAGAATCCCCCACCCAGGCAGACATAGTGCTACAAACATCATCGCTTTTGCATCAGCGCCGCCGTGTAACATGCGTAACTGATAACAGATTTCAAAGAAAAGTAAAACAAATCCAATCAAAACCATTTGACCCCAAAGATATGCCAAATTAATTTCAGCAGCACTAGAACAATAATTACAACTTACTAATGAGCCAAATCCAATTCCATCCATTAGTGGAGTGAGATGTCTCATTATACCGCCAATGACTCCTATTATTGAGATCAGATACCAAGTCCCTACAATGATATCCTCCGGATTACCTGCTCGGATGTCCTTAACAGTTGGGCGGCCAATCACTGCTGTTGATGCATATGCCACCATTGCTGAAGCGGTTAACCAAATAGTCCAATCAGCCTCCAAAATCCATAATTCCAAACAGAGAACAAATAATGCTGGCTTGGCCCAAGAAATCCACCAATCATTTGGGACACGACGAATCTTCAAATCCAAATACGTTGCACCTGCTAGACAAAGAACCAAAGTAACCACACGCGAATAAGTGAGAATTTGATCTGGCGATACCATGCTGTTCAGGCTCTGCCACAGATAAGAGACATAAAGGGGGCGCGGTTCGCATTGACCGTAAGCATGCTTTTGGAGGCGTTATCAAATGGCCATAGAAACGCAACTCGAACAGATTTCAACTGTAATTCTACAGTTAGATGATTCCAAAGTACCTAGAAATATTCGCGCCGGAGCAAAAGAAGCTGTGGATAAATGGCTACTAAACAAATCCAAAGACATGGATGTTAGAATTGCAATGGCTCAAAACAAATTGGAAGAGTTGTCTGAAGATCCAAATATTCCAATGGAATATGGTGTTTTGATTCTCCAAGTTTTAACAGCACTTGAACAACTTTTAGGACAAGTTTAGTTTGTTCAATTATTCCATTGCTTCCAATCTAGACTAGAGTTAGCAGGACGGTACCAAGTTGCACCGCCTTGTCGCAACCATTCATAACCATCCTGACCTACAATTCCAACAGCCCTTACATCCGGTTGAGAAACAGATTCTGGAACTGAACCATCAGCCATTCCTTCTGCGACAATTGCAGCAGGTGGTAAATTTGGGCCGCCATTAAATTCAAAATCAGAAACATTTTCTTCGACTTCAATATGTTTATCATTAGGAGATAAATCTCCACTTTCAAATAAATCTGACATTTTTACACGTATTCTTTCTAGCCTGATTCCTTGATGAGGCCCCAATAAACGGATAATTAAGGCAAATTCTGTTTTCAAAGCTATCTCTTCCAATTCTTCCTTATTTCTAGCCTCATTCATCATTCTCTCAAATTTTTGGCAGCGAGAATTACGAGTAATTAATCCAAAAGCGAGCCAAGAAAATAAGGGGATACCGACAAATATTCCAATGAAATCCCAACCATCTAGGCCAATCTTTGTTCCAGGGATTATGAATTGGAATGCTTCAACTGGATAATCTAATGGATCTAATGGGTCTGTATCAAGGCGAACCTCATCAATATCAGTCCATCCATCATTATCATCATCAGTATCTGCATTGTCTCCATCTCCATCACCATCGTTATCCAAACACTCAAGATAATCTGTAGGAAATAAGTCAACCTCGTCTAAGCAGCCATCATTGTCTAAATCCCCAGGACTGGCAAACTTAGGCAAGATGTCAATGCTGTCATTGTAGCCATCATTGTCAAAGTCAAATAGATAAGGGTCAGGGTTATTTCCTTCTGGATTATCACCCAATCCATCTCCATCTTGGTCGGCCCATTGAGTCTCTTCATCAGGAAACAAATCTGCGCCGTTACCAAAGAGGTTGTCTCCATATCCATCGCCATCCCTATCGGACCACTGAGTTGCATCAGTAATGAATACATCAGAATTGTTTCCACTCACATTATCCCCGTAACCATCGCCGTCAATGTCCGACCATTGGGAAGATTCTTGTGGGAACTTATCAGCCCTAGAACCAAGTGGATTGTCACCAAAACCATCCCCATCGGAATCGGTTTGTTGGGTTGGGTCAAAGGGGAAGGCATCAGCATTGTTACCAACCCCATCTGAATCTGAATCTTGCCATTCATTGGAGTCATTAGGAAATGCATCACCTTGGTTGCCCACAATCTCATCCCCATGACCATCTCCATCAGTATCATTCCATTGTGTCGGATCATTGACGAATGCATCGTCTTCATCAGCTACACCATCACGGTCTGAATCAGCCCAGCGTTCGGGGTCATTAGGGAACCAATCACCTTCCGACCCATAGGGATTGTCACCATGATTATCTCCGTCAGTATCGTTCCACTGTGTACCATCGGCAGGGAATGCGTCGGCCATCGTGCCTGTTGCATTATCGCCATATCCATCTCCGTCTCGGTCAGACCATTGTGTTGGATTAAACATCATGTCATCTCCATCATCT
>PBXQ01000026.1 GCA_002727675.1 Thermoplasmata archaeon | reverse complement strand
TTTTTTTTTCATGATGCTAATTCTAACTTGGTTTAACCGGTTTATGAATTGGTCATCGAGTGGATCTTGGTTTACTCTTTCTTTGCTATTAGTTACTTTCACACCAGGATTATTCGTCTTAGACAATTTTATTTCCACTATATCTGGATGGTTTGGAGGTGAATTTGACGGAGTAATCCCCTTTGATTGGAATGATAAATGGTACATAATTTTAGGAGTGGTGTATTCTTCAACTCTAGCTGTATTAATTACTTACTATAAACGTTCATTTAGCTACGGGTTCTCCAATAGAGCCCTATACCTAAAGAAAAATTTCATGTTAACCCAAACAATGCACAACATCACATTACTGGACATAGATAATTTGAAACTCAATCAACCTTGGTATGGTAGAATATTAGGTTTTGGAACTGTTAACGTGTTGACAGGAAGTGGATTTGGAGTTAGCACAAAAACTGCATCAACTGCAGTAGGTGCAGGAGTTGCAGATGCTGCTTCAGCTGCTGCAGAAGATATTGGATTCATGAAGAAGGTTTTTCGTGCTTTATTCTTTGTTATTAAATTGCAAAGAACTAGGGAAGAGATGAATACATCCGAACCAGAAGATTGCCTTTATGGAATTAGAAAACCTCAAGAGATTTACAACCTAATTAACGAATTAAAGGAAAAAATTAGAATGACATCTGTTGATCAAAGACATGGTAAGGGTATTGAAGAGAACACACCTGAAGCGGCGCAACCTGCACCAGTTCAAGAAGTACAAGAAGCGCCGGTGGATTCAAATGGTTCATTAGATGACCTAGATGCTGATATGAATCTAGGTTAATTTGTTCTTATTGTAAAGCGTTTGATTCATAGATGAGTAGCGAACACCACGAAATAACGAGAGGGTTTATGATGAGTGAAGAACTGATGAAAGATGCAATTGAAATGTTCAGAGATGGAAATTTAGAAGGTGCTGTGGCAGACCTTGAAGAAAAAATAAAGGGTAATGCTGGCATAGCTGATTTACACCATACTTATGCAGAATTTTCAAACATGCTAAACATGGAAGCACAGGATGATGTCATCCCTGGTGGTAAAATCATGATGCATTACAAGAAAGCAATGGAACTTGATGAAGAAAAAGACGAATATATCGCTGATTTTGCTAGTTTTGCTTTAGAATGTAGAAGGGTTCCTATTGCGGTTAAAGAATTTCAACGCTATGCTAGGCGCCTCGAAATTGCTGATATACCTGTAGATGATGTCCTATACATGGCTGCAAGAAATATTGTGGATACCATTGAAGTAATTGACCCCGAAAAGGCTAACCCAATGGTTCAACCTTGGCTACAGCAAGCACTAATTTGGTCTGTAGGTGGATTGGGTTATTCACCTGACGATGCCGCAGAATTATTGACCAAAAAAGAGTGAGGCAAATGACCACTTTGGTGGGAATCGCATTTGCAATTGGATACATTGGCGATGCTTTTCACGGTAGCCAAGTGCAACCTGAAGTAAGAACTGTACAAAAAGATCTACAATTCGCCCTGAGGAAGGCAAAATTTGCTGGCCCGAATCCTATTTTCAAGCTAGCTAGTAGAACAGATGCTGGCGTAAATGCTAGAATGAATATTGGTTTTTGTAAAATACCAAAAAATGCATGGTTAAGCATGAAAGAAGCGGGTTTTTGTAGAGCGATTAATGACAACCTATCTGATGCAATAATTCTAGCCGCAGAGGAAACAAGTTTGGATTTTAATCCCCGTTTTGCTTTACGAAGGACATACAAGTATAGATTGGAAAGTATGAGGCCTTTTGTAAATGATTATGATGAAATTAAGGTAATTCAAGCCATGAAATTGTTCGAAGGAACACATGATTTCACAGGATTCAGTCGCCCTGAAGACCGAAACCCAGTACGGACAATAGAATGGTGTAAACCATGGAAAATTGATGGAAGACTTGTAGGATTTGAAGTTGCAGCACGATCATTTCTTTGGAATCAAATTCGTAGAATAGCTTGGACACTAGCAAATGTAGCACAAGGAAATTGTACACTTTCTGAGATATCAGAATCATTAGCTAAGGGACAAAAACCACCATCATATGGCCTTGGTTCTGCAAGATGGCTAACTCTTTGGGAGATTACTTACGATAATCTTTCAATTGAACAAAAAATACCCGAACTTTTTGAATCCATTACCAAACCACCCAATAACCTTGATGAAAGGAAATATGAATTGTGGTGTGAAATTACTCAACTAGAGCAAAAAAAGTTGATGATAGAAAGTTGGATTGATTATATCTAATAATTAATACTTAGTTCATCGCCATCAACTAAATCATATTGTTCCCTAAGAAAAATGGGTGAAATAATCTCTACAACGTCTTTATGACGAGTTAAATCTGGAATCAAAATAGCACATTGACTAGATAATTGATCAATTCCATCAATGTGGTTAATGGTAGCAATAATTGCTGTAGCACCCCCAAATGAACGACCTTCCCTCTCAAAGCCTTGAATGCGATGGAAAACAATCTTGGAAGTATCTATTTCTCTAGACTCTAAAATTAAATTTTCTGACAATCCAGATGTTTCTACTCCTGAACGTTCACGTAAGGCTAAATAATTGATAAATGATTTATCTCTAACTTTCAAATTCAAAGTACCTGGCCACGCTGTAACTCCTAACACTTTCTTGAATTGTTCTTGATAATGGGTTTGAGCCATAAAAATATGAGCGCGGCCCAAGCCTCTACTTACCGTGCCGCGCATCTCCATGACTTGCCCAAGGTGTTCTCTTTATCCATATTACCCAATAAACATCGTTAATTATATCAAAGCATCTTGTAACCATTCTTTAATCCTAAATAATTCTTCCATATTTACTTCATGAGACATCTTGTATCCATTCCATTCACATGGGTTCCCTGCCATTACCATTGCATCTAACGCCGCCCTACCCATCATTACAGGAACCATGTCATCATATACACCATGACAGAATAATATTGGTGTAGATTTATTTGCTTTTTCAGCTTCATCATCATAACAATCAGAAAGAATTTGATACGCTGATAAAATCATCATTCCTGCTAAAGTATGAGGGTAGCGAACGCCTACATGCAGTGCTAAAGCACCTCCTTGCGAAAAACCTGCTAGTACTATTCTATCGTACGGGATTCCTCTATCATGCTCTTCCTTTAGCAAATCTACAACAAGTTCAGCGTTCTTTCTGATTGAAGTTTCATCTTCCCTATCTTGAGAACTCCAATCAAGTGTTTTGATATCATACCAAGCAGGCATCACCATCCCCATATTTATTGTCACAGGCATTTCTGGAGCATGAGGAAAAACAAACCTAGTATTAGGGCATTCTAGCATTGGGACAATCGGTTCAAAATCATTACCAGAAGCACCTAATCCATGTAACCAAATAACTGTAGAGGTATGCTCAAATTCGGGTTCCACAACTACCTTTTCTAGTTCGCTCATGACTATCCCTAATCGCTTCGCCCCATGCCCCCCTTTTATCCACTTTTCCTCAGATAATAGTTGAAAACTAGTATAACCACAGAATACATCATGTGGTGGAGCCCTAACGACCCTACATGGTGAAGTCTGTGGCAACACTGCTTGGCATCGCTCAAGATGGAGGAGTTCCCCAAGCAGGTTGCATTGAATCATGTTGTATGAATCAATTTGGTGGACCCACTAGGCATAGAAATCCAGTGGCACTTGGATTTACAGCAGTAGATGGTAGCCGCCATCTATTTGAAGCAAGTCGTACCTTAAGTGACCAGTTACGAATCTGGTCTAATTCTGATGGAGGTCAGTTAAATAGAATAGATTCACTATGGATTACTCACTCTCACTTAGGACATATTGATGGATTATTACAATTTGGTCCTGAAGCTTGGGGGGTAAAAGAAATTCCCCTATACGCTTCTGAATCAATGATTCAACTAATCAATGAATCACCCAATTTATCCCATTTATTCACTAACGGGCACCTGATTCCTATGCCATTCATAGATGGAAAAGAAATACAACTAGGCCCCGGTTTTTCGATAACCCCATTACGCGTGCCACACAGAGATGAATTAACTGATACTTTCGCATTTTTGATAAACACTAATTCTACAAAATTGCTTTTTTTGCCCGACCATGACTCTTGGGATGAGACACTCTCTTTGTATTCACAAAAAGACCCCAGGTCTTGGTTCCAATCACTATTTGTTGATATTGTACTTCTTGATGCAACTTTTTGGTCGGGCGATGAGTTAGACGGCAATGCTAGAAATATTGGGCACCCCGTGGTTGAAGAAACTCTTGAACTACTTGGCAGAAGGGCCCCTAGCGACCCACGAATTATATTCTTCCACTTTAATCACACAAACCCACTTCTTGATGAATCGTCTGCTGAGACTGCAAAGGTACGAGCAATGGGTTGGGAAGTTGCTAGACAGCCAATGACATTCACACTTTAGTNAAATGAAAATTATCTTACCTGAACAGTTACTGCATCAGANGTACTAGCCCTGTCATTATCAGTTACAGTTAATGTGAATGTATGATTGCCTTTTGGNATTTTTACTTTGATAATNGGAGCCTCACCAATCACTCTGTTACTACTATCCATCCAAATATGCGATACTATTTCTCCATCTTCGTCAAATGAACGACTGCCATCAAGTGTTACAACTATTGTACCTGAATCATCAGCATCTACAATTTGATCATCCCCTGCATCAGCAACAGGTGGCGAGTTGATTCTTCCTGATTCATCTGCAAGTGCAGATTCAAAATCAAATTCTTCTTGAACTGTTTCATCTGTAAGAGTTATTTCTGCCTCAAGTAATCCCATCAAATCATCAGACCCAACTTGAGATACACCCCCTCCTGATAATTGTGCAACCTCTGATTCAGTCAATAGATCGGAGTAATCTTCCCCACCTCCGTACAGAGTTTCGGCAGTATTATCAGCATCTTGAGGTTGTATGTTTTCCTCAAATTCAACCAAATCTGCATCTATATCAACCCCTGATTGCATTAAGTAAGGTTTTGAATTTGAATCTAAAATAAGAATTTGGTTTTCTCTGGTGTAATCATTTTGATTATCTCCTGCAACCAATATCAATGAGCCGTCCTTGGTTGCTCTAACCATCTCTGTTAAACCAGTATGTTCAACCTGCCATTTTTCTTCACCAGTTCTATCAATCATATGTACATGAAACCAAGATGCAACAAGGATAGAATCGCCGCAAACTACCAAATCATGAATGCTGAAAGGTGACTTAAAAAGTGATTTTTTATTCAAATTAGAATCAAATTGAATAACTTCACCATCAAACATACCACATATAACTCCATGTTCAGTAGAACAGAGAACCTCGCACCTCTGGGAGATAGGCATCCTATGAACTTCCTCACCCATAGGAGTCCACCATTCAATCACAATTTCTTCCTCATCACCTATTGTAACATCAAGTGCTTCTCTCGCAATACATAAATGTCCATCAGCAAGATAAGATATTGCAGTAACCCTCTCACCAGTTTCTCCACGTGCAGGCCTAGTGAAACGCACATTTCCATCTCGTCCAATTACAGTTACATTACCAACATCATCTGCAACTGCAGCAGAATCACCACGAGAATCTACTGCTAAAAGGATTAATTCTCCTGCTTCAAAATTAGTTAACAAAGTACCTACGGATGTAAGCATATGGAGTACGCGAGCACCATCAATTACAGCAATCAAATCACCTGTTGGTGAAACTGCTAAATGATCACAACCGCCACCCAAATGATGGCTCCAACGGTGACCCCCAAGACTCTCATGGCCATGTAAATCACCAGAATGACTACCAACAATTACCATGCCATCGGGACAAATTACAAGATTTGAGACTCCGCCTTCAATATTTTGAGATTCAGATATACTTCCGCCATCAGGTTCACAAATTTTCAAATCGCCATTCTCTTCAGACCATATTAAGAACTTGCCATCTAATGAAATTTCTGCAGCTGTAACTGTAGAATTAGGGTGAATTATGTTGGCCGGGTCGATGGTAAGTGGCATCACTATCACTACCTAGAGACAGAGGCCTTGCTTTCATGCTATCGCTTGACAATGCCAGCTCTTTGACGCAAAATTTCTAATGAATCATCAGACCAACCAACTAGTGGTTCTAGATTAGCAATTGGGACCTTGCTCTCTAAATTGTCAAAACTAATTAGGCTATCACCAACAACTGCCCATATTTCACCTATATGCCCCGGACCTGGAGCAGTAGCAAGTTTTTGGCGCCATTTTTCCTCTAAATGATAGGGGTCCCAACAAGTTATAACATCCATAAATTCAGTGTTTGTTTCAGAAGACAATGAGAGGCGGCAACCACGCCTCATTACTAACCATGAAGCAAGGAAATCTCTTTCATTCTGGATATCAGTATGGACTGTACCCTGCACCCCTGTCGGTAATCCACCAGGGCAGATGATTTTCTCCCCCAATATGCCTACTTCATCAGGCATTAAAGCAATCCTAACAGGCCATTGGGGATTGCCTAAGTTTACTTTTAAATGTGGGGCTAAGGCTAAAATTTCTGCACCAACAGCGCCTGCAAATGATTGGCTACCCCATTCACCTTTTTGCCCATGACGTTTACATTGAACAGCAAAGGTCGCACCTTCTTCTTTAGGTGCATTAGAAATTACTGATGCTGCCACAATAGCAGGATCAACATCAACAGAACTAATCGGATCAGCAGAGATTAAACCAAATGAATGGCGCAATGCATCTTCAACAACCTCTGAATCACCTTCAATTAAATCAAGAAATAGCATTCCTTGCCATGGGCGAATTTTTACTTTCGCACCCCGAACCTCCACTTGTGCAATAATGTGTTTTTCCAGCGCTTTTCTCATAAAACGCCTTACAGGTCTAGACTTGAGCAAGACTTCACCCATCCTCAAAATCCAACGCACACAAGTCAACTCCTAACTATGGCCCACATATTCACGTTAATCTTCATTGTGGATATCAATGGAGTCAATTTCTTCAGGTTCTTTAGATTCTGAATTATTTTTCGCAGCATCATTACGCTGTGATTCAAGCATTGCTAGGTATTCATCACTAACATCGCCCGTACAATAATCACCTGTAAAGCAAGATACATCGAAAACTCTCCCCTTTTCCCCTATATTTGTACAAGCACGAATTAAATCGTCTAAATCCTGATAAAACAAATAATCAGCACCTATTGCCTTACCAATTTCATCAATAGACTGGCCGTGGGCAATATATTCCGAACGAGCCGGCATGTCAATCCCGTAGACGTTAGGATGGAGTAACGGGGGGGCTGAAGATGCAAAGTAAACTTTCTTTGCACCAACTTCGCGAGCCATTTCAACTATTTTTCTGGATGTATTACCCCTTACAATAGAGTCATCAACTAATAACACGGTTTTGCCTTCAAATTCACTGACCAATGGATTTAATTTCTTACGTACAGAATCCTGTCTTTGTGCTTGGCCTGGCATAATGAAAGTTCTTCCAACGTAACGGTTCTTGACAAAACCCTCCCTAAATTGTACTTCAAGTTTAGCGGCTGTTTGAATTGCAGCATAACGGCCACTATCTGGAATTGGCATTACCACATCTATATCATGATCTGGCATTAATTTCATTATTTTATCAGCAAGTGAATCGCCCATATTCAACCTAGCTTGATGAACAGACATACCATCGATTACTGAATCAGGACGGGCGAAGTAAACGTACTCAAAAATACATGACTGCATTTTTGGGCTGGAATGGCACTGCAATTCAAAAATTTCTCCACTAACTGAAATAAAAATACATTCACCAGGAGCTACATCCCTAACTACTTCAAAGCCAAGTGTGTCTAAAGCGACACTTTCTGATGCAACTGCCCATTCAGTATTTCCATCTTCATGCTCACACTTACCAAAAACAAGAGGTCTTATTCCATTAGGATCTCGAAATGCAAACAATCCGTAGCCATTAATCATTCCAACAACAGCATAACCGCCACTAACCCTATAGTGAACTTCACGGACGGCTTTGAAAACTTGATGAACATCTAAATACAACCCATCTTCTATTTTCAATTGTCTCTTTCCAAGTTTTTGTAATTCATGAGCTAGAACATTTAACAAAACCTCAGAATCTGAAGAAGTGTTTACGTGTCTTAAATCATCATTATACAGTTGGCGAGCTTGTTGTTCTGCATTAACTAGATTCCCATTATGAGCAATTGTTATTCCATAAGGTGAATTAACATAGAGTGGTTGTGCTTCTGCAGAAGAGCATGTTCCAGCAGTAGGGTATCTGACATGACCAATCCCCATTGAACCGCGCAGATTTTCCATGTGGCGCTCCCTAAACACATCACGAACTAGTCCATTGGACTTACGGAGATGTAAATGGTCGTCTTCACAAGTAACTATTCCAGCAGCATCCTGGCCACGATGTTGTAAAACTAGCAAGCCATCATACAACATCTTGCTAACATGCGAACCGGGGCGACCGGCTATTCCTATGATTCCGCACATTGCGGTTCCCTAATGCAGCCCCATCGCGGTCGGTATTTGGACATTTAGTATTCACAAAGCAATTAAAAGACTCAATAATTGAACGAGTGCAAAAAATTGCGCACTTAATTATTAGGTCGGCGGTTCTTCTTAGACCACCCAAATTTACGCATTCTTGCGGTTTCACCGTAACCACATGATGCACAAACACGCTTCTGTTTGTGATAGGAATGTTTTCCACAACGGCGGCAACGAATATGGGTGCTTTTCTGTCGCTTACCCATACTTGGAGTACCCTTGCTCATCCTAACACCACACTAATTGCAGCCCGCCGACTGACCGCCCCATTATGAGCCTTGCTCATTCCTCTTCATCTACAAATGAAGTGGACTCTAGTTCTAAAAGAGGGTCTAAAGGTGTTTCACGACCAGTTACAAGTGTGAGAAGTAAGCCGAAACTAGCCCCAAATGCTAGAATAATAGACAACAAAGAAACAAAGATTCTGACTCCAACCATTGTGAATTGTGACCAAGCATCTGTTGAAACTGCTTCTACAGTATAATTGGAGTCAACCAATAAACCAAATACAAAAATTCCCAAAACTGTTGCAAGAAATGTACCTAAGGCCTGTTCAATTAATCTCGCATGTTTATGATATAGTGCAAATGTAATCATACATAATATAGCATTTGTAAATGTAAAACTAATTATTGCTGAATGTAAGAATCTGGTAAAAATCCCTACTTCTTCAACCTCACCTCTAACTTCAAGATGTATATTAGCAATGAAAATAAGAATTACCAAACTAAAGACGACCAAGGAAAGAGTACGCCAATCTCTTAATGCATCCCCTTCCTTCATCTTATTCAACCTCCAAATTATCTTTGAGAATTTCTTTTACTCGCTCTGTTTCAGATTCTGTAAGAGGAGATACTTCTTCAGGTGCCGGGGTTCTTTTTTCAGCCACCCATACAAAATAAATGAACAATAACAAACCTGAACCGGAACCAACTAACATTCCCGAAAGGTCCCCTAGAACACCCCATGAAGAACTACGCCAATATACTGGATCGTCTGAATTAGTGCCCTCTGCTAATAAATAAATTAAAATTAGGAAAGAAGAAACGGATAAAATACCTAAAATGATCGTTTCTTTGATTCTTTCATCCCCCATTATCAAAGCAAAGGCACTAGCAAATCCTGCAATAACAACTAGGGCGGTTAGAAAACTAGTAACCAAATGCTGCCACCAAGGGTTCGCAGTATCTTCTATCATGGGCCTTGATTCGAACAACATCCAAAGAAACCACAACAAAGATAGCAACATCATTGCAAAACCAAATGGCCTAACACTGCGAGGTAAAGGAGAAACTGGTATTGGTCCAGAAAATAAGGCAAACCATATCCCAAATAAAAGAGCAGCCACAGGGCCAATAATTGAAATTAATAGATGCAATGACCAAGCTTCAATGGAAGAGTTTAATTGTTCTGAAAAACTAATGACAGAGAAAGATATTAACAGCAGTAATATTAGACCTATGTTACGCCTAGATTTCTCATTAGAAGCTGCCAACCCTACGCCTAAAGGAAGCAAAATAATAGGCAGCCAAAAGTGCAGCACTAAGTACTCATCAATTTCCATCTGAACAACACGCCGAGGCAGGGTATAGCCTTGAATCTTGACCATCAAAGAGAGAAATTTGGTCTACGGCGACTAGTTACAACACACGACACTCTCAAATAGGGGGCTTCGGTGGGCGAGTCGCCTTAAGGCGTAGGAGGTAGTATCGTGGTTAACCGTCCAAGGAAAGTCATGCGTTACAGTCCTGCTGCTGGAAAACACACTCTACATACTGTTGAGCGTGTCAAAAAGCGTCGTGCTAGTGAATTAAAATGGGGACAGCGCAGATTTAGAAGAGTCACTGCTGGTTACCGTGGTTTCCCACGTCCAAAACCTGAAGGAAGAGAGAAGCCGACACGCCGTGTCAATATTATTTACCGCTGTACTGAAACTGGTAAAGCACACACACCAAAGTGTAAAAGAGCGAAGAAATTCAATTTAACGGACGAATGAGGTGAGAATATGACTAGTAAATTTGTAAAATTATCTTGCCGCGATTGTGGGAATGAGCAAATTATCTTTGAGCGAGCCTGCACAAGAATTTCATGTAACATCTGTGGTGCTACTCTAGTTAAACCTGCAGGGGGCAAGGCTGAACTTGTCAGTGCTGCAGTCGTTGAATCTCTAGAGTAACTAGGTGTGAATATTAATGACTGCAGAAAATGATTTATGGCCCGAAGAGGGTGAAATTGTTGTTTGTGTTATTACTGATGTCAAGAAAAATGGTGCCTATGCGACTTTAGATAGTTACGGCAACAAAGAAGCTTTCATTTTCGTTGGTGAAATTGCAGCAGGATGGGTAAAGAACATCCGTGGTTATGTTCGTAAAGGACAGAGAATGGCTGCCAAAGTCCTCAAAGTCAAAAAGGATCGCCAAACAATTGAACTTTCTCTCAAAGCGGTAAATGATGAGCGCCGCCGTGAAGCAATGCAAAAATGGAAGAACGAAAATCGCGCAAACCAGCTCTTAGGAATTGTTGGTGAAAGAGTTGGATGGGATGATGACAAAATTGCAGAAATTGGACGAGAATTAATCAATAATTTTGGTGATTTATACGCTTCATTTGAAGAATGTGCCATCGATTCATCGGCTTTAGAAGATTCTGGCTTCGATGGAAAGTGGACAAAAGTATTCACTGAACTTGCAATTGAAAATATTGTACCACCATTTGTTCAAATACGTGGCTTCCTAGAGATAGAGGTTGTATCTGAAGAAGGAATAGAAGTTATTCGTGAAGCACTAGGGGCTGCTGAAAAGGCTGGCACTCAAGAAGAAACCACTGTTACTTGTCACTATGATGGAGCACCTAGATATCGTGTAGAGATAACAGCACCTGATTATAAATCAGCAGAGGTTGCTTGGAATGCAGTAGAGACTACTGCACTTCCAATTGTATCTGGCGCCGGAGGCTCTGCAAGTGCAGAGCGGGCTTGAAGCAAAGAAAAATTGGGCAATCCCTTTGAACCGTGCCTAGCCGATGAGAGATTAGGGACAAGCGTGGTTCGGTCAAAAATGAAAAAATGTCAGGCTTGCGGAGCTTATGGTCTAACTAATAATTGCAAAGAATGTGGTGGAGTTGCTCAATCTGCTGGGCCACTGAAATTTTCCCCTCATGATTCTCAAGCAGAACGGCGAAGGAAATACGAAAAAGTAACTGAGCCAGAATGGGTTGAAAAATTACCCACGCCAAAAAAACAGGAGCGGGATGAAGATGAATAGAACTCGTATAGTTTGGTATGATTCAAAAGAAACCATACCTAACACCGATTGGATGCTTCATGCTGTACCTGGTGTAGGTAATGTGGGAAAGCTTGTAGTAGATAGTTTAGTTAATACTCATGATTCTAAATTGATTGCTAGAATACTTCATCCTGATTTACCACCCCATGCAACCTTGGATGCAGATGGGTCACTAATTCCCCCGAGTCTTGACCTTCATCTAATCACTCTGCCTAATGATGAAAAAATTACTACACTATCGAGTAATTTTCAGCCATTAACTCCCTCTGGTCAATTTGAAGTAGCTTCATGCCTAATTCAATTATGCAATAAATCAGAAGTTGGAAGGATGTTGATACTTGCTGGCCTTGCATCTGATCCAGGTTGTGAAGACGTGCATGTTGTGAGCCCAAGTATTGAAGATACAAAAGCAATGGAAAAGATTGGATTAATTGTATCCAAAGAACACCCCTCAGCAGGAATAATTGGATTGACCGGATTAGTAGCATCAATTGCACCAACATATAATCAACCAGCAACATGTGTGATTGCTGAAACAGTAGGAACTAGTGTTGATACAGTTGCTGCCGATAGGATGGTATCATTCATAGAAAGATCGTTTTCATTAGAACTTGGATTAGAATTAGATAATACCAAGAGCATAGCAGAAAAATTGCGGGCATTCTTTGATCTAGATGAAGTAGCTGAGTTGTCTCCTGATTTTGACATGATTGATGCTGATTCTCAAGCATTCTACGCTTGATTAGCCACCTGATGACACTGTGATCAACTCAATTGTGATGTCCCCTGTTAATTGGCTATCGTGTGGGACAATAACTCCATCATGTACCGCTAATACAGTACTAGGGTGAATCTCAATGTTCTCAAGTATATCTCTAATAGTATGCCCCTCTTCACAGTCATGCAAAATTTTCTCCTCTCCGTGAACAATTGTAACTCGCATGGTAACCCGAAACGATAGACACTATTGATTATTACACTATTATCGTAAGGGTGGCTTGCATATGGCCCACGCAAAGCCCTTTAATTCAGACGTAATGTACGATGCAACATTCAATAATATTCACCGTCTACGAGTAATGTGACCAAACGTTTAGACTCGATGGACAAATATCT
>PBXQ01000025.1 GCA_002727675.1 Thermoplasmata archaeon | reverse complement strand
ATAGTAGGTAATAATCTTGCTTCTTCACTAGCATCAAGAGAATTATCTACACTCTCTTTTACTGCAGTAATTATAGAACGATTGAGCGTGTCAAAACCTAAGAAATGTTTATTCTTTTCAAAAAATTCACTAATGCTGGCTTGTTGCATCTTACTTTGTGACGACATCGCAAATCCTCCATGTCCAGTACTCCCTCGGCCGAATGACGAGAGGCTGGTAAGTGGCAAAATCATCGGCTTATACGACAGGTCATAAGTGTGTGGCATTTTATTGGTCCAAAAAATTGGTTTTCTTGTGAACTACATCATACGAATTTAGATACAGTTACCACTAGTTAATACGCTCATGAACAACTAATTGCTAATCAACTTTAGAATAAATCATCTGCTGCTATCAAACTGCTCTGCTCAGCTACTTTTGCCATGGCTTCCTTACGGCGGCCGTACATAACCAATCCTGCAACTGCAAGCAATGAAAGTGTTAGTAATATTATGATAGATGGAACACTCCATTTACCTAATGTTTCTGTAGCTTGATCTATCCACCCATTACTGGATTTTAGACCACCTTCTACTTCTTGGATATTATCTCTCTCACTAGATTCAACGATCATATTATCTGGATCAATAACTACCACAATATCATGATTTCCTGCTTTGACTGGATATAACAGAACAATTTCTGCTGGATCCATTTTATCTGCAGCATCTGGTGGCATTAAAGCACCAATTACTTGACGGTAAGCAACATTTTCTTCATTGCAACCATTTTTACGGACATCTTCTTTATCTTGATCTTGACAAACAATTACATGCACATCAGTAGCGTGAACATTCCCGTCATTAATTATCTCTACTCTTATTGGCAACATTTCACCAACATCTCCAGATTTTTCTTCTGCGACCACACTTTCAAACCGTAGATTTGGAGCGCGTAATCTTATAGATACGATTAATTCATTTGTATCAAACAAATCACCTTCCCATGATTCTGAATCGTCGTGATCTCCGTTTTGCATTGCATTACCGAAATGTGAACGGACTTTGAGTCCTAAATCTTGATTACCTAATGCGGCTTCTGTGCTAATGTTAACTAAAGCAACCACGGGTATTGTATCATAAGGCGCCATTTCAGGTAAAATCCACGTCATATCTGCATGACGTACACACTCATTTACAGGGGCAACTTCACCAACTGATAATTGTCTACATGGAATTTCAAACTGGCCATCCATAATAGCCCATGAAATTTGCCACTTGTCTAAATGACCCATCCCTGGCGTTTCATCCCATAGCCCTGATGACAAATCAATTGTGTGGTTGTGTAAAGTTGCACGATCTGGAACGTTGCCATTGTTTGTAACATTTAAATTGAAACGGACAGTTCTTCCAGGAGCTGTGGTCTTAACATCTGATTCAACAAATTCATCAAGCAATAATTGCATATCATGGAACTCATTAACTGTAATTGATAGTGTAATAGAATCTCGTAATCTAGTTGGACGGCCCATAGAATCTGGATATGATTCTTCACTGAATACATCTAATACAACTTCATATTCACCAGCAACAACCATCAAAGGAACGTCTATTGATACAGTTATGTTTTGAGTTTCTCCTCTTTGCAATTCACCAAGAATTCCACGCGGAACATCAACATCCCAAAGTACTTCAGAACCTGAAGACAAATCAGTGACTCTAGCAACACGAACATCATAACGGTCTGGGCCATTACCTAGATTTGTTGTCGACATCACTACATTGAGTTCATCGGATGGATTTACTGTGTATTGATAAGGGGCTGTTGCATCAAGAATTTCTGAATCTAAATCATAGACGTGTTTAACATTTGTAGAAAGTATAACCGAATCAGATACTCTGCTTGCTCCATCTAAATGCGCTTTTACTGTCAATGCTGGACCCAATCCTGCATCTGCATTAACTGGTGAACAAACTTCTACTGAAACAGTATAAGGATAGTCTATTGTTGACCAATGTCTTGGATCATTTAATCCTAAACTATTGCCACCGGGAGCATTCGAAAAATCAACATTGAGAGTCCAATGATCTTCCTTCCAAATATGTTCTGGAATTTCTTCTGGTCGTGCCTCTGGTGCACCNGGTGTTGTGAAAATTAAATATCCTGGTTGGAAATGTTTGATGACATCTATATCATANGTNGCACANTCNCCTGGNANAACATATTCTGTTGTATCATAAATTTCAAACACGATATTNCCAGTAGANCGTATGCTNACATTAACATATAATTCTAAAACATCCATTGAACCAGATGCTACTGATTTTCTAGGCTCNCCCAAAGACCAACCTTTCAAAAACAANGCAAACGTTCCCGGCTCCTGTGTTGTTGGAACATTAATTTNTAAATTCTTGGTAACTGATTGTCCTGGATCAAGTGAAACTTGTAATGGGAAAACAATAGACCAACCAAACGGTAGTAACCACTCTTGTTGTCCTTCAATAGTATTTGGATCATAGAATGCAAATGAATCGAATACATTTCCAGTATTTGTAATTGTAATTGAGAATATGGCTGTCTGACCCTGTTCAACATCTGACTGCATGTGAGTTGTATCTAATTGAATACCATGAACTACATCCATCATTGTTAATGTCAAACGATCCGATCGAATTGCCGGATCTTTATGAGATACTGCTGAAACGGTAATGTATGCATTTTCATCATGTGTAGCCTGATAAACTGATGGCGCTCTTACTCTTAGATAAATTCGTGCCGATTCTCCACCTTTTAGATAGATTTCAGTATCTGGGAAAATTGCTGTGTGGTTATTAGCGAAGAAAAGTGTCATTGACCAATTTCCAGCGCTGCATGTTTGTGAGATACCATGAGCTTCTGCTATTTCTTGTGGGACGATACACATCATACTGAGATTCAATGAATAAGTGTCAGCAACAAGATCAACCGGACCTGGGGTTGTATTATTGATTGTCATATTGAATATTGTTTCCTCACCGGGTTCAATGATGTGCAACCAGTCTGCTTCTCCATCTTCAAGGAACACATCAACTTGTCCAGTCAAAATATGTGTATAACAAATTGTATACATGTTATTATTTGATGTCCCATCACACTTTGAAGTGTCTGACCATGCAAGATGGGCACCACTACCTAGATCATTAGCAAAAGCAGGTGGTTGTCCAAGTTCTGGAGCCATTCCTGAATTCGGGCCTAATTTATCAGATGCCCACTTAGTTACAGGCACTGCTTCCCATGGGTCCAAAATATAACTTGCAAGTGAATTCAATGGTATGCCATTTGGATATGCATCGTTAGTATGATTCAAACGAGTGTACATCACTTCTTCTCCTGCTGTCGCATTTGAGTTCTCCAACCATGCGATGTGAATGTTATCTTGACTGTCAGCCAAAATTGAAGGCATGTAAGAAGATGGCCCCCATGGCCTTCCGGGTGGAACATTATTTTCACCTTCAAATGTAGAAATTGGATAGTCAATTATTTGTTTAATTCCAAATGTTGGAAGGCCCCCGTGCACACCATTCCATTCACCAGAACCACGTAGTCTCAAACGTGAATACCATACTTCGTAATTATCATCTTTGTCAAACCCATAACCACGACCATCCATCCACGCCAAGTGAGTATTTCCACTTGAATCAACGGCAATTGATGGATGTAGACTGAACGCATCATCTATTGTAATCCTAGTATCATTAACTACTACAAGATGTCCTTCTCCATTAGAATCAATTGATGGTCCTATGTTTTCAACATATGAATTACCTGAAATTGTATGTCCTGTGTCACCATATGTCCAAGACCCACCTGCATTATCAACAAATGAATGAGGATCTAAAACAGTCATGTATATCTCGCGGGAATTGTTTGTTGCAAGATAAATCATTGATTCAACTAGAATATTCATCGAGTTAGCGCCGCCAGACGGGAAAGCATGAGCTTGGCCGCCAGCATCTGTGTTTCTAAGTGTTGAACCGGGGCAAATTCTTGGCCCTGTAGATGTTTGTCCATTAGGACATTTTGCCAAATCAATTGCAGCGGATGCTACTTCTGTAGCACCGCCAGAATACATTGGAACTGGTGTAACTCCTGCAAGAACACATGAATCGTGGGCTTCGTTAATGCTTTGATCATCTTGCTGATCAAATGGATATCCGCCATAAGGGCCCTCATCTGAAATTGGCATTACAATTTTTGTTGCATTGGGGTTCCATTTGTGGTCTCTTTGAGTTGGCGGGTTTCCTGGAACACTGCCAGAAGCGTCTTTCCAAGAAAGACATGCCCAATTTGAACCGGGGCCCCAAAATTCAGAATAATATCCACCATCTGCAGGTAAATTTGTGGCTGAACCACCATAAACAACTTCTGTCAAGGCACGAATACCTCCAGAATGGTCATTAGGATTTAAACCAAGAGCTGTTGTTCTTACATTACCGTTGTGTGAACGACCTGTTTGATATGCTGTTGAACATGAACCACTTTGAGCAGCACCAGGGGTATTACCACTTAGTAAATAGAGAGTTTCGTAAACAGTAATATTTGCATCTCTAAGCATTGGCTTAATTCCACTGAAAAATCCACCACTTGCCCAGTTGCCACCGTAGAACACAGTACACATATCACCCCATTCTTGATACATTGAACCTGATGTGTCAATTGGGGCTGCAAATTCCACCTTACCTCCACGTGTATCGTCCCATACAATTTGTACAAAGTCATCAGCATCTACTGCAACATCGGGATGGCCTTTATGTCCAATAATTGGAGTTAATAATGTGTCATCGATAGCAGTCAACGCTTCACGTGTTGAGTAATCAATATCTAACATTGTGTAGTATATCTGTGGTTGGTTGTAAAATTTTTGAAGCTGCTCATAAGCATCCTCCCAAACGATATGAACAGAGCCTAATGAATCCAATGCTATTGCTGGCCAGTCTCTGTCTTGATTTCTTTGGCTCACAACATAATCATCTACTACAGAAATTGTTGAATCATCTGAAGGGGAACCATCTTGATCATCTAGTGATGGGTCTAACAATGTGTACATAATAGCGTGTTGACCGGCTGTATTTGTCCAAGTAATATGCACTTTACCATCATCATCAACAGCCATATCAGGGTGCCATGAACGGTGTGCTCCTGGATTAGAAATTTGAGTTGCATCAATTATTGTGGATGCTCTGGCATCCAACATTGTATAGTAGAGATGTTGCGTGTTTCTACTCCATACAATGTGGATATTACCTTCATCATCTGAATCAACTGCAGCCATTCTATCATTTACTTGGCCACCATCAACAACTTGTACTGCATCTGTAATAACAACTTGTGCCGCTTCTGCTGTTGGAGAATAACCTGCAAGCAAGCTGCTTACCAACATCAACATTACCATCATCAAACTTTTGTTTGTATCTTTCATTCTAATTCGCCCCTCAGCATACTGCTGCTATAAGCCAAATCCGTTTGACTTAATACTTAACCTCGACCCTCTCCGGTCAGGAAAAATATCTTCTTATATTACCAAAAAGTACTTCAATAAAGGTAAAAATGGATATTTGATATGAAACCATCTCATCCAGATACTTTTCTTGCCGTCAATCGCGATGATTACATGACTGTTTTATCAATTATTGCAAATGCAGATAATGTATTGAAAGAAGAAGAAATGTCATTTTTTGAAAGTCGAATGGCGAGGATGTTAATTAACCCAAAATTACGTACACAGTTTCGTAATTTATTGCGCCAGGAATTTGATGTTGAAAAAACTGTAAAACATATGGATCAAAAAACACTGAGGTTAGCATTAAGAGATGGTATTTTTCTAGCTGCTTCTGATGGGGAAGTCCACCCATCTGAAGTAGAAACAATAAGAATTGTTGCTAAATATGCTAAAATAGATAATGCAAGATTAAAAGAAATTTGGAATTGGGTTCAAAATGGATTAGAATGGATGGCCACGGGTCCATCTTTACTCGAAGTCTCATTAAACGATAGAGAAGAATGAGTATTATTGCCATTCTGATGGATCAAATCTAGCCCCAAAAGAATTAGGCTCATCCGTAGATACAACATTATCTCTTTGTAATGGTAATGAAGGGGAATCTTGTTGTTGCCAATCATCAACTGGACCTGGTTTACCTACACCTGGACCAAATGAATATTTAATTTCATGAATAAGGGCTAATTTTGTTAGCCATAAATGGCGTAATGTTTGCATTAATTCATTTTGATTCAAACCGTCTTGCCATATTGGTTGACTTAAATTAAAGGCCTGGAGTGGGCCCGGTGGTGATTCTGTAGAATTACGGACATGTAAAACCCAATCAACCCCACTACGAGTCAATTGTATGCGATTATCATGTAGCCATTGCTCCCAAGATTCTCCTTCTGTTTTGCCCTTCTCAGTCATGTTATCTTGTTGGCCTATGTCAACTTGAGTGACTGTTGAAACTACAATCAAATTTCGCTGCCTTGGTGATGCTATATTGAATACATGTCCATGTGGTGTAGGGGGATAACGAACCATCATATGAAAATCTGAACGAGGGTCGGGACGATTACGAATCTCAAGACCTTCACTAACTAACCAATTTCTAATTTGGCTCTCTAAATCCTCACTCATTGATTGGCTGAATAAGCATAACTATTTGATAGCGTCGAGCATTTTATTCAATTCTTTTACATCAATACTAATATCAGCCCAATCATTACTTTGGTGTGCCAAAAATGTTCTAAACCTACGAGATAAATCTACAAGAAGACCCAAATAAAAATCTCTACAAAACATTGTTGATAAATCAGTAATAAACCAAATTATAGGTATACATACAACTGTAAATATTATGTCATTTATATAGCCATAATGGAATAAAAGAGCTGCTGTAACAATATGAATTATTGGCCTAACATATATCGTCCCAAGCATTGTTGACATTAAATGAAAAGTCGTTCTTTTATCTTCTGCTTCGCTATTAAATCTAGATATAATTAGACCTATTAACGAGGATAAACCAGTGCCTAATAAAGCAATTAAACCAGTAAATAGTGCAAAAGGTGAAAAATAAATTGCAAATAACACCATGAATAAAAAATTAGATTCTTCTTTGTGTATAGCACGGCCATCTAATTTCATTTTATGTAATTTATGAGAGGTTTTTCTTGCTAAATCTGTCAAGTCTGACGATGATGCTCTGTCCACTTCACCACAAGACTCGGGCCCTTGTAGAACTTTATCATTTGAGCCACGCATTGAATCACGAATAGCCCTAGCATTCAATACTTCATCTTTCCATGATAAAGATGTATCAGATTGAATGTGTGCAAGTAAACGCCATGCTCGCCATGTGTCAATATCAGGGGCGTCGGGCACTAAACAACCAAGTCTATCTCTTAATTCAGATCTTACTTTCAATGTTGTTTCTTTATCGGGTTCTATCCATTCACCATCAAGTAATCTTTTTCCATGATCTACATCAGGTAATTTTGGCATTTCAATTGGTTTTGAGAATTCAACTAATACTTCTGAATACCATGATTGCGGCTCACGGAAAGTCAATCCTATTGGCAATATTACAGGGGGATCGTTGCCCAACTCACGTGCTATAGCCGCAGCATTAAGTGCAGATCTTATCGAACCTGTTCGTAAACGAAGGATATGCCATTCACTATGTGAATGCCCCTCTGGCATTAAAACAGAACCATGGCCATGTGCTAATTTTGAAGCTACAGTTAACATACTTGATGAATTAACTCTTGTTGCAGTCTCATCATCGACATAACCTCTTTTTCTTTCAGCTTGTCTCAATAAAGGTTGGACTCCCATCCTTCTACCCCACCAACCAATTATTGGTCCGGTGAGAATGTCTTGACGACCTGCAAAAACATAATCTTTCTTTATTTGATGAATTATTAATGCAGGATCAACAAGTCCCGCAGTGTGCCATGAAACTGCTAGAACTCCTGGGCCATCGTTTGGGTCGGTTTCATGATAATGATACCAAGTACGACGAAGTGTATGTTGTTCTCCATATTTTGTCATTTGAGAAAATATTGGCCAAAGTCCGGGAGTTGCTAATGGCTTGGGGGAAAAATCAGTACGATGAAATTTTAATATTCTATCTAAATTAACGTTTTTTGAACGTTTTGTGAGGGGAGGTAATTCGTCGCCGCGATGGTCAACTACCTCTTCCATAGTCATTCGGATATGGCATCAAACCATCAATTCGTCGGGTATTATATCACCTTCTGCGATATTTTGAGGAAGCGAAAGGGGAGCCTATGGTATACCACAAATCAATACATTTGGGGTTCGGGAATTTGGAGTGCAGTATTAAATTTAGAGCGATAGCGAGGATGGAATCCCCTCCTACCGCTGCTCCTGCTTACTCTTGTTTTTCTTTTTGGCTTTGCTTTCTGTTTCCAATTGCTGACTGGAATATTGAATTTTGGATTTACAATCTGTCTACGTAAGGTTCGATAGATGTGTTGAAAGAACACACCATGGGAAAATATACTCGTGTTTGAATTCAAATGCGAAATGGTGTAAGTGTTCCGATTATAAACACTTGAAAGGATATTTCTTCGACCTTCTTCGACAGAACCTTGGCGAATCCAATATGCTTGATTCAGCAATAAATCTTCAAGCAATGGGAAATCACCTATTGATATTGGTTTAGATCCTTTAATAGATGATATTTTCTTTAATGTGTTCGGGATGATGGGTTCGGAAATTCCATTACAAATACCTCTGAATATACTTGTTACGATATGTGCTAATTCATGAGCGGGCAACCACCATGCAACAAATTCCCACCCAAACACATCATGTGTCCATAAATCTAAATCGTTCTTAAACATAAGATATTCACCATTACGCACTCTTTTGGGGGTGCTCGCGACATATTGGGCACGGATTTCTCCAAACACTATTTTATTAGATCCATAGGCCATACTGCTTTTTCTTGATGGATTGAATGATATATCCAACTCATCAAGAGATAAAGATAGACCATAATTTAAATTGACACAATCAATCAGTTTTGGCAGGGATTTGGACAAAATTTCATTTCTAAAATTGTCATATACACTTGTTTTCCAACTCATATAATTCCACCTTCTTTTCCTCATCAATCAAATGCATCCCAATCCATCTTATGATATGCTTCTTCACGTTCATCAGAAGAATCTCCCGGCATATCTTCGTACTCATATGGTTCCTCTTCAGGATCCCAAGTATCGTGATATTCATCATGGTCTTCATCATAGTCTTCATCATGGTCTTCATCATAGTCTTCATCACAATTTTCGTCGTAATCATCTGTGTCTTGATTATCATAATCATCCTTACTTTCGTAACCACGGGATTGATAGTAGGCATCATTATTGGGGTTAAGCTGGTTAGCACGATTGTTATCATCGCCTGGTTCAGACATTATTCACACCCCTTTGGAACCCATTCACTTTCCTTAACATGCATCTTGTAATGTACGTCAAGAAAAGCCTCTGCTTCGGCGGAGTATTCTTTGTATTCTATGGCCCGGCATACTGGACAGATTACCTCTAATAGATGGCTAAAATCTCTCCAGATGAAAATATCGTCATCATCTTCGTATGCAAGGGTTTCAAATTGGTTACTACCTAATGCGTATGAATGAAATTCAGTTTCTTCTTCAGAGTAATCTAAGGAATAATTCTCACTGTCAATTTCATGAAAAAAAGTCTTGAAGTTAACCCCGTCATCTGGAGACATATCAAGAAAATCAGCAAGTTGGTACTCCTCGACCCCTGCTTCAACCACTTCTTTGTGAAATGGTGCTGTCCATATATCAGATGGTGATATCTCTTTAGTTGGATGGTTGGAATACCAATCTATAATTTGTTTAGTCAGGGGTTGACTAAAATTTGGGAAAGCCTCCGTTAGATTTGCCAAAGTTATACTCATTTATTCGACCTCCTCATGCAAATAACCATCGGGATGTCGCTCATAGTGAGCAATGTGATTATTTAATCCA
>PBXQ01000005.1 GCA_002727675.1 Thermoplasmata archaeon | reverse complement strand
ATCTAGAAGTATGTTGTTGACTCTACGGGTTCGGCTCATAACAAATGAAAGATTATTTGCTATAGAATGTGTTATGTCGTGGCCAAGGCCCGAGAAAAGGCTAATTTTATCACATATTGCATATAGCTGATGATGACGCCTAACATCTCCTAAATTACCCTCATCACTAGGCTTCTTTTCACCCAATTTTGATTCTATGATTGGAAAAATATTTTCTTCGCAATCTTCTATATTTTCTACGTAAAAAGAAAGAGGATGACCATCACCATAATCATTGAACACCGAGTTTTCAATTATTGATTTTGATGTATTACCAAGATGACTTAATTGTTTATTGTTGAATTCAGCGTCCCAATATGCTAATGGAGCCATTAAATGAGCAAATGGATTTAGGTCTTCAAGTTGAAATGGAATAAGAGCAATTGGAGTATAAATTACAGGGATAATTTGTGGCCAATTACGGACCATCTTGGCAGCAAGACTTCCTATTGATTCACGCCAAGGCCCTGGTTTCCCATGTAAAATTACCACAACTCTCTGGGAACTGGTGAGTTTATTGCCCAGATGATCAACTGGTGGCGCTTTCCATTTTAACCACCGATTAGCATTAATTATTCTTGGATGGCGATTTATTTCTAGAGAAAATTTTACTCCTCCTTGTCTACATGGTAGAGAATTATTAATTAAGTCTTCAGGCATATTTTCGTATAGCCAAAGTGTGGCTGCACGTAATTCTGCGTTAGAATGGCTTCTTTCTTCAACGAGATTCCAAATTGTGTCATTGCGTACGGCTTCTCTGCAGCGCGCAAGTTCTGCTGCAGTAACCTGTAAATTGTGCCTAGATAGAAGCTCAATTCTCTCATTTTTTGGTAGATTGCGAACTTGTTCAGGTGTTTTACCCCAAAGTGCAGGGGAGGTATGACTCCATTCACTAATTTCAGCAAGTTTTACAGTTCCCGTTGGAGTCAACATTCTGTCATCTTTTGCAAATAGAGCGTATGCTGCTGAGTCGAACAAATCTATTCCAAGGGCGATACAAATAGGAAACAAAATAGGGTGCCCACAACCAAATAGATGAACTGGCCTTTCAGGAGTAAGTGCAGACTTACTAGCAACAATAATCTTGATTAAATCAGTATATTGCTGATTTTCCATTATTGGAACAATACCACCGATTGGGTGGACTGAGAAATCCATTTCCGACATCATCATTGCAGATTTAGTTCTTAATTCGGAATTTACTCCGCCTTGAATAGGGCCATTTAGAAGTGTTCCTTTTGCTGCTAGAAGTGCTTTTTCCCCTCTTGCAGCAGTTACAGTTACGGCATTGTAAAGTTCTTCATATGACATATCAGGTCGGCCAAAAACATCCATCATAGTTGCAATATCCACTCCGATTTCTTTTTGGAATTCAACTACTTCAATTTCCCCAATTTCAACATCACCATACACATATTGCTGGAATACTCCAGAATCTGTCATTATTACTCCGGAATAATCCAGTAAATTATGTACGCCTTTTGATAATGCTAGTTCTTTGAGTTCCTCGCCTTTCCATATGATATATGAATTAGTGATTAAGGCCTCAAAACCAATATCCCACATCTCTTTTGGAGTTATTGTCTGTATGTTAGGATTAACTACAGGCAATAGTGTAGGAGTTTTCAACATATGAGTTGACGTATGTAACAGCCCTAGTCGAGCCCAACCATCGCCAGATTTCACTTCAAATTTCCCATGATCACCATCACGACAAGGTTTGGCTTCACGTCCTTGTTGACCAGTCAAACTCTCACCTCTAACTATGCGGGGCGGCTTCTTCCTTTTGTTGCCATCGCAAGAAAATTATAGATTATAGAGTTGAATAAATACGTAATTTAGATATAAATTTCTTTCAATATCGTAACAGATGAATAGAATAATTTGAAATTAATTCCAAGATTCCTTTTTCTATTTCACGTTCTTGAGGAGTTGCAATGATTTTTATCAACCTCCCAGCGGCATTCTCATTTAGTAAAGAAATTAAATTTTCACTCAGAAACATTTGATTGGCCGTAACAATTACTGCGGCATCATGATTATGGCTAGATACATGTATAATCCAATCNTCAAAAGGTGGTAAAGGCGNCCAACGTAATAAATAATTTTCAGGAAGTCCGAAATCATTCTGTGAAAGTGCATTTTCTAATTGAGAGTGCCAAGGCTNTTCTTTTGCAGGCATNATAACAACTCAAATAAAGGNNACATTNCCGTGTTTTTGTAGAAATTCTCTNGTTAATTCATCATATGAAAGTAGCATATTAGAACTGAAATTNACAGATGATATTTCATCATCTAACATTAGNTCATCNTGAATTGCTTGTAAAGTTCCGGGTGCTGCNCCACATGCAATACAAGCNCCGTCTAAGTTAAGTTGTAATGATAATTTCTGAATTCCCTTATTTTCNACAACTTCTAAGTNATCAACNANTAGATTTCCTCCATGTCCNGTAAGNGCNGATCTTACTTCTTTCAATCTAACCATCAAAGCTTTGGCTAATTCTGTTGTTGTTTCATTATTGGCCAGTTTAATCAAAGATTTAGATAAAAGCTGTTGTTCTTCAACGGGGTCAACAATTTCTGAGAGTCGTTTGTTAGATTCTTCTGCTATGCTTTTGGAGACTTCGGCGCGATATTTTTCGGCGAGATCCTCCTCTTCCATCATAGGGTCGTACTAGTGTTATGTTTTGATACATTTCCTTCATCTAATGAGTTTCATTAATAGAAATTAAATGAAACTTTATCCTTAATAGAATTGTAATACAAAACACGGTTTCATAAGTATGAAGATTCTCTAACATATTAGGCGATAAGATGGGTGAAGGAGGAATCATCAAAATTTCAAATCTTCATGTAGCAATTCATGATGAAAAAATACTCAATGGAATCAACCTAGAAATGAAAAAGGGAGAGATTCATGCATTAATGGGGAGAAATGGTAGTGGTAAATCAACTCTAGCGAAAGTCTTGATGGGACACCCAGAATATGAGGTGACTGAAGGAACTGTAACTATTGACGGAGAAGACATCCTTTCCCTAGAGCCATGGGAGAGAGCGCGACTAGGGGTTTTCTTGTCATTCCAATACCCTCAATCTGTTCCAGGTCTTCAAGTTGGAAATTTTTTGCGTAAGTCGGTTGCAGCTATTAGAGGTGAAAATGCACCCAAGGCAAGGGATTTCCGCAACGAATTGAAAACCTGCATGGACCTATTAGGCGTTGATAAGAAATTCCTTGGCCGCTATGTAAACGATGGATTTAGCGGTGGTGAAAAGAAGCGACTTGAGATTCTGCAATTGATGCTACTAAAACCACAGTTAGCGGTTCTTGACGAAACCGATTCTGGACTTGATATTGATGCATTGCGTACTGTAGCAACAGGAATAAATTCTTCAGTTGGCAACTCTGCTTGCCTCATTATTACTCATTACCAAAGAATCCTTGATCATGTAAATCCAACTTATGTTCATGTTATTGTTGATGGAAAAATAGTCGCTTCAGGCGGCCCAGAATTAGCACTGAAATTAGAAGACAAAGGCTATGAATGGCTTGAAGAAGAGGAGGTAACAGCATGAGTGATTCAGAAGCTAGAGATGTTGTCGGAGAATATGAAGCCGGATGGCATGACCCTGAAACTTCCACTATTAGATTCGATGCGGGACTATCCGAACAAGTAGTACGAGATATTTCAGAATTGAAAAATGAGCCAGAGTGGATGACAGATATCCGTGTAAAGGCATTCAATCACTTCATGGATCAACCAATGCCAAGTTGGGGGAATCTTGAGATTTTAAATAACATTGATTTTGAAGCAATAACATACTTCCTTCGCTCTGGAGAAAAAACAGAAAATGACTGGGATGATGTCCCAGAAGACATCAAGCGGACATTTGACCGACTTGGGATTCCAGATGCTGAACAAAAATGGCTCGGAGGAGTAACAGCACAGTATGAAAGCGAAGCCGTATATCATTCAATCAGAGAAGATCTAGAGGCGCAGGGTGTAATCTTCCTTGACATGGATTCTGGATTACGTGAACACGAAGACCTTGTCAAAGAATATTTTTGTAAGGTAGTGCCATATCAAGATAACAAATTCTCAGCACTAAACACTGCGGTTTGGTCTGGTGGATCTTTCATCTATGTTCCAAAGGGTGTTAAAGTTGAGATGCCAGTACAGGCATATTTCCGCATAAATGCCAAAAACATGGGACAATTTGAGCGTACACTCATTATCGCTGATGAAGGATCTTCCATTCATTATGTTGAGGGGTGTACTGCACCAACATACTCAACTGAGAGTCTGCACAGTGCAGTAGTAGAATTAATTGCTCACGAGGATGCTCATATCAGATACTCCACCGTTCAAAATTGGTCAAATAATGTCTACAACCTAGTAACAAAGCGAGCAATTGCTAACAAAAATGCTACTGTTGAATGGGTAGATGGTAACATAGGCTCAAAACTTACTATGAAATATCCCGCTGTTATTCTCAAGGGAGATGGAGCACACGCTGAAGTCATTTCAGTGGCTTATGCCGGACAAGGACAACACCAAGACGCTGGTGCAAAAGTGCATCATTTAGCTAGTAACACTACCAGTAAAATCCTCTCCAAGAGTATCTCGAAAGATGGGGGCAGAGGTAGTTATAGAGGAATGGTTACTGTAGCAAAGAAAGCAGAAAATTGCAAAGTTAATGTGGTGTGTGATGCCTTAATTCTTGACGAAGATAGCCAATCAGACACCTACCCTACCATGGAAATTTCTAACTCCACTTGCCGCAGTGAACACGAGGCGAGCGTCAGTAAAGTTAGTGATGATCAGTTGTTTTATTTAATGTCACGAGGACACACCGAAGATGAGGCGCTGGCACTGATTGTCAACGGATTCTTTGAACCATTTACACGTGAATTACCGATGGAATATGCAGTAGAACTCAACAAACTGATGGCTTTGGAAATGGAAGGTAGCATCGGGTGAAATCGATTAACGATACGATTTAGACTGTGTGATGGTGATTTGATGTCAAGTGAAGCAGAATACCTTGCTATCCCTGCACCTGATCGAGCTCAACATTTGTGGCGCTACACTCCTTGGCATCGTATTCATCCTACTGGAAAGCCAGAAGAAATCCCAACTGAAGTATCACCTGCTGGTGTATCTCTCACAATGTTGGATGGAAGTGAACCGCCAAAGGGAGTTTCAGTTTCTGTAATTGATGGCAATTTAACAAGAAATATTGACTCTGATATTGGAGGTGCTTTCATCCGAGCCCTTTCTCAAGAGGGTGTCGTAAAAATCTCAATTGATGATGGAATTATAATTGAACAACCACTCTTACTCACAGTTGAGAGCACTGGTAGCGTAAGTGGCATCCAAATTGATGTTTCAGTAGGGGCAAATTCACAAACTGAATTAATTACTTTAATTGAAAGTGGTGCAGATTGGTTTGGACTCATGAGGTGTGGGACCATAGATAAATCTGCAATATTCAACGATGTAGTCGTAAATCTACTTGGAGATAGCAAACTCCTCAGAATTGAACAATTCACATTGCTAAGAGATGCTCAAGTAAAATTCGGAACCGTTGGTTCTGGTGGTGTTCAAACTAAAGGTGATTTGAGGTACATTCTAGATGGGCGAGGAGCTAATCTTCAAGTGAACGGATCAATCCTTTCTGCTGGAAAACAGCATAACGACCACCATGTCGAAATCATGCACGAAGAACTGGAAACTTTCAGCCGCTTGAAATGGCACTCAACCTGTGGTGGAAAAAGCCGGACTATTGGGACAGGTATGCTAAGAATCGCTCAAGGGGCAAAGGGTTCAGATTCCGCTCAAGTATTCAATAATCTTCTCCTCTCAAAAGATGCTGAGGCTGACTCTATTCCCGAACTAGAAGTTTTGGAGAATGAGGTAGTAGGGTGCGGACATGGAACTGCTAGTGGTCCAGTTGATGATGACCAAATGTTCTACTTGAAAACACGTGGATTCTCCGATAATGGAGCGCGTGGACTCCTAATTGCAGCATTCCTTAATTCAACTCTAAATGAAATGGGTAGTGAAAAGTTACATTTATGGCTAATAGATATTCTTTCAACTGAAATTAATGAAAATAAAACTAGTTGAATGGATTGATAACCATGGTCGTGATGGCAGTAATCGTAGGTGAGGTTTGATGCCGCTGAATGTAGAACAGATACGTTCGGATTTTCCTATTTTATCTCGTATTCTTCCTTCTGGTCGTAAATTGGTTTATCTTGATAATGCCGCAACAACTCAGAAGCCCAAGGTCGTAATTAATGCAATGAATCACTATTATGAGAATATTAATTCCAATGTTCATCGTGCGGTTCACACTTTGGCGGGTGAAGCCACAGATGCATACGAAAATGCTCGCAATTCAATTTCTAAATGGTTCAATGTAGACAGAAACCAAGTCATTTTCACTAGTGGTACAACTGAGGCAATTAATCTCGTAGTACATGGTTGGGGTCGGGCTAATTTGGAGAAAGGAGATGTAGTTTTAGTTACAGAGATGGAACATCATGCAGACATTGTCCCCTGGCAATTACTTTCCAAGGAAAGAGGGATTGAAATCCGTTTTATTTCTGTTGACCCTGAAACCTACCGATTAAACATGGATGAATTTGAAGCATCAATAGATGAAGCCAAGTTTGTAGGTTGCGTACATACAAGTAATGTTCTTGGTACCAGGAACCCTGTAGAAGATATCATCAAAATTGCTCATGAAAGAGGAGATAATGGGAATGGTGCTAGGGTGCTGATTGATTGTGCCCAAGCATCGCCTCACGAGCGACTTGATTTAACAGATTTAGGTGCAGATTTTGTTGCAGTTAGCGGACATAAAATGTGTGGCCCTACCGGAATTGGTGGTTTAATTACAACACAACATGTAATGGATGAAATGCAACCTTTCATGGCTGGTGGTGATATGATAGAAGAAGTATTTCTAGATCATTCAACTTTTCAAACAGGCCCTTATCGTTTTGAAGCAGGTACTCCAAAAATTGCAGAAGCGATAGGTTGGGGTGCAGCAATTGATTGGCTTTCTCAGTTTGATATGCACGAAGTTCACAAGCATATTCACGATTTGGCAGCCCATACAGCTAGTGAGATATCTAAAATCCCTGGAATTAAGGTGTATGGTGACCACTCTGACCCTACTTGTTCAGGAGTTGTTTCTTTTCTTCATGAAAGCATTCATGCCGAAGATTTGGCGCATTTCCTTGACTTGGGTGGATTTGCAGTTCGTACAGGACACCATTGCGCTCAACCATTGATGCGCAAATTAGGCATTTCAGCAACGAATAGGGCCTCATTTTATTTATACAATACTAGGGAAGAGGCTGATGCTTTTATTGCACACCTTGATAGAGTGGTTGGTAGATTAGCGAAGTGAAAATTATGCAGTTTGAAAGACATGCAATGAGTAACTCGCGATTCGTAGAAACAGTAGATATTGTTCGTGAAATGATTTCAGAAGCAGGTTTTGGGATTGTTAGTGAGATTGATATTTCTGCAAATATTCTACAATCAATGGGAGAGGTTTTCAAACCCTATTTAATTCTAGGTGCTTGTATGCCAAAACATGCGGCTAGAGGTCTTGAAGCAAGACCAGAACTAGGTGTAT
>PBXQ01000024.1 GCA_002727675.1 Thermoplasmata archaeon | reverse complement strand
ATAAATAGAAAAGTTAAGACCAAGAAAGGTTGGATTTGTAATAGTGCTATACCTCTCGGAACCCATTTATGCAAATCATCCGATAAGCTATCCCATGGAATAAATAAAGCCGCAATCGATGCTGCTAGTGCCACCCAAAGAACCCACAGCATAATTTCCTCGAACAAGGAAGAGGAGATGGCAATTTCGGTACGCCAACATTAATTTAATCAATTACCAACCATAATACTTAGCTCGGCTATATCCAAATGCAAGCATTGCAGGAATTATTCTTTTGAAGAATAATCCTGGCCTACGCAATAATATACGGATGCCAACCATGGCCTTTCCAGTTAATCCCATTGATGACATTTCATCGGGAAAACAGCGGCCCATCACAGACATCTCTTCATCGCTTAAAGAATAAAGTGCTGTTTTACCTTTCAATATTTTTTCATATGGAGGGAATTCATTCTTCCATAATTCTGGATACGAACTTAAATTGTCTGCCGACGTATCCCCTAACTCAATTGCTTTGGCTGCAGTATTTGCAGCAAAAAATGCTGACTTAAGTGCCAAGTGAGAACCGCCCTCAAACAAAGGAGAAGTAAAACCAGCAGCATCACCAACCAACATCAAACCATCATAGTGAGTTACTTCGTGGGGGCCTGAAATTGGTATTGTTCCGCCGAAGGCGTGATTACCCTTTTCTTTCCAAGGGGGTAGAATTTGTTCCAGGCCCTTAAAGTGGGTCGCCTCGATAAATTCATCAAGTGCTTTTTTTGTCCGTGGCTTGTCTTCAGTAACTAGTCCAACATTAGCCCTACCATCGCACTTTGGTATCATCCACAGGTAGCCCTTTTCTGCATATTTAGGCCACATGTAAAAGTCTAGATAATCATCAGTGGGGACTTCTAACATTTCATATTGCATTCCTGCAATAACTTTAGGCCTAGGATTTAGAGATAATAACTTTGAACACACACCACCTACACCTGATGCGTCAATTACAATTTTAGCTTCAAAAGGAAAATTATCTCCTTGTCCTTCACATAACCAACCATTGAAATTCCCGTCCTTCTCAATTCTCTCCATTGATGTCAACTTATGAGATAAATGAACTGTTGCTCCTTCTGACTCAGCCTTTTCTGTTAGCCAACGCTCAAACAAATGTTTCTCCAACACATAACCAGGCTCACTCAATTTCTTTGCTGTACCATCTGGAAATAAGACTCTGATTCCATTAACATGTTTAGAAATTACATCCTCTGGCAAATCAATATTTAGATTTTTTACAGCAACTTCAGATATACATTCACCACAATGTACAGGGGTACCAATTTCCGAATGATCTTCAATAATAATGACATTTAATCCATGACGGGCGGCATGCAAAGCGGCAGAAGCACCACCTGGACCTGCACCGATTACGAGGACTTCACACTCTGTCGCACCAACCCCCATGTATGCACATGAAGGGGACTTGCTTCATGAATAACTCGGTCAAATCTCAAATATATTCAATATTGATGTTTCTTAGGTGATAACCCCTCGCGAGCCTGTGGGATGGAGTAGCCTAGAACAATTCGTGGCCGCCTTGGAAGAAGGTGGACACGTATTGAGAATCCAACGACCTGTTGACGTTGAATTAGAAGCAGGCTGCATTGCTGATAGAGTAGTAAAAATGGGTGGAAAGGCAATAATTTTTGAACAACCGAGGCTCCCAAATGGAAATATATCTAAGATGCCACTAATAATGAATTTATTTGGTAGTCATGAAAGAACAAAAATGGCTCTGGGAGTAAATGAATTTTCAGAGATTGGAAACCGATTGGTCGGAATGATGAAACCAGACATTGCTACAATCTCCAAGAAACCATGGAAAGGAATATCTCTCGCATTACAAGGACTACGAATGTCTCCAAAACGTGTGAAAAGAGCACCTTGTCAAGAAATTATGATGAAAAATCCTGATTTGACTAGAATACCTATTCCCAAAACTTGGCCAGACGACGGTGGGCAATTCATTACCTTACCTTTAGTAATTACAAAAAATCCGGAATCAGGTGAACATAATATTGGTATGTATCGTTCACAAATTTATGGCCCAAAGGAATGTGGATTACATTGGCAAACACACAAACATGGAGCCGAACATGCCGATTCAAATCAAGTAAATGAAAAGGTGCCTGTAGCAATTTGTTTAGGGGGTCCACCCGAATTAATTTTCAGTGCAATTGCCCCACTACCTGACAACCTATCTGAATTTATGTTTGCTTCATTTCTAAGAAATAAAAGACTTCCCTTGGTAAAAGCGAAAACACAAAATCTGTGGGTCCCTGCTGAATGTGACGTAGTAATCGAGGGTTATTATGTACCAGGAGAGACTAGAACTGAAGGGCCTTTCGGAGACCATTTCGGATTATACAGCCTAGAAGGAGATTATCCAGTAATGCATGTAACTGCAATTACCCACAAAACAAACCCATTGATTCCAATGACAATTGTAGGATTACCCCCTATGGAAGATGGTTTTCTAGGGGAATCAATTGGTGATTCATTTTTACCAGTATTAAATTTTCAACATCGTGACGTTGTAGATCTATTTATTCCCCTACAAACAGGGTTTCATAATTTAGCAATCATTGCCTCAAAACAAAGATACCCACGTCAAGCAAGAAAAACCTGCCTAGGGCTACTTGGGGCAGGACAATTAATGTTCACTAAAATTTCTGTTGCAGTTGATGCTGACCATAAAGTAAAAGATTTTAATGCACTATTAGATGCTTTACATCAAAAAGTAGAGCCCGCATCTGATTTAATAACTATTCAAGGCATGGTTTCTGATACTCTTGATAGTTCATCCCCGTGGGAGAATGTTCATGATAAATTATTGATTGATGCAACCACTATACCGCACAATGACCCACGAAAAGGAGGCGCTGGAATCCCAAGAGGTAGTAGTTTTGACGCGACACCTGATTGGAGAAGAGGTTTAATCGATGCGCCTGGAGTTTCTGTTGACTTTTGTGCGAAAGTTAGAGCTATGGAATCGGTAAGTGATGCGATATTATTACGACCTTCTATCATGGTTATCACTACTAAAATAACTCATGGTCCTGATTCAAAAATAGGAATGAAAGCAATTGAAGACCCAAATTCATGGGTGGCTCAAGTGGATTCAAGTAGAGAACAGAGAAAGAAAATAAAGCAATTGATGGATTTAATTTGGCAATTGGAAGATTCAGAGAATCTTAGATGGCTATTTATCACCGATGATGATGTCAAATTACATTCCGCAGGAGCCAATCAAAAACTGTTGTGGCAAAAACTGTAAGATTTGATGTGGCCAGAGATCTATACTTTGACTCTCAAAGAAAAAGAATTTGTTGGGATGCCACCACTCCAATTCCACATCCCGGAATCCAAGCAATCAAAGATGCAGGACAGCCGACAACCGATTTTGATTCCCTTATTCCAATTAGAAGCTGGCCACCTCTTACATTACATGATACAGCCACACTAACCAAAGTGACAAACTACGCATCTCTTGATGGGTATGAAGAAAATAAATGGGAATCTAATGGTTCAGGGTGGTGAGAATGGGAGCAAAGGAAATACTAGAGTTTGTAAAAATTGAACACACACTCTTCTCCCTACCTTTTGTCCTAATTGGATACATACTGGCCTACAACCAATTCATGAATGACCTACCAAGTAGTGAACTTGGATGGTTGCGAATTGATTTGGTTTGGATACTTGTCGCCGCAATTGGAGCTAGGGGTCTTGCAATGTCTCTAAATCGCATTATTGACCGCGATATTGATGCAGCAAATCCCCGGACTGCAAACCGACATCTCGTATCAGGTTCAATGTCACTGAATACTGCTTGGACCCTTGCTACAATTTTTTTCGGCATGCTCCTCATTGGAGCTTGGATGCTTAACGAAGTAGCATTGATGATGGCTTGGCTTCCTGTATTGGCCTTCATAATCTACCCATACACAAAACGTCACACTTGGCTGTGTCACTTTTGGCTAGGACTTTGCCTAGGACTAGCGCCAGCAGGAGCATGGGTTGCAGTCGCTGCGGATGTACATGGATGGGCTGCAATTACAGGATTACACGAAAATCACAATGACATTCTTTGGTATCCAACTATTTTTTTCATTTCTCTAGGGGTTGCTCTCTGGATAACAGTTTTCGATATTAATTATGCACGCATGGATATGGATAGTGACAAAGAAAGTGGAATTCATTCATTCCCTTCACGATTCTCTGAAGAAACTACTACTAGAACATCTGTACAACTAACTTTACTATGGTTTGCATGCTTTGCTATATCTAACCCTATGGATGAAATTTGGTTTCTTGCTGCTGCTGGATTAATGGCAATTCTTAACATTGGAGTAATCATAGGACGTGAAAAATTCAGCGACTTCCAAACAACTCTTTTCCGTGTATCAATGCTTACAGGTTGGATCCTATTAATGGCCATTATTTTAATGGAGCCTGAAAAGCATTCATAGTAATGATGAGGTGATAATATAACAAAATTAGCAGTGATAACTGGTGGAAGTAGGGGGATTGGCGCAGCTACCGCACGCCGTTTAGCTTCAGAGGGGTATCGCTTGATTATTACATACCATACAGATGCCCAAGCAGCAGAGAAGGTAATTGCTGATGTTAGAGAATTAGGTTGTGATTGCGTCGCAGCAAAAGTAGACTGCTCAGATGCAGGAGAGGTAATGATTCTTGCAGATCACCCCTGGGTAAAAGAAGGAGTGGATGCACTCGTTTTGAACCATGCAATGTATCAACGAGGGAAAGCAGAAGAACTAACTCTAGATGCACTTTTACAAACCATGAATGTGAATTTTACTGGTTCCTTCCTTGTATGGAAAGGGCTCTCCCCACATCTTTCCCATAATGCCTCGATTGTAATTTTAGGAAGTCAACTTGGCATTAAAGGAACTGCTACTGGTGCTGATTATTCTGCTTCAAAAGGAGCATTGCATAGTTGGGCTCGGTCACTTGCGATTGATGTTGCCGCAACTGGACAAAGAGTGAATGTAGTTGCGCCTGGAACTATTGATACAGATTTAGTTGCAAATGATACCCCTTTGAAGAGAAGTGGACGAGAAGAGAGCATTCCAATGGGAAGATTGGGACGACCTGAAGAAGTTGCAAATGTAATCTCATTTCTCTTATCTGATGATTCTAGTTATATCACTGGTGCAATATTACATGTTAATGGTGGACTATATCGCCCATGAGTTGAAGGGTAAAGTATTCTTGGAGAAATTATGGGAGGAGAAGAGGTCGACCCTTTCGACCTTACAAAAGCCATCGATGGTACAGTGATAGGAAGATTAGACCCCACAGAATCATGCTTTATTCTAAAGGCTGAATTTCAACCGGCTGGCGATCAAAAACAAGCAATTGAAAAATTGCTTTTTCAATTACAAAATTCACAAGAGCGTGCGGTCCTATTAGGGGTTACCGGATCGGGAAAAACATTTGCAATGGCACATATTATTGAACAATTAAATTTACCAACTCTTTTACTTAGCCACAACAAAACATTAGCACGCCAATTGTGGCAAGAAATGTCTTCACTTTTCCCAAATAACGCTGTTGAATACTTTGTAAGTCATTATGACTACTACCAACCTGAAGCATATCTACCTAAGCGTGACCTATATATTGACAAAGAAATGCAAATGAATGAGCGCATAGAACAAGAAAGGTTTGCTACTGTTGCATCTTTAGTCTCAAGGCCGGATGTAATTACCGTAGGAACTGTTTCATCAATATATGGTTTAAACCCCCCTGAAACTTTTCTCAAACAACACGTAAGAGTGCATGTAGGCCAACAAATGGCCCCATTAGAGCTAATAAAACAATTAGTAGAATTACAATATCAAAGAGTTATTGGAGAAATAACCCGCGGTGAAATAAGATGCAGGGGTGAAGTTGTTGACATATGGATGCCAAGTCGTGACGACCCTTTAAGAATCATATTCGATTTTGATGGAGTCAAAAAAATTCAGGTTTGCGAAGCCGTTTCATGGGAAGTAATCGATGAATTAGGGGAAGCCTGGATTCATCCCAAAGAATTCTTCATGACTAGCCCTGAAAGATTCCAGCAAGCCATTGAAGGCATTGAATTTGAATTAGGCAAACGCACCCATGATTTAGAAATTGAAGGGAAAGAAATGGAAGCCCACAGACTAGAAACAAGGACCTCGTTTGATTTAGAAATGTTAAAAGAAACGGGCCATTGCAAAGCGATAGAAAATTACTCTATGCATTTCGATGGACGTAAACATGGAGAAAGGCCTTACTGCTTACTTGATTTTTTTGCCGCATCTGCTAAACAATTCCACGGAGATAAAAGAAAATTCTTAGTAATAATGGATGAAAGCCATGTCACACTCCCCCAACTTAAAGGAATGTACGCTGGCGACAAATCTCGCAAAGAATCATTGATTGAACATGGCTTTAGGTTACCATCTGCAGCTGACAACCGCCCACTAATGATTCATGAGTTTCAACAATTAGTACCCCAAATGATCTACGTTTCAGCAACCCCTGGTGAACGTGAACTGAGACATCTTGCGGAAGTCACGGGACAAAACATACCCCGTGATTTATTACATGTACCAGGAGGAGGCGGTTCTCTAGAACCTGAAATAAAAAAGCCGAAAAAATCACCAAGTTTACTCAATACTTTACAAGAGATTGAGGGAGTTGTTAAAATGGAAATAAGGCCAACCGGCCTCTTAGATCCAAAAATAGAAGTTCGCCCAACTGAAGGACAAGTGCAAGATTTACTAGACGAAATAAATGCCTGTGCGAAAAATAATGAACGCGTGCTAGTTACAGTCCTAACAATTAAATTTGCAGAAGAAGTTTCCGAATACTTGCAAAGAATGGGCGTTAAGGCCCATTACCTACATTCAGAAATAGATACTATTGAACGCTCTGAAATTATTAAGGCATTGCGTATTGGCCATATAGATGTGATTGTGGGGATTAATTTACTAAGAGAAGGACTAGACATTCCTGAAGTATCTCTAGTAGCAATTTTTGATGCTGATCGTCAAGGATTCCTAAGAAATGAAAGATCGTTATTACAAACAATCGGTAGAGCATCCCGTAATGAAAATGGGAAAGTAATTCTTTATGCTGATTCAATGTCTGAAGCAATGATTTCATCTATTTCTCAAACAGTAGAAAGAAGAGAACGCCAAAAAGAATTCAATGAAAAACATGACATAACACCTAAAACAATTCAGAAAACACTCCCCATTATGGGCATTGAAGCAAATGAATTACTCTCCGGCACCTCAGGTAAAGCCACGTCTGGCGGAAAAAGATTTGTTGGAGGAACTTCTGGACAATCAAGTAAAATCCGTGATGAAACTGATATTGCAAAAAAGTTCAAACTTGGGACAGACAAATGGAAATCACATGATGATGCGTTATCAAGAATCAGCCAGCCAACTTGGTCGGATGTTGCTGAATCCATAATAGTAGACAAAACTGAACCAGCAAAGAAGGAAATAAACCATCTAATTATACGACTTAGAAAAGAAATGAATATTGCTGCCAGCAGATTAGAATTTGAGAAAGCAGCCCAATTGCGAGATAAAATTTTCCAATTGGAAAATAATTGTTAATCAAAAGAGGATGATTGAAATCTCAAACACGTCTGAGAGGCGTCATGGGGAAGCGCCTAGAGATTGTAATAATGACGCGTGGCCCTGAGTTATACAGCACCACTAGGTTAGCCGCTGCAGCACGTAGAGCAGGACATGGAGTAAGTTATCTTAATCCAACGAGATGCACCATTGATCTTTCCAAAGAAGGTGCCACAGTATTATACAACGGAGACAAAATTGTCCAACAAATGGATTGTATTGTCCCCAGAATTGGGGCCTCAATTACTAGGCATGGATTGACGATTCTAAGACAGTTTCAAGCAGCTGGAATTAAAGTTCTTAATCATAGCAATGGTATCGCCGCTAGCCGTGATAAATTACGTGCGCTGCAAAGATTTGCAGCTTCTGAATTACCAATACCTAGAACTGCCTATGCTAGAGGGGCTGCAGATTTACACCCCTGTATTGAGACTGTAGGGGGGCCGCCCGTTGTTCTAAAATTACTAGAAGGAACACAAGGAATTGGAGTAATGCGCTGCGATACTGTAGCTAGTGCTGAATCGGTAATTGATGTCCTAGCACGATTACACCAACCAATTATTGTTCAAGAGTATATAGGAGAATCAAATGGATCAGATATTAGAGCCATTGTTGTTGGTGAGAAAGTTGTTGCAGCAATGAAAAGAACTGGTAAAAGTGATGATTTTCGTAGTAACCTACACCGTGGCGGGACGGGTGAAAATGTTGATTTAAGTCCTGAAATTCAGCAAATGTGTATAGATGCATGTAAATCTCTAAGGCTAAAATTTGCTGGGGTTGATCTATTAGAATCTAAACGTGGACCACTACTTATGGAGGTAAATTCATCTCCTGGGCTTGAAGGAATCGAAAGAGCTACAGGCGTTGATATAGCAAATGAAGTAATTCGTGAAATCGAAATGATGTGTGAATGACCGCTGAGTTCATTTTAGATATGCTAGTCCGAGGGGACATGGTGAAACCAGATGACTTTGATGTTCCGGTTGAAGATTATGATTTTTCAACAATTAATTCGCCTACATCACTGATAGAACAAATGGCTAAAGCCGGTGGTTTTACTGCAACAAAAATAGCAATTGCAAAAGACGTTTTGAATAATATGTTTACAGAATTGGATGCATCCCCACATGAAGGTAATACACACCTTAATTGGCTTTCTTTTCCAGCTTGTCTATGCGCCACAGGAACCAGAGGATTTTTCGTTGAAGCATTGAAAAGAAAACGGTTTAATGTTGTTATTACAACTTGTGGCACCTTAGATCATGATATTGCAAGGACATTCCGTAACTACTACCATGGCGCATTCGAATTAGATGACGTAGAACTAGCAGATCATGGATTAAACCGACTGGGTAATGTCATTGTACCAACTTCTAGTTATGGAGATATTATAGAAGAAATTCTAACTCCTATGTTAGAAGAAATTGACAATGAAAGAAGGTCAAGTAATTCTGAAAATCCATGGCAAGGATTTGGGACTGTAGAACTATGTTGGGCTATAGGTGACCGGATTAATGATGAAGGCAGTATTTTACATTGGGCAGCAAAAAACAGGATTCCGGTGATTATACCTGGCATTTACGATGGTTCGGTCGGCGCTCAACTTTTTATGCATCGTCAAAAAGCGGGTGATTTCAACCTAGATTTGTTAGCTGACCAACAACTTCTTTCAGACTTAGTTTGGACTGCTGATTCATCCCACGCATTGATGGTTGGTGGCGGGATTTCAAAACATCATGTTATTTGGTGGAATCAATACAGAGGTGGGCTAGATTCTGCAGTTCAAATTACTACGGCACCTGAACATGATGGATCACTTTCAGGTGCAAGGTTACGTGAAGCAATAAGTTGGGGGAAAATAAGAGCTGAAGCACCACAAGTAGTTGTTGAAGGAGATGCTTCAGTGATTCTGCCAATATTAGGTTCTAGTTTATTCAATGAAAATTAAGTTAATCTATGTGCGATGCATTCCATCAACCCAATACGAAAGGGCACTCTAGGGCGCCAGCCATAATCGTCAACTAATTGCAAAGCTGAATGAAGTGGCGCCAAATCCGGGCGTTCTGAGACACCCACATATTCAATTGATGGTTGGTGATTTTTTAAATTTTCCAATTGGAAACTTTGGTTTTGTGCGGCCATCGTACGTGAATAAAGCATGTCCAATTCAGCACCCATCTCCTCATTAGTCCAACAGCGCCGCCCACAAACATCTATGCGCCCATTAGGCAAACAAGTGATTAGTTGAACAATCATGTCAACAACATCACGAATATGGACCCAATACCTTGACTCACCACTAGGTGATTTTCCTGATGGATTGGCCAACCAATCTAAGTAATCATCTATATCGTTTGGACCCCATCCATTTGAACCTCCAGGGACATACAGATCATGAATCACTATCTCACATTGTGAGCTGGATAAATAATCTCTAGTAACTGTACTTGGCCGAATTAATAAATCACAATCAACTGATTGGCCACCCTCCCAACAAACAATATGCAACCCATTTGTACTATGTACAAATATTCCTACACGCTCTAAACGTTCAATTAGATGTTTGGCAAATGCTGAATTATTGCCATCAGTTAATTGTATTGAATCCATAACTACACCTAAACCATCACACATCATATATCTAATATCAACAAAATACCAATTGCTCAAACAATGGCATGGAGTAGTAATTATCAATTCTTTGTTAAAGTATACTGGAAAGAGAGTTAATCATAAACAACATCCCTCGATAAATAATAATAACATATACAGAAATTTGCAATTGACAAATAGATTTTTCAATTGAATAATTGAACCACCTCCACTACATTGAAAGAGTCAGATCATCCAATAGCTTTCTAATGCTTAACAGAAAAATGATTAGCAATATAATAAATGATAATATTGATACCTATGACCTTCAATAATATGCCTCGCCGTCAAAACCATGGCTAACAAATAATTATCCGTCATTCCAATTGGAATTATAAAACGGATAAAACATTATTTCTGATTTTTATATTGGTAAAAAATAGTTGAAAATAATATAATAACAATATAATAATGAAAAAATATGGGTTTAATATATTTTAATCACCCAATATGAAAATCTTGGATTATCAGTCTTTTTCAATTGAATAATAAATTTAGATTTCTACAGATAGTTAATATACTGACTTGGGGCGTAGCCACTTGACCGAGACATGGGATGTACAGGAATAGTGAGGGAATAATAATGACAGAAGAATCGTTTATGATACAAGAATTGTTACAACGCGAGGTTTACGTTAAACAAACGCGCGTGGGAGTGATAGTGGGTGAAAGATTTCATCCGAATGAAGATCGTGTTCAATCACTACGACTACAAGTGGATGATGGTGTAGCGGGACAGTTCATGAGGAAGCCTGCCGAATTCGCACCCCTATCAAAAGAGCTGCTACACAGTATTCAACCCGATGGCAGTGTTAAGTTATCAAAATCTATGAGAGAATTACAGCGAAGGTGGAGAGATACTGTAAGAATTGATGAAAAGTTATACGCGCCTGACGAATTACTTGACCGAGCTGTGCTAGATACTCAGGGCGAAGACCTGGGTGAAGTTGTTGGCCTAGTAAAAATCAAAAGAACATACAGAGGTATTGTAGTTAAAGCGCGTTCAATGTTAAGGCGAAGGTACAGACTAGAAACTGATACCGTCAACATACCAGTTCAATTCTTAGCTAGGACTAGCCCACGATTAGATGAAATTATTTTATCACGCACATTTGAAAAATTAATGGGGTTGCCATCTTACTTGAAATTAAATTCAGGAGAAATCCATGAAGAAGATTTTGATGAAGAAGAATAATTGCGATAGGAATCGTTTAATTCACCCCCTTTGTGGCACGGCTCGCTCTGGGCGGGTAGCTTAGTTTGGTTGGAGCACCCGGCTGATAACCGGGAGGTCGCAGGTTCAAATCCTGCCTCGCCCACCAGGCATCTCATTCAAACGATGTAATCCTTGAAATTAGCCCAAATATGGCGAATGTATACATTCTACTATTCAAAAAGGACATGAACGTGTCGCGTGTCGCGAATATTGAGGAGAAGCACGTGCCGGTAGTCTCAGGTAGTATTGATAGTGACTTAGCAGAGAACTTGGCAAATAATCTAGGGTGGGAGCACCATAGACTCATTGCTAGGCGTTTTCCTGATTCAGAAGCATATGTTCGTGTGCCCTCAAAAAGTATTGAGGCCGTCCGTTCCGAGACAGTGGTTGTCGTTGCCACAACATTCCCTGATGAAGGAATAGTAGAAGCATTGCTAATGCTCGAGGCAATACGAGACGTTCGTTCAGGCAACTTACAAAATCTTGAAGGATCGGGGCCAGATAAACTGGATGACGTTGGCCCTGGTATTTTCCTAGCCATACCTTATTTCGGCTACAGTAGACAGGATAAACGGTTCCAGCAAGGTGAAGTAATATCTGCTGCACTGATTGTTCGCTTACTTGCAAGACATATTGATGGTCTTATCGTCTTAGACATACATGCGCCGTCTGTACTTGATGATTTTGAAAAGCCTCTTGAATTTGTTTCAGCTATGCCCGAAATTGCCACTCACTTGAAATCAACCATTAATCCCGATTTTATACTAAGCCCTGACAAAGGAGCAATTGACCGCGCCTCGGAAGTGGCCAATCTAATTGATTGCAAATTTTCTTATCTTGAAAAGACTAGAATTGATGCCCATACAATTGAACATAAACCTAAAGATTTGGATGTAGATGGTTCCATTGTAGCAATTGTTGACGATATGATTAGCACTGGCGGAACTATTTGTAAAGCAAGCCAAGCATTGCTTAATCAAGGTGCTAAAGAAGTACATGCCGCTTGTACTCACGGATTATTTACAGGAGGGGCAATAACGCGCCTAGACGAGCACGTTAACGGCGTTCATGCCACCGATTCTGTTTCAAGAAATCCACGCGCTTTAGTCTCTGCGGCGCCGGCCCTTGCTAGAGGAGTCAAAAATCTTTCAAAAAGATTGAATTTATAGGATTTCCTCGTTTTGTATTTATTTAGTCAAATCGGTGCGTTTATACAGAATATGCCCTCGCCGTGAATCATACAGGAGGAAGTATCCTATGAGCGTACATATTGATTTTGAAACACCTGCCGACGTGCAGGATAAAGTATACGAGTTTGTGAAGAAGGTTGGAAAGGAAGGAAATGGCCGTTTCAAGAAAGGAATGAATGAAGTCATTAAAGTCTGCGAGCGAGGTGCCGCTAAACTTGTAGTAATGGCTGAAAATGTAGATCCTAGTGAAATGATGATGCCTATACCTTTGATATGCAAAGAACGTGGAATCCCATTCATTTATGTTAGTGATCAAGGCTACCTTGGAGAAGCTGCAGGGCTACCTGAAGGCCGCCCTACTTCTGCAATAGCTATTACTGAACTAGATGGTGCTGCTGATGAATTCAAATCCATAGTCACATCAGCAAATGAACTAGCTGGTAACTGAGGTGATTTTCAATGTCTGATGGTTGGCCTGCTGAAGTGGTTGAGATAGTCGGTCGCACTGGAATGACTGGTGAAGCCACCCAAGTTAAGGTGAGAGTCAACGACGCAGCAAACCCAAGAGATATTGGCCGAATAATAACAAGGAACGTTGTTGGGCCAATCCGAATAGGCGATATACTGATGCTAAAAGATACTGGTCGTGAAGCAAGGAAGTTAGGAGGCCGATAAAATGCCTGAACGTAGAGTGTGTAATTTTAGTGGTGAAGAAATCGAACCTGGGACTGGTACTATGTTTGTTCGTAAAGATGGTACTGTTCTTTGGTTCAAAAGTAGTAAAGCACGAAAAAACATGGTTAATCTCAAAAGAAATTCTAGAAAAGTAAAGTGGACCCGCCACTATGTAAAAGGCGGCATCCAGTAATTTTGATTTATTAGTCAAAGCGTTTTGCTTAAACAGGAGAGGCCGCACGGCGGCTTAAGTGAGGAACATGCAAACGACTTTCATTATGATAAAACCGGATGGCGTACAAAGAGGATTGGTCGGAGAAATAATCAATCGTTTTGAACAAAAGGGACTACGATTGGTTGGTTTAAAACAATTAATCCCATCCCAAGAACTAGCTGCGGCCCACTATGCTGTTCATTCAGAAAGACCATTCTATCAGGGGTTGATTAAATTCATCACCTCAGGACCTGTTGTTGCAATGGCATGGAGGGGCGTAGAAGCAATTTCTGTTGCTAGGAATCTAATTGGACCAACTAATGGGAGAGAAGCAAGCCCCGGCACCATTCGTGGCGACTATGCAATGGATATTGGGCACAACATTATACATGGAAGTGATGCAGAAGAAACTGCTGATTTTGAACTAAAACTCTGGTTTGAAGAAGAATTAGTAGAGTGGGAACGTTCTGCAGAAAATTGGGTTTACGAATAAATGCAACAAATGTAAGGTGATTGTTGTTTCAAATGAAGGTGTAAATTTATGTCGCAACAGAGGCAGCCGATAGTTGCGGTTTTAGGTCACGTAGATCACGGTAAAACAAGTTTACTTGATCATATCCGCTCTTTAGGGGCCGAAAAACGTTCATCTGTAATGGCAAGAGAAGCAGGGGGAATCACCCAACACATCGGAGCTACTGAAGTTCCTGCCGAAGTTCTCAACGACCTTTGTTCAAAACTGATGGGTGGTAAGAATTTCAATTCACCTGGTTTATTATTCATTGATACCCCAGGGCACCATTCATTTTCAACACTTAGAACTAGAGGGGGGTCGTTAGCAGATATTGCTATCCTTGTAATCGACTTTGCTGATGGGTGTAAACCTCAAACTTTAGAATCATTAAGAATATTAAGACAAGCAAAAACACCATTTGTAGTAGCATGTAACAAAGTAGACAGATTATATGGTTGGAAGTCAGAATTCGGTAGGTCAATGGCTCAATCAATGCGTGAACAAAGTAAAGATGTGTTGTCGCTATTTGATCAAAAGTACTGGCAATTAGTTGGGCAGTTTGGAGAACATGGTTTTAACTTGGAAAGATATGATAAAATTACCGACTTCACAAAAAATATCGCTTTAGTCCCTTGCTCCGCTAAAGAAGGTGAAGGAATCCAAGATTTGCTGACCGTAACAATAGGCTTAGCAGAAAAATTTCTCGCTGATCAATTGGGTGATTTTGAAGGATCGGCTGAAGCAACAATTCTAGAAATGAAAGAAGAGAAAGGCCTTGGAAAAACCCTAGACATCATACTACACCGCGGTACTTTAACAAAAGGCGATGAAATTGCCGTTGCTACGCCCGATGGCCCTTTAGTGACGAAAATTAAGGGAATGTTCTCGCCTAGGGGAATGTCTGAAATGCGTGACGCTGGTGATAGATGGGATGCTGTAAATTCTGTATCTGCTGCTGCGGGATTAAAAATAAGCGCACCAGACATTACTGAAATCTTAGCTGGGACAACACTTAGGGCAATTCCAGATGAAAATTCAAAACAAGAAATAATAGATATTACAGCAGAAGAATGTGAAATATCCATTGATTTAGATGAAGAGGGGATTGCAATCAAAGCTGATACACTTGGTGGCCTAGAGGCATTGGCATTTGAATTAAGGGGCCTAAAAAATAATTTGGATGAGCCAAGAAACATAAAAATTCGCTCGGCCACTATTGGACCTATTAATCGCAAAGATATACGTTCTGCTGCTATTTCTGATGACCCTTTTGAAAGAGTTATTTTATCTTTCAGTTCGGGAATATTACCAGAAGCGCAATCCGAATTGGATAAAGATGATTGTGAAGTATTACATATTGGTTCAGAAATAGTTTATCATATACTAGAGGAATATGAAAAATGGATAGAAGAAACGACAAAGAAATTAGAAGAAGAAAGTAGAGAAAATGTCATCCATCCTGGAAGAATTCTAATTCTAGCCGACCATGTTTTCAGGCGCTCCGGGCCAGCTGTAGTTGGAGTTAGAGTTCTTGGTGGAAGAATACAGGTTGGACAGCGGTTACTCACTATGGAGGGTGACAAGGCTGGACGAGTAAAATCAATTAGAGATGGGGACCATGTCCTTACTGAAGCCAAACAAGGTGATGAACTAGCAGTTGCGATAGATGGCATCACAATAGGTAGAGGTGTTGATGAAGAAGATGTGTTATTGGTAGATGTACCCGAGTCGCATGTGCGAAAATTGCGGAAGTTGAATATCTCACCGATAGAAGAGGAAATCCTAGGAGAGATAATCACAATACACCGCCGAAACGAACATTTTTGGGGTAGATGACCTTGAATTATCAATGACTAATTAACCCCATACCCTTTAGTACGAATCGGCAGCGTGATATTCTGTAAGCAGAGGGTTGACTATGCAAGCAACAATGGGAGGTGACGGGCGCACTCGTGATTTGATTGCTACCGTCAGTGCAATTTCGAATGGATTGATGAATGAAGTATCCAAGGTAATTATTGGAAAACAAGAAAATCTCAGAAAGGTCACAGTTGGAATTCTTTCCAATGGTAACATGTTGTTAGAGGATTTCCCAGGCCTCGCAAAAACCTTGCTAGCAAATACATTTGCCAGAGCGCTCGGATGTAAATTCAAGCGTGTTCAGTTTACTCCTGACTTATTACCATCCGATATCATGGGTACTTACATGTATGACCAAAAAGCAGGAGAATTCAAACTACGACCTGGACCATTGTTTTCCAATATCCTACTTGCTGATGAGATTAATCGAGCACCCCCTAAAACTCAAGCAGCACTGCTAGAAGCCATGGAGGAAAAGCAAGTTACAATTGAGGGTATTACACACAAATTACCCGCACCGTTCGTTGTATTAGCCACCCAAAACCCAATCGAGCAGGAGGGAACCTATCCACTTCCTGAAGCTCAGATGGACCGGTTTTTGATGAAGATGTCAATGGGTTATCCTGACTGTTCAGAAGAGAAAGCGATTCTTGCCCGCAGGAAATTAAGGGGTAAGGACGACCACGATGTACAGCAAATAACTTCACCTAAGAAAGTAGTTGCAATGCAAAAGGCATTGGAAACTGTTCATGTAGACCCTGCTATACTATCTTACATTGTAGAAGTGGTCCAGAGAACTCGTGAAGATCACCGAGTGGTTACTGGAGCATCTCCTCGTGCAAGCCAGTCTCTATTCAAAACAGGCCGTGCTGCTGCAGCAATAGATGGACGTGACTATGTAATTCCTGATGATATTAAGGGAGTTGCACTGCAAATTATTAGCCACAGAATCGTACTCAAGCCTGAAGCAAAGATTCGTGGAATTACCGGAATGCACATCACAAGAAAGATACTCTCAGAAGTACCTGTACCTGTAATTCAAACTGCTTAAAATAATGAAATTATTTGTGCCAATTGACGCACAAGTTATCGCGGTACTGATTAAGGTTCAAAGCAGAGGACGTAATAACAAGGAGTGGCGGAGTGGTATGGACCCATACAAAATGATTATTGCTTGTACTAACCAAAAAGGAGGTTGTGCAAAAACCACCACTGCTGTTAACATAGCAACAGCCCTAGCAAAAGGAAACGTTAGTAGAGGTATTAGCCCTGCAAAAGTATTACTCGTAGATTTAGATCCACAGGGCAACGCTTCTACTTCATTTGGAATCCCAACTAGTAAACTTGATCGTACGGTTTATGATTTATTGATGAATGATTTAGGTGAAGAATTGCCCGTCATTGAAGATTATCTGATTGCGCCTGAAGTTATCGCCGACTCCATGAAAGAGGCTTGGAAACAACAGCACCCCAACAAAAAACCACCCACCGAAATGGTGGAATTAGATAAGGAAGGGAAAATTGTTTCTTCAGGGGTAGAAAATTTATGGCTTTTACCTTCAAACATTCAATTATCTGGAGCTGAAATAGAATTAGCAACTAGAATTGGCAGAGAGACACGATTGAAAGAAGGATTAGCCAGTGCGATAAATGAATTTGATTACATTATTATTGATACCCCGCCAAGCCTTGGATTGTTAACAATTAATGCCCTAGCAATAGCTAATTGGGTATTAATTCCTGTTCAAACTGAATATTATGCACTTGAAGGAATGAGTCAGTTAATGAACTCTATTAAATTAATTCAAAGAAGAATAAATCCTCACCTAAAATTATTTGGAATCGCCTTGACAATGTACCAAAATACAAATCTCGGAAATACCGTTTCAGAAGAAGTCAGAACCCATTTCGAGAAGCAAGTTTTCAGTACTGTTATCCCCAGACAAATTGCAATTGCCGAGGCACCAATGGAGGGGGCTCCCGTCGTAATATTGAAAAAACCTAACAAAAGGAACAAAGGATCTCATGCTTATTGGTCTCTAGCCAAAGAAGTTTCAACTAGAGTAAATAAATTAAGGCGGAAATTTGGAATTAATGAAACTAGTAAATTACAATTACATAAACTGAATAATTCTGATTAAATAATTTCATTTAATATTGCCTTTGATGAATTAATAATCGTCAATAAAATACATTTTTGATATGCCATCAACCGTCACACTTCTATAGATGGCTTTTACCAACCCTGTTTAGGTGATATAATGGGGTCCCCAAACATGACATCAGTCAGCGTTAGTTTTGATGTGAGAAGACAATTGAATTCAATGCGCGCTCTTGGTAATTATGAAAGTGTAGATACTTTGCTTCTACACCTACTGAAAGAATATAGATTAAACCAAATAAAAAGAGATAGTGAATCATTGCAAGAATCACTAAAGACAATAGAAAATACAAATGTAAATGATTTAATTGCAAAATTAGATTTATCCCCATTCTAAGAGTGATAAAATGAAAGGACAAGCCCCCTCTTACTGGATTGATGCAAATACCCTAGTTAAGGGCTTATTCATTCAAAATAGTGATCAAAGAATGATCTTGGATATGGCTGCTTGTAACATAGTTGAATTACACGCTACAAATAAAGTTTGGAATACAATACTTTGGCTAATCACTAATAATATGAAAATTAATGGCCAACCAGTCATATCTGGACAAGAACTAGGTGAATTAAAAATGCGTTTACCAGTTTTTTTCCATTAGTTACTGTTTATTTTTTGCATCCCACCATTGATGGCCATAATAGGTCCATTGTTCCATAGTCCAACCTGCTGGTAGCCCACCTTCTGGTAATTTTGGAGCTTCCGGAGGTAATTCAGTGGTTATCTCAGGCTCAGGCTCAGGCTCAGGTTTTGCTTGGGTCTCTTTTTCATGTTCTAATTGTTCAATTTCCTCATTTGAACCATCATCAACAGACTCATCACTTTCAGAATCTGAATCATCAGAAAATTTGCTAGCATCTGGAACAGCACTTGGTTTAGCAATTTCTTCCGCCATATCCCATAATTGGTCTTCTGTAACCCCATCACCTAATTGCTCTCCTTCCCAACCCTTTTCATCAGTAATACCGCCTCGTGATTTGAATTCTTCTCCTTCTTCCCAAGCCTGCAATTCCTTAGTTGCATCCTGATGCGAATATTGGGCATCTGTAGCTCGCTTAGAAATAGATGTCTTGATTAGTCCTACCAAACCCCATGTAGCAAGAATAAATGCAATTAAAGCGACGCCTATTCCGCCGCCAATAAATAAGAATTCTTTGAATAACTCATTTCTTTTTTCACTGGAAGATACTTTGTCTACATCTGTTTCTTCTACAATTACATATTTATCTGCACAATTAGAATAATCGTCTAACACCACTTCACAATATTGTTCCAATGTTTTTACTGTAGGGTCATTAGGGTCCCAATCAGCATTATCACCGACTCCATCTCTATCACTATCAACCCATTCTGTTTTATTAGTGGACCAATCCGTGAGGTCATCTCTCTCCCCACTATCTTCATACCCATCACCATCTAAATCAATACAACCAAATCGTGGAATTGTTTGAGCTATTCCGTTTTCATCAAAATAAATTGCTCTAGTACTATTACCCCATTCTGAAATGCAATAATCTGGATTGTTTGGAGAAGATAAATTATCTCCAAAATTATCTCCATCAGTATCACACCACTGAGTTGGGTCTTGAGGATATGCATCTGGACCACTTGGATTTAGAGCAGAACACTCTATCTCATCATTCAATGGATTACTATAACCATCTTGATCATTGTCAGGACAACCTTTGCGATCTTTAGTGGAAGTACCTGGTAAATTAGGACAACTGTCTGGGTTAGTCCCATCAGGATTATCACCTAATGTGTCTCCATCACTATCTGACCATTGGGTTATATCGTTAGGAAAATCATCACCATTCAAACCAACACTATTGTCCCCGTAACCATCACCATCTGTATCTTGGTATTGGTCTGGATTATTAGGAAATGCATCACCATTGGTTCCTTGGGCATTATCCCCATAACCGTCACCATCAGAATCAGCCCATTGAGTAGAGTCATAAGGATAAACATCACCATTCAAGCCAGCCAAGTTATCCCCGTAACCATCATTATCTGTATCTATTTGTTGAGTCCCATCGTTAGGAAATTTATCAACTGAATCTACTACTCCATCGCCATCAGAATCAATGTCAAACATTACAATTTCAGAATTGCCATAATAACTAGATAACAAGAAGAAAGAGGATTCAAGTCCGTTTGAGATTCCAACAATCCTCCCAAGCGAGGAGAAATGGTTGTATTGAGTTAAATTTGTTCTATGTAATAATGAAAGATGTCCGTGATGGGTACCAACTATCAAGTCCCCATTATTACCTTGTAAAACTGATTCAACAATTCCACCATTTGGTAAAGTTACATCTCCAGTTTTATTCCAATCTGAAATTGAATACGTAATCAACTGACCTGCTGTAGAAACTACTAACAAAGTGTTGCCATTATCAATTAAATAAAAACCATTTATTTCTGAACTAATATCAGTAAAATCTTGTTCTAAGGTCCCATTAGAAGATGAAACACGCATAACTAAATCTTTACCCCCTGAAACTATCCTACCATCGGGAAGTCCAATCACTGCTGAAAGTTTTACAAGATGAGGTTGAGTAGTAATCAATGTATCAACTGTATCATCATATTTCATCACATGACGATAACCACGGTCTCCAATCAATAAATCTCCTTGATTATCCCAAGCAACTGTATCTACACCATTGTTTACAGTAATAGAATATAATACTGAATGGAACTCGGTAGATACAACCTTTACACCTGAATCTGTACTAAATGCCAATCTATGTTGGATATTATCTATTGCACCGCTATTGATTTCAGAATTTAATGAAATATTCCACACCTGGAAAATAGAACCATCATCGCCAATATCAAAGGCAATCACTTCACCTGTCTCATTAGCAATGACTGTTAAACCATCATAAGTATTCCACCAACCAACAGTGCTACCATCAATTTGCTTAATATCACCTGCGTTAGCAATACTAGTTGCTGCCGTAGGAGTTACAAATACAACCGGAATTAATAATGATATTATAATCAAAAAAACGAAGCCTGATTGACGTCGCATGAACCTTTGAAAAGGCTTCCACCTTTCAATGCGGCGATTGATTGATTAAATAACTAAATTAATTATTTTCAATTCATTCTTCTTCTTGAGAATCCTGGCTAACCGGAATTAAAGTAGGACTAATTGGATTTAATTTAGCCATTTTAGGAGAACCCGTAGGGATTAACACCTTTGAATTTGTTTGAACTGGCCTAATAATTGATGATTCAACCCCTTCTTTTGGTTGTAACACTGGCCTTTGAACTGGTTTAAGGATACTAGACCTTTCAGTCACTGATTCTCTATCAATTTCAGTCCTGCTTGTATCTAATATTGAGGGTTCTTCACGTACTAACCGCCCACCACCGGGTGGTGAACGCTTTGAAGGGCTTGAAACATTAGAGGGAGGTGTTCTGACTAATGAACCACCACCTGGAGGCCCACGAGCAACCTTCTCTAACATTTCTGTTTCATCAGAAATGGTTTCAGGACCTTCATCATCCCAATCGTCAATCAATGATGAGGGGTCAACCTTTTGTGTTGATTCATCTCCTTGAGAAGTTACTTCTTCTTGTGCTATGTCACTTAGAGACCTACCTGGTTTTTCAGGCTCACTAGAGACCTTCACTGGAGGCCTTACTGGAGTAAGACGATCAGCGAGAGGAGAACCAATATTAGCGCGGGGGATGGCTCCAATTTGTTGTTGAGTGGGAGAGGGTTCCTTCACTTGACCAATTGGTGCACGAGATGGCGCGAGCCTTCCACCTAAACTAGGCTTTGGAGACCCAGCTAATGGCGCTCCTAATTTTGATGCACTAGGTTGCCCTAAACGTGAACCGCCCCTTAATCCACCCATTTGTTTACCTGTGGCTGTTTCTGGCATCTGACCCTGAGCACCTTTGAGGGCACCCATCCAACGCTCACGACGTGCAAGAACTCCGTCTTGCGACTCAAGGTTTTCTGCTTCTTCTTCCATCTGCTTAAGGCGGATTTCTTGTTCAATATCTTCATCTGAAACTAAATTACGTTCTAGTTGTCCTCGGATTTTCTCCTCAGCAACTTGCTTAAACTCCTCTGAACGCTGCTCCAAAGTAGAAAGGCGCTCACGAATCTCTGCTCTCTTCACTGAAAGTTGTGCTTCAATTTCAGCCCTGATTTCTGATTCACGACGACGAACTTCGATTAGTGCTTTGTTACGCATAATCTCTTCACGTTTTGCTAATTGCCTCTCTAGTTGATCTGTGACTTCTTGTTCCTTACGTGAACGGAACTCTCTCAATCTGGATTCCATTTCCACTTCAAGTTCCATTGCTGTTTCTTGCTTAAGTAAATCAAGAGATGTCTCTTGAGATATCTTCTCATTACGGACACGTGCATCTATTTCAGCCATAATTTGTCTTTGAACTGCTGATTCCTTTGCACGGAACTCTTGTTCTAATTGATCAATCCACTCTTGCTTACGTGCATCAAAAGAGGAGGATAATTGCTCCCTAAGTTCAATTTCTCTATCGTGACGGAACCTAGCTAAACGACTAGAAATTTCTGAGTCTCTTGTCCTACGATATGAATCGAAATCAATTTCCATCTGATTTTGAAGTGATTCTTCTAATTCTAAATTTAGAGCATGCTCGATTTCATCAATAGATTGACTAAATGTTAAATCATAACGCTCACGTAATCGTTGCTTTCTCTCGGCAATTCGTTCACCATACTGTTTTTGTAATTCTGATAGAATTGTAGTACGAACCTCATCTCTTTTTCGTGCGATAGATAGTTCTAGATCTTGTTGCATTCTGCCCTCAAGACTTTTCGTTTCTGAATTAAGCCTCTGTTCAAGCTCATCTTGAAGTTCTTTGGCAATTTCTTCCTCTAATCTGTGTGAACGATGTTCATACTCACTTCTCAAACGTGCTTCCCTTGCACGTAAACGACTACGCAATTGCTGTTCAAGCCGTCGCCTAATTCCATCGCGAAGTTGTATTTCCCTTTCGGCTAAGTGTGCTTTCTGTTCTGATTCAATTAATTCACTTTGAATTTCCTCTTCAGATTTCAACTGTGATTCCATTTCACTTTTGAGTTCTGATTCTAGTCTGTTTAACTGTTCTTGTAAATTCTGATTCGCTTCAATCTCCATCTTTTCTTGTAAAAAAGCTCGGCGGCGTTCGAATTCTTGGTCCATTTCCTCAGATAACTGAGCATGAATTTTCTCTCTGCTAGCCGAAAGACGACGTTCCTTTTCTACCAAAAGTTGTTCATTCAAGGAAATCTGTTCTCTTTCTAAACGCATCTCCAATTCTTCACGAAGAATTTCTTCCTCACGCCCTAGTGCATCTTTTTCAAGTTTTGATAATTCGGATTCCATCTCGGCTCTCATTTCTGACTCGAGATTTGTTAAGATTGACTGGTGTTCTAACTGTAACGCGCGACCCATTACACCTTTTGCAGTGCTAAGACGCTCTGCTTGATCTTTTAATCTAAAACGGCGCTCCCTTGATAATTGATTACGAAGAGATTCTTCATCGCTCAAATTCGATGAAATTTGCCCCGCCCTTTCAGCGGATGGTGCGGCCCCACCAGTAATTTGGTTACGTAATTCAGCAAGCGATTGGTTATCTCCACCAACAACACGCTTCTTCAATTCATCTATCTTCGATTCTGTTTCAGTCAGGGTCCCATCCCCTTGGAGCATATGCTCCTACAGGCTTCCTGCAACTCTCATCCTATTTGAGGGAGCAGGGTGACATTATCCGTCAAACGGCATTTCTTACACCTCAAGGATGATTCGGAACAATGTACAAAAAATGCAAATATGGTTTTCAAAATGTGACTTTAAAACCTTCATCACAAGCAGGGCAATTGATTGCTCTAGAACCTGGACGTGGCCTAAGTCTTAATCTACGCTCACAGGCTGGACATGCAATCTCTACTTTGACAATTTTAGGATTAATTGTAAACTGTGTGTCACAAGATGAACATGCAATCTTGGCTGGCCTAGTATCAACCCCACAAACAAGAACTTTGGAACAAGAAGGGCAAGATATTCTTTCATCCTTCCATTCTTGACGAGTTGATTCATGATCTACACGAACAACAGCATCACATAATTTACATGTTTTTTCACCAAGTCCAAGAGGTAATAATCCATCACAATTGGGACAATTGATTAGCGGAGGTGAAATTTTTGATTCCACATCTAATGAGACATCTTCTACATCTTCTACAATTACTTCTTCATCCATAATTTCACCTAATTACGTGGTTTTCCTATAATCAATATACCACCAGGAGTAAACGTAAATGGCAAATTAAGTTCAATACCCCATTCTTCAGATATTGACTCAAGCATCTTCTTAGCAGCAATGGCATCCCTAGCAGATTTAGGGGTTTCAATCCAATGCATCTCCGCACCATTTTCAATTAATGATAATGCCTCAGAGGGCAATAAACTTGTATCTTGCACTATACTTGATTTGTTATCGCCTAAATTAATTTCTTTTGTAAGACGCCACCAACGTGCACGGCCTTGATCACGATGGTTCTCAATGATCTCTGCTTTAACCAATTGCTGTAAATGGTGATACAAATGATAACGTGTTACTCCAATAGCCTCTTGAATTTGAACTGTTGAAAATTCAGCACCACCTTGCATTGTTCTAACTATATCCTTTCTTGTCTCATGAGCAAGCGCTACTTCCAAGGGGTTTCCACGAATTTTGGTCATGCCATTCCTCCGGTTGTATTATTAGAGATAGAACTACAATATAACTGACACGGATTTATTTATTTGTATTCATGACCAGCATGAGTGATTTCCAAGCTTGTATACTATCATCAGCCAATTGTTTGAATAAAGAACCAAGAACCTTCAATCTGTTAACACCACCATCAGAAACCCAAAGACCATTTAGAATAATAATTAATACTGTTACTTCATGAACAAGTACCCCTAATACAAGACTTTCATGCCACTTATCAATAACAGAAATAACCAAAATAAATGTTACAAGAAAGGAAATCAATAAATTTATTTGGACTATTTTTCTTGTCTTTTTTGATAAACGTAGTAAATTAGATAAAACTCCTGGATTATTACTAGGGATTAATACATCGGCTGCTTCTAAATTTACAGATTCACCTGTTCCAACTGCAATCCCTACATCTGCTGAAGCAAGTGCTGCAGCATCATTAAATCCATCACCAGCCATAATGGTGCACATTGCTTGACTACGCCTTTTTACCCATATGGCTTTACCATCTGGATCAATATCTCCATGACAATACATAGAATTAATTCCTAATTTTTCACCCATTGAAATTACTGCTGGTTGAGAATCACCAGATAACAACTCAATAGATACACCCATTTCTTTTAAATCAATTATTAAATTCTTGGCGCCGTCTCTTAAATCGTCATTATTAAAAATAAATAAACCCAAAGCAGTTTTACTCTTTGAAAGAATGGAAATACCAAAACCCTTCTCTCTCGCCTTAGTTGCTGCATCAGACAATGATTTGGGTATTGAAATACCTTCACCTAGTAACCATTCTTCACTACCTAATCTAACTATAGAACGCCCAATTTTCCCACTAACACCCGCGACTTCATCTGAAATTGATTTGATTTCAAATGGAGTAATTTCTTGATTAGATGCAGCAAATAAGATAGTGCTCGCATAAGGGTGATTACTACGTTGTTCTAAACCAGCTGAAATTCCTAACACCTCACTAATCTCTATGTATTCTGCTAAAACAATTGAATCTAATGAAGGGTGACCACTCGTCAACGTACCTGTTTTATCCAACAATACTAAATCAACCCTAGCTGTTCTTTCAAGGACATCTCCACCACGAGCAATTATTCCAAAATGAGCGGCTGTGGAAAGGGCCGTGGCGTGAGGTACTGGCGCTGCTAATAATAACGAACAGGGACAAGCAACAATCCATAGTAATAACATTGTAATTATTTCTCCACTTAAAAGAGCCATTAAAGCTCCACCAACTAATACAATTGGAACCCAATATTTTGTAAATACTTCAATAGATGATTGAAAACGTGGAGGTTGATCACGATATGTATGAACTTTTTCAATTAAACCTGACAACTTAGTATCAGAACCTACAGCGGAAACTTCGATTAATATGGGGCCGCGTATCAATACCAAACCCGCTTCTACAAAATCTCCAACTGAAATTCTCACGGGAACACTCTCTCCAGTCATCGGAGCTCGGTCTATTTGGCCAGCCCCCTCAAAAATTAACCCATCAACAGGTATTAATTCACCACTTCTAACTTCAACTAAATCTCCCAAGTTTACCAAATCAATTGGGACCTCTTTGGGTTGTGGGCGAGATGGCGTCAAAGAAGAAATAGGAGATAATCCTACACTAAAAGTACTAGAAGAAATAGCTTCTATCTTTGGTTTATTTGATGGAACAACACGGGCAAAATGTGGCAATCTATCAAGTCCACCTTGCATAGCATCTCGGGCTCTAACTAATGCAGAAGATTCCAAATGCCCACTTATTGATTCTAATAACACAACCATCAATGCCTCTGGCCACTTCTGAAGAATTGATGCCCCAATTACAGCCAACGATGTTAATACTTGGAAACCTAATATTCTATTCCTAATACTAGATATTGCTTCTTGAAACATCCTAAAACCCCCTACAAGAGTCCCAACCAATCCGAAAGTAGTAATGAATAATGTCGGGGCGGCAATAATATCTAGAAACATAATTATTGGGAGAACTAACAATGCAATAGAAGCACAAATTAATCTCTGGTCTGAAATTGATAAACTTGGTGATTCGGATTTAATTAAATTTAATGATTTACCTGTCATTCTTTCCAAAGCAAGTTCTTGTTCTCTTCTAGAAGATGGAAGTAATGTAGGAGGGGTTTGGACCAAAATTTGTTGTCCTGAAAATTTCACATCAAGTATTCCAAATCCAGATTTCATTAGGCGGAGTAGGGATTTTTTTTCACATTTTTGTCTTTCCATTACTGAATCTAAATTTACTCCATCTAATTTCATCCAATTCAAATCTGGTTCATAACCAATGCTTTTCAATATTTGATTGATATCAGATAAGTCGCCATCACCTAAATCGATTTCCAAGTTGACAATTCCATCTGTTGGAGAAATTTTACAGGAAATAACTGCACTATTTTTCTTAACTGCATTAGTTGCTTTCAAAGAACAATCTGGACAATCCATACCACGAATAGGCCAAGTGAAATGATGAATACCATCAGATACTATTTCCGCAACGAAAGGTTCGTCACTTATGTCAGCAGACGACTGAATTTCAGAAATAGAGGCTATTGATTCAACAACCAAAGTTTCATTGGAAGATTTATCATGATGGTCACTGTCATCAGTTTCTAAACTAGATTTATCTTGATCTGTTGTTATTTCATCATCTAAACCAACGAGAAAAATGAACTCTTCCTTAGAGTCATCCCCCTTGCGCATGTTGTTACCTGTCACCTAGCGTGTTTCAATGTGACTGAAAAATATACTTACCATTACGGATGATTTTTCTAATTGAAAAATTGATTTTTATATTGAATAATTAGGGGTTCAAAATAAAATTCAACTACGGGATTAATTGGTGCAGGGAACAGGATTCGAACCTGCGAAGCACTAAGCAGTGGATCTTGAGCCCACCCCCTTTGACCACTCGGGTACCCCTGCAACGGGACATGCTAGATACCCACCCTTTGTCATTCTTCCTCATCAGGAAATCTACTAGAAGTCAATATTTCTGGAGGCGGGCCAGCATCTTCTGGCCAATCATTCAAACCCCACTGGGGTGGAGATGGGATTCCATCTTCTTCTTCATCCCAACCCTTTTCTTGGCGTGAATATGCAAATATACCCATGAAAATTACAGAAATTATCAAGATTAAGAAACCTATAGCCCCGGGAGTATTTAACGACGATAATAATGCCTCGCTGGTACTTTGTTCACGAACCATTCCAACTGGAACACTGGTCAAATTATTTTTGTTACCATTCAATGAAACGTATAACTGTAAATCACCAGAATCCCATGCCTCGATAGTAAAGGCAAACATAGAATGTTGTTGAGGTGATAAGGAAATATTTGTTTCATTTAACAACACAAATGTGCCATCACCAATTGATTGTCTAGCTAACAAACTAATTGTTACTGACCCCAAATCATTTCCTTCATTGAATACCCTGCCCTCAACGGTGAATTGAGACCCAACTAAGGGTTGATAAGGATGAACTGTCAAGTCAGAAAGAACCGGTTTGAAATAAATTACACGAAGTTGAGGCATTCTTTCATTGCCTTTACTACCAATGCCCATGAAAGGATGACCTGCTAAATCACCCCCTTCTATCCAAATAATAATATCATCACCAGGATACAATTTATTCACGTCTACATCGAAATCAATTCTTGATGAATAAGTCCAAATGCCTTCGAAATGTGACACTAATGGTAATTCCACAACCCCGTGCATCCCTATAATCTCAACACCATGCCTTCGGAATGACCAATGAAGCTCTATGGGTTGTACCCCCATACCACCCATTTCACGAATTTGAACTGTTACTAACTGTTGATTCATTTGATTAGAATTAATATTTGCCAATGTTGTTTCAGGGATTTCAATGACTGGTGCTGAATTATCAATAATGATTTCAAAAACCATGGGCTCAATATTATTTGTCATTTCCCCGCCAATCAAATTAGCTGTAATAATTGCATTACCACTAATCCAACGATAATCTTCAACCTGTGATGTAATATTGAAATAATTCCCTGATATAAGTTCTGTTAACCAATTAACAGGATTGTTTTGTTTATCATCCATATTAATTTCTATTTGCCAATTCCCAAATAAAGAAACATTTTCATTGTTAGCTAAATGAATTAATCTACCTGACAAATTGAAACGATCATTCGGTTGCAAGTATAATTTCCCATCAACTAACCCACTGCTAGGCAGTGATAAATCTGTGGCACCTGAAACAATTAATTCGACCCGCCCATCTGCACTCCACGACAAATGATATAATGAATCACTACCTAATTCAAGTAATTGGCCATGTTCGTAGACATATATTGCCGGATGTTGATTTGTTTCATTCCATGATTTTGGGAAATCAATATCAATACTAAAATAAACTGCAATATTAAATGAACCTGCTGCGAGTTCAGTGATAACCAAATCAACTGGATTAATTGGTGAATCTGGATTAACTGATAAGTCATTAGATAAAGGATCAATCCAAATATCACCTCGTGAATCACCGGAAGCTAAGCTAACTGAAATATTATCTAATGAACCCACACCATTATCATCAGTTAGTGAAAATGAAATTTTGTGTGTGTGCCCCACCAGCAAATTATCTCCCCACCTATCTAATTCAATCGATGGCAATGATAATGTCGTTGGCCTATCATCTTGTGTAATTAATGTGGCCATATCGTTTTCAATTCCTGGACCGCCCCCGTTTATTACGGAATGGCCTGCCAAATCAGTTCCTGTGACAAATAAAGACACTCTACCCATATCGCCATTAGATGCAAGAGATATTGCGGGGAAATATATTCTAACAGTCCCCTGTGATTTCATCGGAGTAAATTCTCTATAAATTAAATATTCAAATTCATCGGCCTCTGAATCTCCATCATAGTCATCGATTCCTTCACGCCACAAATGTAGTTTCAGAGGGCCACCTAATGCCTCTAATTCAGTAACTTCAACAGAAATAGGCAATAATCTATCTTCTGGCCACACATTACCATCAGCCAATCTTGCACCACTAGGGGTGTGTACCATCAAAGGCCCGAGAGTGGGAGAATTAGAATCAATAATCATCATTACAGGTGTTCTATCTTTGGTAGCATCAGTAGCCCCATTTAGAGAAACACCTTGAGGTCCCGGCCTAATAATCCAAACAGAGAGATTGACATACCCACTTTCGATAGTAAGGGGAACCGTGCAGTTCCAAACCCCATTATCACCACTTGTTGCTAATGTTTGGTAATTATTTCCACCACCATCTACCTGGACTGCCAATAAATAATTTTCTTTTGAAGGTCGTGAATTTGAATCTTCAAAACGTACTGTCCCCGAAACTTCAACTGAAGATCCTGTCGCTATTTCAAAAGGATATAATGTTGAACCGCGGGACGATAATAATCTATTATCTGAACCACGAACCTCCCATGAATCTATTTCCATATCATTCTCAATTGCTTTAGAATTTACTCCAATTCGAATTGTGTGTGGAGTCAAATGCTCACCATTAGCCCCCCATGATTCAGTAGTAACATCAATCCAATCCACATCATCCCAACTCCATTCGGTTTGTAATGCCCAATTAATTTTCCAACCTTTAGTGATAGAAATTATTGAACTACTTGATACATTTATTGTGACATTTTGCTCACCACCAATTTGGGAAAATACGCCGCCCGAATAAATATCTGAAACTGAAAACTCTGTTAGCGACCCATCAGAGCTTTGTAAACTTAAATTTATTTTTACAATATCTGTTGCAGAAAATAAATGAGTATGTTCTGTAGTGACAATACTCGTTCTGTCGGGCAGCCAAGTTTGAGGAACGTGGATTATCTCATCTGAGATTAAAGGAGCGTGCTCTACACCACCCCAAAAGGAAACACCTCCACCATCTGATTTGATATTTATTGGAATATCATGCATCCCATTTACTGCAATAGAATTATTCAATGCCGTAGATAATATCGGCTCTAGCCCTGTTAAATTTTCAGCTAATTCATAATTTATCCCATAAACTACTATCTCAGTAGGCCCCGTCGTTTCTAAATTTACAGGCACTTGCTTCCAGTTTCGAAAATCATTTGCCCAAGGCACCGCAACTTGATTATTTATTGACTGAATTACCATTTGACTTAATGGAACCATTACACCCGATTCAGTTGAAACATTTAGTTGATTTAGTAAAATTACAGAACCAATTGATAAATTCACTGATGCTGATTGATTTAGAGACCTCACACATACTAAACCACCAGTAACTATTGCATCATCAGGAATTAAAATTGAACCAATCGTTGTAGCATTTGTAGATGGATTTACAATTTGTGATCTTGAATTAACTTGCATAAATGAATCTTGCCAACCCATCTGACCACGNCCATCATTTCCTTGAATGAATGCCCATTCAACTGAGCCGTCATCCCCAATNTCTATTGTAACATTATTTCCGGGTTGCAACAATCTACCCTTCACNGTAAGTGATTGTAACCACCCACCCGGTTGTAAATCAATCTGAACCTTATATGCAGCCAAAGGGGTTGTTCTTTGAACTGTACGGTTACTCAATAGTCCATTGAAAAAAATGGTGCCTGCTTGATCAGAAAGAGTAACAAATACGCCTGCACCAAAACCAGATATCTCAAAAGATTTAATTGGATTATTTCCATAAATTAATGGCCCGTTAGCAGAATAAATATTTAAATTAGGATTTGATAAATTATTAGAAGTTTTATTCAATACCAAATGGGGAGAGATAGACCAACCATTTGTTGTATCTGATGATGAAAAGACACTAACAGCACCCACATATAAAGCATGAATTTTGGGAGTTAATTCTGGTTCATTTGTCCCCATTTCCAACTTAATTCTAATTTTATCTGGCAATAAACCAGGTGTTGGTATAACAGGAAAACTAAGATTATTCATGCCCATTATTATTGTGCCATCTTCATTTAACAAAGTACATTTTACCCATGTACCATTAGGTACAGATGCATCGACATTTATTGTTCCAATAGAATTTCGGTTAGTTTCAATTGGGTCTGAAATCCACGTACCATGTTCTTCAAACCAATCAACATATAGACCCACATCATCAAGATACCACCCATCTGATTCAATATATGGATCAGTGAAAAATGAAAAACGAAGGCGGATGCTTTGGCCACCGAATTGGCTGACATCTGCTTGTTTAGTTACCCAATCCTTGTTTACCCCTGCACCCCTATTACCATGACAAGTTGGTTTAGTAGCAGAACCATCAACAGCCCATAAACCATAAATTTCTGATGCGGGATTCATGTTCTGTTGAGTGTCATAAAAATCTGGCTCGTTCATACCATATGGGATCCAATTTCTCCCATCATCATTTGAAATATACATTACACCCCCATCCCATGATTGCTCTGCACAAACAAATTGTTTGAATGATATTCTCGCATGGCTATTTGCAGGGATTATGAATTCGGGTGATATCAAATGTGTCCAAGAATCGGGCTGGTATAAATCACCAAATACAATACCAGCGTAATGCGTACCATTTGATGGAGCATTCGGACCAACAACCCAAGTAGGATCATGGGAACGGAATTCCCATCCTGAACCCCTAATTGTATCAACATCCCAACCAATTGGAAGAAGTGGTGAGTTCTCAAATGAATCGTATTGGTAAGTGGGCCCATTTACCCCATGTTGTGAAAGGTGTTGCCATTCATCATGACCACCCCCAATACTTCCGTGAATTATATTCCCATCATTGATATCTGTTAAATTCAGATTTAAATGTGTAGTTTTATTACCAATTGTGCCTGATGAAATTATTATATCGTCTAGAAATAATCCTTCTGGTGGGTTATTACTAGTCCCACCATAACCAGAACCAGGAAAATTATCTGTCTCCAAATATACGCGAATATATACTGTTGAATTGCCAGCTAATGATTGAGGAAGTGGGTGCGACAAATGTTTCCAACCACGGGAATCATCGATATACATTTGCCCGCCAATTAATACCCCAAAGCCAGGCATGTTAGCAGAAAATGATGTCCAAGTAGAATTGTCTAGAGACCACTCCCAATGAAAATTATCATAAATATCACCCTCCATATCAAAATCAGTAGCATAATCTAGCATAATTGGGCCACTAGCATTTGACAAATTAGCCTCAAATAAAAGATAAGATTTAGCCCCATCTAAATATTTGTTCGTTAAATTTCCATGAAACCAAGCACCGCCATCATAGCCATCGTTTGTTAAATTCATATTATCAATAAACCAACCTGGGCGCTGAACTGAAGAATTGATATCCGTCCAAGCAACAAAACGGAAACGAACAGTGCTAGAATTGGCTATCCCTAACTCATTATCTAAATGAAAATTTGATGTAAGCCAGCCACTAGCATTTGGTGATGCCCATACTTCAAAATTTGCACCACCGGTACCATTGGGGGCCGGAGCCGCTGAACTTATGTGGTTGTCATAACCACCATCTGGAGAAATATAACGCCAAGATTGGCCACCATCAAGACTCATCTCAACCCACACTCCATCGGCATTTCCATTAACTAAAGATGGAGTATACATATGATACCAATGTGAAAAACTCAGATTGAAATTATTTATCACAGGAGGCACATAATAATCTGGAGATTCCATCCATGTATGAACTCCGTTTGGCAAAGATTGGTCTGCTTTAGTTGCTAGGATATAACGACCTGTTACTGCACCAATTGGAATAAGACCGCCGCTAGATTCCCTTGCAGAACCGTTGAGTTGCCCTGGTATCCCCAGCATATCACTAACTTGCCAGATTCCTTGAGTCCCTCCCATCTCCCAATCTTGTAATGTTCTAACTAGGTTTTCAAAGTCATTAATACGCCCCACAGAATGATTGGCGTCTAGACTTAATGCACCATCAAAAAAATTGGTTGTGGTAGAATTCCATAACCCCCAACTAAAATTCAATTGAGATTGGGCGTTTTCCCTCCAAACTGTACCAGTACCCAACTCTGAATCACTATCTTCGCCGATTTCAAGCCATGCATCAAGAATTGTTTCTCCTTCAGGTACAGAAAATCCTGTCACTGTTGTATTGCCTCCATCTTTACCTAGGTCTACTACAGGAGGGCCTGACCAGTTTGATTGAGTGGAAGTGGCAATGAAAGAAAATGGAGTTAATAGGAAAATTATGGCAATAAACAACGCGCGATGTTGTGTGAAATAGCGGGGCATCGGCACTCCTCCTCATATCCCTGTGTGCGCTTTCTTCGTTTCAATGCTATCCTACAATGGACAATCTATCAAAAGAAAAATATTTTTTGAGTGAAGCATTCTTAGGGTGCCCCTTCACAGGGTAGTTCCGGGCGACTACAATGGATAGAGTAGACAGTGGAAATAAGGCCATTAGTGCTACCCAACTACAAGCCATAGAAAACCAATTATTCAGCCTAGTTCGTCAACAAGCAAAACGAAACCACCCAATCGATTTACCAAGGCCGGACTTTTGGTCTCAAGTATCGTTATTACTAGCAAGTATCGATAATGAATTGGCAGATGTGGGGAGAAATGAAGGATGGAGTGTCAAAGCACAAAACCTCAGTAGAAGACAAGGTAACGTTAGAAGGGCTGTTGCTGATTTGACCCAACACAGATTGACTTCATTTGTTAGACACGCTGCCACAAATAATCTTGCTTTGGCACCTTTAGGGGATGCTTTAACAGATTCAACTAGTAGTTTGACTCCTTTGGATTGGCAAAGACATGATGCATCTGAAAGAGCATTTTACGAAGGTTTAGGTGATTTAATTGAGAAATATAAGCATCAAGTCTCCTGGAACGTATTACAAGAAGGAATTTTAGCTGCGGAAAATCAAGCACCTATTGTTGAACCGGGAACTACTCAATTAGACGAATTTGTCAAAGATGAAGGAGGAATCACAGGTGATGGACCTCCTAAAATAATTGTCAAAGAACCAGAAATTCAGCCTTATGTTGATCCGGATGATATTGACGAAGAAGACCGTATTGCAAAAATGAATGCTTATCCTACATCAGGGATTATCAAACCAGATGTAAATTTGGTTAACACCTCAATTAATTCCAACAAAGATGAAAATCATGTTGATGAAAATAATGATTCTAAAGATATGATAAGAATAAAAATGTTACAAGATTTACCCGCACCTATTATCGACAGTAACGGGAATGAATTAGACTTGATGACCGGAGATGTGGAATTCTGTGATTCTGTTCTAGCCACTGGCTTAATTGCAGCTGGCCTCGCAGAGTCTCTCTAGAGCATACGCCCTATTTTTCAATGATAAAAAGATTTGATTACAATCTTATGTGACATTACGAAGTGTAATCTCGATAGTTACTGTATCTGGAATTTCCAATCCGTGAACAACACGGGCAAGCACTGCTTCGTCTCTTGCCGAATTTATTTCTAATTCAATTAGACGCTTGTGTACCCTCATTTCCCAATGATCCCATGTCTCACAACCCTCTCCATCAGGGCTTTTTCTGCATGGCACAACTAAACGACGTGTTGGCAAAGGGATTGGACCCCTCATAGAAACTCCTGTTTGTTCTGAAATATGCTTAATCCCGTTACAAAGAGTATCAACATGTTGATGATTAAGACCTGTCACCTTGATTGCTGTGATGCTTGCCATAGGGATCCCAACCTAAAATTGCTATCCCCATTATTACATTCACTTTTTCTCAATCTTCATGCAAACGCCAGCAGCCACGGTCTTACCCATGTCACGAATAGCGAAACGAGATAACTCTGGGAAGGCACTTGCTTCTTCAATTGCCATTGGCTTTGTTGGAGCGAAGCGAACTAGACATGCATCACCAGTAACTAAGAAGTCTGGATTTGGTGTCTTTTGACCCTTGCTTGTCTTCTCTAGAAGTTCTGCAAAACGAACTGCTACTTGTGCAGTATGTGCGTGGAATACAGGAGTATATCCTGCACCAATTGCCTTAGGGATATCCATTAACTGAATTTGTCCAACGAAAGTTTCGTCGTGTCTTACGTAACTAGGTTCATTGTCAGTATAACCAACAACGTCACCACGGCGTATATCTGTTGCAGATAATCCACGGACGTTGAATCCAACGTTATCACCAGGCTCCGCCTTGTCTACTATTGTGTGGTGCATTTCAATTGACTTTACTTCAGCAGATTTCTGACTTGGGTTGAAAACTACAGTCTTACCTGAATTTAGAACACCTGTCTCTACTTTTCCAACTGGTACTGTACCAATTCCACCGATCTTGTAAACGTCTTGGATTGGCAAACGCAAAGGCTTGTCAATTGGCTTTGGTGGCATATTAACTGCATCAATAGCTTCGAACAAAGTTGGTCCACTGTACCATGGAGTATTATCACTCTTGTTGAATACATTGTCACCAGCAAGTGCACTGCATGGGACGAATGGAATGTCATCGGGCTTGAAACCTGCCATCCTAAGGAGGTTGGAAACTTCTTCAACTACACTGTTGTACTTGTCTTGTGACCAATCAACACCACTAATATCCATCTTGTTAACATTAACAATAAGTTCCTTGACTCCAAGAACCTTAGCAAGGAAAGCGTGTTCCTTTGTTTGTGCATTAACTCCATCATTTGCAGCAACATTCAGAACAGCAGCATCAGCTTGGCTGGTACCGGTAATCATGTTCTTAACGAAATCTCGGTGACCTGGAGCATCAATTACTGTAAAGTAATAATTTGGTGTGTAGAATTCTTTGTGCGCTACATCAATAGTAATTCCACGCTCTCGCTCTTCCTTCAATCCATCCATAACGTAAGCGAAACCGAATCCCGCCTTTCCACGCTCTGCTGCTTCTTTCTCGAACTTCTCAATAACGTGAGCCTCGATGTGTCCGCTATCTAACATCAAACGACCAACTGTGGTCGATTTTCCGTGGTCAACGTGCCCTACGAAAACAATATTCAGGTGGTCTTTGCTCTTATCTTCCCATTGTGAACCCATGGTATATACACTCCTTTGAGTGTTCCGCCGACCGACCGCCCCTATTTGAATCACTCGCAAATAGAATGTTGGATAATTATACTCATAAACGCTTTACATAAGACCAATCATATCATTTATACTTGAGAATTATTTGTAATTCCAGTATTTCTGCGTTATGTTGTTGAGTATTGAAAACTTGTACAGTCCAAGTCCCATCTAAATATGTCCGGAAATCACCGGTGCTAGATGTCAAAGTTAAACAATAATTTTCAGAACTGCAATCTGAATCTGTTTGTTGCTCATCTGTTTGATAGGAACTGTTGCGCACCTCTTCATCAGTTTGGTTGAAGAAATAGAGGTCCATTCTGTTGTCACGATCACAAAGCTGACCACAACCAGCCCCGGGATCTTTCTTTGGATAAACCAATCTTACCTTGAACTGATTCAATTTGTGAGAATTATCCAAATCATAAGTTAAGGGAGTAGTAAACTCTTCTCTAGGGTTATCGGCAGAATTATTACGTCCAATCTCAATTATCTCCCCCCATTTTGCACGTGCATTAACATAGACCCATGTATCAGTAGTAGAAGACATTCCTTGGTCATCAGTAACTGTCAGACCAATCTTCCATTCGCCAGAAGGGACATCCCACGAGTAAGTTTCACCCTCTGCATCAACATCATTCTCTTTATCTCCGTCACCATCTTCATCTACATTGATATTTAGATCCCATTTCCAACTTACAATCCAAGATTCTGCACTACCTGACTCACTTTCAGATGCATCTAATATGACAGTAGTTGAAGGCTCCCAATCCCTTTCTGAATCTTCCATTTCATCATCACAAATCCAAATTAAGATATACGTTCCTGATGCTGGTGCTTCTTCCCCATCGCAATCATCATCCTTTGAAGTAGAAATTATTGCATCCGGTTCAGCAGCGTCTTCTGGATAAATCTTGAGAACTTGTTCTTTTTGAGTCTCAAAATTGCCATCAGATACTGAAAGAACTACTGTATAATCCCCCGCAGAATTATACGTATGCGTAGTAGTTTTATCAGAACCAGTATTATCATCACCAAAATTCCACGAATAAGTTAGATCATCACCATCTGGGTCTGAAGATGCCGATGCGTCGAAATTTAATACCATTCCAACTTTTAGAGTTCCACTTGGCTGAACAGAAAAATTAGCAACTGGCTCTGTATTTGACCTAAATGACTCTAAACAGCCTGGCGATATTGCGACAAGCATTAGCAATAACACAAGAGCCCAAGAACGCACAATGTTTCTCTTCATTAGATGCTACCAACCAACGCCCTATCATCAACCATTCGGATAAATGGACCAAAATTAATGCCTTTTAACTAAAAAGAAAATAGGGAAGCCTGACGGTTGCCTTTAATCAAATCATCCGCAGACCATCCAAAAGCCTCAGTTATTCTCCCTAAGGCTGTAGCCAAACGATTGATGTAAAATTCTGGATCATAATCAGTTTGAATCTCACCAGTCTCATCTTCAAGCCATGCTGCTACTTCCATTGGACTTTTACTAGAATTAGTCACTAGCCAACCCACTTTCATACCAGGAATGAAATTAAGGCCTGCGGCAATTCTTTGTTTAGCAGCACGAACATTTACCATTCTATCTGGATTAGCATATACAGAATCAAAATCTATCGCACCATCAGCTCTGATTTTTCCTTTACATGATTTACTTATTACTAAATCACGAGGGGATACTTCCCTTGCTTTCACGCTTTTAATCAGTTCAATGCAATGTTGAACAGCGTCATCTGTTTCACCATCTAAAATCATTTCAAAAAGTTCTGTCATAGCATCTGTTAGAATTGTGAATGAATCGGTTCTACGAATCTCATAACCTCTAACAAGTAACTTCGTTTCAGGCCACACAACTTGACCAACATATCTCTTCTTTGCACCATGACTGAAAAATGACGAGAGACCTGTTTCAAATTCTAATTCAGCACCTTCTTTAGTAAACCTTTCAGCAATTTCTTCACCAAATGTTACTAACTCTGAAACTGTTTGGTTCCAAAGTTCCAATTCCTTTCCTTGATTAGGCTCCTTATTAACCACCCCTTCACCTATAGGGGCTTGAACAAATACGCTATCTGTATCACTGTAAACAACATGGTTACCTTCATCATCAAGTTGTTTAATTATACTCATAATATTAGAACGAGCCCAAGCAGTAATTGATGAACCTAAATCATCATGAGTAAAACGATAAAATTTAGATGCGAACACCCCATAAAATGAATTCATCAAAATCTTAACTGCGACCTGCATACGATTGTGGAACATCTCATTAACACCATCATGATTCTTGGCAGCCTCATACATCTCCTTCTTGTGATGAGTTCTTAATTCCATCAAATCTTCAAGTAATCTTGGAACTAGCCCACGGCGGGTTTCCGCAGGTAAAAATTTCGCACCATAAGGTGACTTGTGGAAGCCTTTCTCAGGAGACTCTTCTGGCCTCTCATTTTCATCAATTCTAGTAGTATAGCAAATATTATTTGAAATCATAATCGATGGATACATGGATTTGAAATCTAAAACTGCAATCCAACGATGGACCCCCGCTTCTACTTCGTGCACATATCCACCAACAATTTGGTCACCACTATTACTACGATTTGTTCTTGGCACAGCTATATTTTCTCTGTCTGCTAACCTAATTACTAAACTATCAATCCATTGTGAAGTGGTTCCAGATATTGCTACTTCAAGAGGTACAGCAGCAACGGAAGCTAGAGCTTCCTTGGTTTGTACTGCACGAATTTGTGTTAATATTCTCAAAGGAAGAATGGTGTCTTGGACGCAATATTCCATCACAACATCTGGCCTCTCTTCCCATTCTTTATCCATCTTAGATGCATCTACATCCATCTTTTGTAAATCTTCATCTTCTGGCCAAAGCAAACTACAAACATATTTCAGCGTCTCGCGTTTTGGTCGTAAAACCATTCTCGCTTGCCACCAAGCATCTAATACACACCTACCATAAATATCCCAATTTCTTCGATTAGATTGTCTCTTAGGTATCAGTCTTGTGTCTTCTGACTCAAGAATTGGAACTCTACCCCAACCAAATAAATCTGCATGCGTGGCATAATCGCCTTTCTTTCCTATCTCACGTGAGCGAGCAAGGATACGGGGTAAATCGAAATTGTCTATATTATATCCAGTGATAATGTCAGGATCTTTTTCCCTTACTAATTGCGATATCCCAGACAATATGTCCGATTCACTACCTTTGAATTCATAAATTTCTTCTCTAGAACCTTGTTGAATAACCACCGCAGCACAAAGAATTTTTTCTTCTAAAATTGAGGTTTCAAGGTCAAATGACATCAAAACAAATGGAGTTGGAAACGGCTCACATTTTTGGACTTCAGTGTAATCACAAGTGACTATCAAATCCACAGGGTATAATCCTGAGCCACCTGCTTCCCTAATTCTTTCAGCACCCTGTATTTTTCCGGAATTACCTTGGTATGAATCATCTAATTCCGCAAGTAAATTTTCTGGAGCGTTTTCACCTGCCCACAAAACCTCACAATCACAACGAATATGAGGGCCAATATCATTGTCCATGAACAAACGATTAACAAATGGTATGTCAGCATTGGTTAATTCCCAATCACCCGATAATTTGTTACGGATTTGATGACGAGAATCTGTCATCATCCATGGTCTCTTAATGTCTACCTTCCAATGAGGTTTAATACCCATACGTGTCCATTTATCAACAGAATCATGGATTTTAGTCACGCCTTTAATTAAGCTAACCTGTCCCAATAAGTTTTCAATTTCATTATTTGTTGAAGGGCGACCAGGTATACTAATTTCTAACCACGGGTTCATACCTGTGACTAGGAGCAATACTGAATGGCCCTCTTTTGCCCTACACCATAATTCAATTACAGTATCATTTCGTGATGGAGAATCCATCATATATGAGCCCTTGACAACGCAACTTTCTACAATTGTACGGGCCATTTCTTTCACCTGTTATTATCCGTAGTCAATTAACCCTCGCTATGCGGGAAGGGGTAACGGTTGATAACCGAGCCACCTTCTGCGGTTTAGTCACGGCATCACGCGCCTGCTAGGGGGAGACGAATCTGGTTAAAGAAATGGCAATAGATTGGGACTCTCTAACTTTCAGTTTTACTGCTACAGATATTATGTATACTGCTACTTGTAATCAAGGAGAAGAATGGCAAAAAGGAGAGTTGGTGCCATATGGTAACATATCCATTTCACCTGCGGCCGGAGTACTAAATTACGGACAGGGATTGTTTGAAGGAATGAAGGCACAAAGAAGTGTTAATGGCGGAATTGTGCTATTTCGTCCCGAAAGAAACGGGAAACGTCTAACAGATGGAGCACTGAGACTTGGTATGCCACCAGTACCTCTAGAAATGTTTCTTGAAGCTGTGGAAGAAGTTGTGGCTGCAAATGCTCGTTGGGTCCCCCCCACAGGCAAAGGAGCGCTATACATTCGGCCAGTACTCTGGGGTTCTGGACCTATACTAGGTGTGGCTCCGGCGCCAGAATATACTTTCATGATCTATGTTTGCCCGGTTGGACCTTATTTCAAAGGTGGAATGCACCCCATTGCCCTCAAAGTTTCTGATGATCATCACCGTGCTGCACCTGGTGGCTCAGGGGCTGTAAAAGCAATAGGAAATTATGCACCTGGTATGATGCCAAGTAAAAATGCTAAGAAAGAAGGATTTGCAGAAATAATCTATCTTGACTCTGTAGAGCATAAATACATAGAAGAAGTTGGTGCTGCAAATTTCTTCTGTGTTAAAGATGGAGTCATCTATACTCCTGAACTTACAGGAACAATTCTTCCAGGGATAACCCGGGCTAGCATTATCGATTTAGCCCGGCATAGGGGATACGAAGTAATTGAAGAGCGTGTAGACATCGATTTTGTTTTAGAATCAGATGAGTGCTTCTGTGCTGGAACAGCAGCAGTTATCTCACCAATAGGAGCTATTTGTAAAGGTGAAATTTGTACTACTTATTGCAATAATCAAGTCGGGCCGGTCACACAAGAATTGTACGATGCTTTAACTTCTATCCAGACCCAAACTGCTGCTGATGAATTTGGATGGATTCGGGCAGTTCCTATACCCAATTTGCCGGCTAAATGAGAGGATGACATCCATGATGTGTCGTATAGTATTGTTAATTTGAAATAAAATTAATGATATCTTACTCTTGAACGGATTAAGTGATACCTTTCAATGACGTCTTTGGCAGGGGGTGGTGGAGAATCAGAACCACTATATTCGAAATCTTTTGCACCAACATACCCATCAAACACCCATTCTAGAGCATTTTCAACTTCGGGGTGGCTTGCAGAAAGGCATTCACTAAATACTTGTAAATCAAGACCCAACTTTTCAATTTCTGTGGTCCACATTGACAAACCAAAATCAATTAATGAAACACCATTATTTTCATCCCAAATTATGTTGTTGGTTGTTAAATCACCATGTACTCCGCCTAAAGAATGGAGTTTGCGTATTATTTCTCCACAATTGGTTAATATTTCTCTATTATCACTCCCTTCAGTTCTTAGAATTTCTACCAATTGAATCCCTGGCATTAATGTTTGAATTATAACCCCATTACTTTGCTCAAACGAGAGAATTTTGGGGGTTGGAATGTCATATTCTGAAAGACGGGAAAGAAATCTTGCTTCAGTAGCCATACGATGTTTTGTCAAACGTTGATCTAATTTTGGATTACGATAAGCACGGGGTCGCCTAACCTTCCTAACTGCCGGTAAACCAAGAAATAGGCCACTAGAAACTGCAGCCTCTGCCCCAATATGAATTACTTCATTTTCTTCCCAAGCTAGCATATATGGCCCCCACTACAATCTATCGGAGAATGGATGCATTCAAAGCGGTGGCGGCTAGCCAACATACAACCAAGGTGGTTGAATGACGGGTATTTCGCTATCAACTTGCTCAATTGAGGAACTAGATTCTAAACCACATTCAGATGAATATAGACAAAGAATTATTACTGCAAAAAAACAACTTGGAGAGAAAGTGATGATCTTAGGCCACCATTACCAAAGAGATTCAATCATCGAACACGCTGATGAGACGGGAGATTCGTTTCTATTGGCTCGCAAAGCTGCCGATTCAGATGCTGAAATCATAATCTTCTGTGGCGTCCACTTCATGGCTGAATCTGCAGATATTTTAACTAATGATAATCAAATTGTTTTGATGCCAAACATTCGTGCAGGCTGCTCGATGGCAGACATGGCAGACTTACCAGATGTGGAAGCTTGCTGGAATGAATTACTTGCAAACAGCAACTTGTTAGACCCGGCAACTAGAGAGGATGCTGAACTCCCTGCAGAATCAGGTTCATCTTATCTTGTACCTGTTACTTACATGAATAGTAGTGCAGACCTCAAGGCTTTCGTGGGTCATCATGGTGGAATTGTTTGCACATCATCTAATGCAGCAGGAGTCCTTGAATGGGCTCTTGAAAGAGCAGGAGAGAATGGAAAAGTACTCTTCTTCCCTGACCAACACTTGGGTAGGAACACTGCATTAGCAATGGGCTACAATAACGATGATTTAGCAGTTTGGAATCCGATGATGGAACCAGATTGGCAATCCCTAAATGCAGCCAAGTTCGTGCTATGGCATGGATATTGTTCAGTTCACCAACGCTTCACTGTTGATCAAATTAATGATTTGAGAGATGCACATCCTGGCGCCCTGATAATCGCACATCCAGAATGTGACCGAACTGTTGTTGATGCTGCAGATGCATCCGGTTCAACTGAAATGATTCGTCGCTATGTGGAAGAAGCACCAAGTGGTTCAGTCATAGGGGTAGGTACTGAGATTCATCTCGTTAAGCGACTTGATGCACAATATTCTGACAAAGAAGTAATTTGTCTTGATCCTGGAGTATGCCCTTGTTCAACCATGTACATGATTCACCCCGCTTTTCTTGCCGAATTACTAGAGAATTTAATTGAGGGAAAAATAGTCAATCAAATTGTTGTTCCCCCCCAAATTGCAGATGATGCCATCCTTGCACTAAATAGAATGCTCTCAATTATTGCTTGAGGTCATTCTTCTTCCGTTCTTTCACTATTTTCTTTCTGGCGCTGAATCATCCAAATTACTAACATTGGAATAAGTAATATCGTTGCCACTTGCATAGTCGTTGAAGAATATGGCTCAAAAGTTTCTTCTAGAGAGAATATTCTCACTTCAGGTGGATCATCCTCTTTTTCTCCTTCTTGAAGCCAAACAATATGATTTATCATGACTTGTGGAGAGGTCTGATTTACTTTATCAACGATATGAAGGGGGTATGAACGATTTTCAGCAATCACATGATAAGATACGTCCCAGTCAAGATCAGCCTCAACAGGATCCAATGAATTGAGGAATTGTTGATGTTGCCAAGCTACATGCCCATATCCTATACTGGGCTCTGCCACTGGAAAAAGAGGGTCACCTAAGATTCGCTGCTCGCCTGTTTCAAGATTAACCATTACTAAACGAGTTACTGCAGATAGATTTACTTCAGCAATTAGGTAATTATTGTCAAATGTAATCCCTGTGATTGTAGCATTATCGTAGTCAACTACTGTTCCAGTAAGTGCCAACACTTGTTCATCCATAGCTGTATTTACTGTAGCGTTAACTTCTACTGAAAGAGTATTTTGAACTCCATCCAATGTGATAATATTTGCAGTCAATGGAGAGGCCTCTGAAACCCACGATAAACTATCACCTTCACCATCAATAAGGATAACATCGCTGTCTGAAATTGGTGTAAATACCTCGCCATGATTGTTACTTTGCAAGTTAAAAATAACACCATTATGGATTGCAAATAACTTAGCATTTTCTCCATCTACACCATCAAGAAGGGCAAGATCCGTATAAAGAGGATCCGTTGTTCTTTCAACCAAAACTGGATTTGAAAAATTAAGAGTAATTATTCTGTAACCTTGCCAAATAATAGCGTGATTTTCTGAAATCAATACTTCTGTTGAAGCATTCAATAACCCCAATTGAGATTGATTACCGCCTTCATTCAAATAGAGATTTTCATGATAAGTAATTTCATTCTCAATATCGATAATCACCGCACTAAGATTGCCTTCATCATCTGCATCAAGAGCTACCAACCATCCATCTGCTGCTGCGGCTCCTGATGGATGGCTAACACCCTCAGCAGGAATATGTTGGTGAGCGGCGTCATACAATAATACGCCACCTGTTGCCGCCATTAACAACATTACAACAACTCCTGTTAGAGTAGCAGATGGTTTTGTCAACCAAGCAAATATCCTCTGACTATAACCAGAAATAACTATTTTTGGATTATTAATATCTGCAAAAAGCCATGCTAACCGAGCGTTAAAGGTTCTTTCATCAAGACGATACCATAACCAATCATGACATTGATCTGCACACCTAACTGCAACATAAGCAACAATAATGCCACCAGTAATGTCAAGTAGCCAGTGAATACCAAGATAAATAATTGAAAAACCAGTTAAGGCGGTAAACCAACCAACAAATATTCTATATTTTTTCCATCTCTCATCATGATCCCAGCGATGTAATCCAAGCCAAACAGCAAATGGTATTCCGATATGTAAACTTGGCATACCATTAGTAAAAGGATCTATTCTTGTAAACCATGTTTGAATTTCAGGAGTAAGATGGTAAGCAAGTGTTTCCATTTCCGGAATATGATCACCAGTAACTCTAACATTGAAGAATAAATAAAATGGGACTGCTAAAGCATAGACAAAGAACATCGACAATAATATTCGGTCTGACATCCACCTATCATCAAAATATGTAAAATAAAATGTTGCTGTAAAAACCAATAACATATATCCAGCAACATAAAAATGAGTTAAGACAAAAGTCAAAGCATCATTAAGGAAGGCCTGCTGAATAAATAGAACCAAATCACCTTCAATCGCATAAATGAATGGAGTCATCTCAAGATGTGTATTTGCCATTAATGTTCTATCTAATTTATCTAGAATATCTTTCCATACGTAAATACTGAACACTAAAGCAATATGAATCCAATAGCGCCTAAATACATCAACAAAACCTGCCAAAGTAACCCTTTTACCGCTTACACGAAATACTGGCATTAGTAAAATACCACTTAACAATGATACCGTTACCCATGTCACATAGACTCCTGCTCCAGCCATGGATAACCCTTCCCTCAAACAATGCTTCTCGTCTTTTGGCTTTGTCAATTGCGCTAAATTATTCAATTCAAAGGCGTTCTAATTTGATTTCTTCATACACTATATACGATACAATGATTCAAGAATGATTGCAAAGTGGCGACTACAATGTCCGATTCACCTGTGACGCACCATAAAGGAGAGGCTAACAACAACTCTCCTGAAAATGCAACTAATGAACAGAAAGCGCAAATGGAGCAAGCTTATGCCCAAATGCGTAGAAAATTAAGAATGACACAACTTTCTGAGAAAATAAAACACAAGATTATGGTGCTATCTGGAAAAGGTGGGGTTGGCAAATCAACAGTTGCAACCGGTCTTGCATTATCCCTAGCGCAACAAGGGCACAAAGTAGGTTTGCTAGATATCGACATTACTGGACCAAATGTACCCAAAATGATGGGATTGAGTGGTCAAGGGTTACACGTCGACGAGGGGCTAATTCACCCGGCCGTAGGCCACTTAGGCGTCAAGGTGATTTCAATGGCATTCTTACTAGAGGATGAAGACACACCGGTTGTTTGGCGCGGGCCAATTAAGCTTGGAGCAATTCAGCAATTTATTGCGGATGTAGAATGGGGTGAGCTTGATTACTTGATTCTAGATTTCCCACCTGGGACTAGTGACGAACCACTAACTGTCACTCAAAGTCTACCTGATATTGATGGAATTGTAATTGTCACTACCCCTCAAGAAGTTGCTTTATTAGATAGTCGTAAATCCATATCTTTTGCTAAGAATCTAAATGTTCCATTACTAGGTGTGGTTGAGAATATGAGTGGATTTACAATACGCGGAAAGGTGGAACCTAACACTAAGGTGGAATTAGAGGCCCCCGGAGGGAAGAATGTTGAAACCATGGCTGACGAAGATGGTAAATGGTCTGCCACACTAGATATTTTCAAGCAAGGTGGCGGCAAGGATACAGCGGAGGAACTAGAAGTACCGTTTCTCGGAGCTTTACCTTTTGATCCAGGAGTAGTAAGGGGTGGAGATGATGGTGTACATCGTATAGTTGCAGAACCTGATGGGGAAAGCGCATTAGCATTCTCTAACATTGTAACAGCAATAACTGAACAATTATCAGAAGAAAATGAACCAGGAATAAACATCATTTGAGGTGATTTTTTGAGTGAAATTCCTAAATTAATTGAATTAGAGCGTACCGAAAAGAATGCAATACTAAGATGGAACGATGGAAGTGAGCACACCGTTCTCTGGAAGGATATTAGATACTACTGCCCTTGTGCTAGATGTTCGCCTAGTCGAGATGATGAAGGGAGGGCTGATGAGTTACGTCAATTAATCAAATCATTTCCTTCTGAGAAACCATCAGTTAGGACTGTTGGCCGTTATGCGTTGGCCTTTGAATGGTCTCAAGGATGTAGTAGCGGCATAAACAAATTTGAGAGATTATGGGATATTGCTAATGGAGATGATCCTGATCATGGAAAACCATATGTTCATGGTGCTTGGTAGAATTCTAACATATTCATTTCTTCAGAATGGTGCGAGCGCCGGAATTTGAATCCGGGTTCAGGCGTTGGCAACGCCCGGTGATAACCGCTACACTACGCTCGCAACATTATAGCCCAAACCCATTCAGTATAAACAGATTACCGTATGAAATAACTAATTGGTGAAAAGTAAATAAATCAATTCATTCAAATTACATACCGCACTCCGACAAATGAGGGAGAAGAAGATGCGTACAATTTATGTTGGACGAAAACCCGTACATTCCTATGTTGCAGCAGTATTAAGGGCAATGCAGGATGGAGATAGAGAAGTTGAAATTGTTGCCAGAGGAAATTCAATGAGGGTTGCAATAGATGCGGCTGAAATTTGTAGGAGACGAAATGGAAAGATTGCGGGTTTATTACCTGAAGAAATGGTAAATAATGGAGTTGAAATTGGTACTGAAGAAATAGATATGGATGGTTCAACAAGAATTATTTCATTCATCAAAATACAATTAGAAGGCATTGGGGAAATGCCTGCAGATTCAGATGAATAGTATCCATTAGAGTAATTCCCTAATTCGCCTTTCGATTTCATCTCTTGTTTTACGATAGGCATCTAATTCTTGCCCAAATGGATCATCTAATTCCCAATCTCCGTTTAGTGGTAAGTTCGGACAATAAACCCCACAACCCATACTGAATATTAAATCGTACAAAGACACATCTACATCATCAATATGTTTTGGATATTGTTCACCAATGTCAATTCCTTTCTCCGCCATCACAGTAACAGCATTAGGTGCGACCTTTCTTTGATTAGTAGATGTACCAGCAGATGCTGCTTCAAACCCAAGATGTTTTGCCCAACCTTCAGCCATTTGACTACGACAAGTATTTCCTACACAGACAAATAATATTCGCATAAATTCACCAATACCTAACCCTTAATGAATGATTCAAAATAATATACATTTCAATTATTGTGATTCGTTTGATAGACCTAATTGCTCATTTAAAGACCCACCCCTTCCAATCATCACTACAATAGCAACACCAGAACCAATCATTACCACACCAAGCAAAATTAGTACCACCATAACAGTAGAGCCCCATTCAGTTAATGCATCGGTTGGATCTGTTATTGGATCAATTTCACCTTCTGACAATGATACCGTGACTTCAAACACTGGTTCTGTACTTGCCAAATAAACATCAATACCTCGGAAATCTAGTACCATATTATTTGCAGGAAGCCCCTCGCGAACATTTACTTGAATACTGTAAATTCCGTCACCTGCAACCTCATCCCCATTTTGCCCATCATCGAACAAAGATTGCCAAGTAGTATCTTGTCCCACTGGAGCAAGCATGTCAAGTCTTCCTTGAACAACAGTGATCAAATCATGATCACTAACATTTACTGAAAGAACATAGGTGCTAGCACCATCTCCAACATCTGGAACTATAATTTCTTCAACAATTTCTCCATCTTTAAAAATAGTGAAATTTGAAATTTGGGGGCCACTATTTGCAATCTTTAATACCGGAATACTAGTTGTTGATGCATCCCAAGAATCACCACCCAATCCAACTTGACTACTAGGTAAGTTAAGA
>PBXQ01000023.1 GCA_002727675.1 Thermoplasmata archaeon | reverse complement strand
TCGGATTATTTGGGGCATTAATTATCCTAGGTTTGAAAGCTGCGGGTGGAATGTTTGCCGCATCTGGAGGAGAACCAGGTGCATACCCACCAAGAGGAACTTGGGGGCGAAGAGGTTGGATTACTATTGTTGATCAATATGAAAGACTGGTTAAATTTAGATTTGGTAAATTCAAAAAAGTAACAGGTATTGGTATAGCTGTTAGGATACCACTTATTGATGAATACTTATCAGTTGATATTAGGGATCGACCAGAAAATATCCCCGGGCAAATCTGCATTACTCGCGACAATGTGAGTATCAAGGTTGATGGCGTAGTATACTGGAAAGTTATTGATCCAAAAACAGCAGTATTATCGGTAGGAGACCCTTCAAGTGTTATCCGCCAAGCTACAATGTCTGCACTTAGAGTTGTTATTGGTGAATTCACACTAGATGAATTACTATCAAAGAGAGAAATCATTGCCAACAGAATGGAAGCTGTTCTTGATAACTTTGCTCGCCCAATAGGGATTGATATTTCACGAATTGACATAACTGATGTGGTAATCCCAAGTGATATGCAAAGAGCAATGGCTCGTGAAGCAGAAGCACAGAGAGAACGTCGTGCGCGTCTAAGAAGAGCAGAGGGTGAGGTAGAGGCTGTAAAGAATCTAGCTCACGCCGCGAATACTTTAGCACAGAACCCAGAGTTGTTAGAACTACGTAGGTTACAAACAGTAGGAGAATTAGGAATGGAACAACATACACTGATTTCATTAGTTCTACCTTATGACTATGGAACCTTAGGGGGAGGAAGGAAGCGTGGACGATCAGAATTCAGTGATGAAGAAAACGATGTTTACCTAGAATCAATGAAAATAATTGAAATTGATGAGGTTACTGCTGATGAAACATTTGTTCAAAAGGAAAATCAAAATGAAATTGCCGCTACACCTCATGTAGATGAACTAGGGGTTCCGCCAGCACCTCCAGCAGATGCACCGGGATTTCCGCCAGCACCAGATTTTGGTGACGGATTATAACAGTTATAGAACCTAAAATCTAACTCTTTGCGTGAATCTTAATGATTGCACCATCTTCTAATTCGTGCTCCGCCCCTACTATTCGTCCAGACCTTGCATCTGATGCACGGATGAAGCCGTCACCCAAATCTGAATGTACTGCATATGCCAATCCTTTAGCAGTGGTTCCACAAGGAACTAATAACGCATCAGGTAATACTCTTCCTTCACCATCAACCCAATGAGTTTCGTCTTGCACAGGATAAGCAACGATTCTTTCTAATCGTTGATACACTATTTCTGTAAGTAATTGATTAAGTCCTGTACCACCTAATCTCTGCAACCTTTCAGCTAATTCCGATAAACCATTTTTTTGTGCTTCATTTAAATTAATTTCAGAATTTAATTCAAATTCTAATGTTCCTGGCTTGTAGAAAATTGCACCTGCTTTTGATGCTCTTCTCAAAGCAAGTTCTGAATCAGCACTGCATGGAACAAATAAACCTCCAGAATCAATTACTTCATTCTTCAAAGACAAATAAGTCTCTTCTGCAGCAAGATCTGATTTATTTGCTGCAATGTATAGAGGGAAAATTTGACTACGAAGCATCGCTGATAATGAACGACGCTCTCTTTCACCCCAAACATGAATTGCAGGAGCATCTGGATTTTCACGGCGGAACGAATCAATAGCTAGAGCAATATCACTTTGAGTTGCACCAATACCAGTTAATTGTTCATACAAGAAATTGGTTAAACCCGATTCTCCTTCTGATTGAATTTTTCTAATCGCTTTTCCCCAACCATTAGAAATTATGCCATCAATCCATGCTGCCAATTCTTCTATCAAAAAGTGATATTCTTCCTCTGGACTAGATCCACCTGAACCAATTGGATTACCTTCAATATCAGTACCCCCTGAAGCATCAACAACCTGAATTAAAGCATCACAACTAGCCAAATCGGATAGAAATTGATTCCCCCTACCACGCCCTTTATGGGCACCTGGAACTAATCCAGCAACGTCAACCAAAGTTATAGGGACTAATCTTGAAAAATTATTACATGCACCAGTTCTTGGCTCACATATACTCCCACCACGGGAAATATTAGAAGGTGGTTCTCTTCCACTTTTCTCAATTTTTGTCCTTAATTCTTTACAAGCACATGATGAATTTGTTGAAATATATGTAACTCCAACATTTGCCTCAATAGTAGTAAATGGATAGTTCGCAATATCAACAGAGGTTTCAGTTAACGCAGCAAAAGTCGTGGATTTACCAACATTCGGTTTTCCTACCAAACCAATTCGCATATCTATCACTTCAATAGCCAGAGGATAAATTCAGTATGGTGGTTCCCAACATTAGTTCACTGAATTAATTCTATCAACAAGGTCAGCTTTTGTTCCTTTAGTTGAGAGCCCCAACTCATTTGCCAAGTCAACAAGATCCTTCTTCAACATTGATGAAAGATTTGCTGGAGCTTCAACTACTTCTTCAGTAATAGATTCCTCTTCAACTACTTCTTCAACTACTTCCTCAATTCCTTCCAATTCATCAATTGAGATGTCTGCAAGAGAGATTCTTCCGCTACTTGATGAATTTCCTTCCATTGTAATTACAGTATCAGTTCCTGCACCTGCTGCTAACAAACTACGAATTGATGTTGAACCTGTCACAACCATTGTCGCTGGAGCGCCTTTAGTAGATGGTGCTTCATCACTAAGTAAAGTTCCTCTGTAAGAACCTTGCAACATATTTTGACCAGTGAATATTCCTGCTAATACTAAACCATAAAACATCATTGCTGCGAATATTTGTACTTCACTAGCACCTGATGCTACAACTTCTGCCCCATCCAAAGCAGCAACAACATCTGGTGATGAAATGGAATGATTAACATAATCTGAAATAAACTGAGATGAAGCAAAGCCAATTATTGCAAAGGTTGCCAACCAGAAAGAAAGTCTTGTTTTTGCACTACTAAACAAACTTCTACCACTAACATGAGGGAATAAAATATGTGCACCACTAAGACAAATCATAGCAATGATGCCCCAAAGGAATAATGTATCTAATGTTCCGGAAATGTGCGCTAATTCATTACCACCACCAAAAGCTGAAACAGAAGCAAACAAACTACCAAGGGTAACTGGTACCAATAGAATGGCTGCAACCATTGTGAATTTTACGCCATATGATTCCATTGCCCTACCACTTGCTGTCTTAGTTAAATTAACTACAGTAGCAATAATTGGCAATAAAGACAGAGAGAGTAAAATTGCAACAACTGAATGAGATATTGCGCCAACTTCTGGAACTGCTGACTCAGCACCAAACGGAGAGAATGTTAGGAATGTACCGAAAAGTGCTACGTTTGCTAGAGATGTACTCCATAGAGGAACTCCAAGTCGTGCTGGTACAACATGGTGAGCAACTGCAAGTGATTGGGAAAACAACCATCCACCAAATAACACCTTGACTAACAACCAAGAAAGAGTGTGGTTTTCCCCACTAAGTAATATCATTGCAACAGGACCAAGCCAAATAAATGCTGCGAGACCCATTACGATGAACCACTGAGAAGTCATTACTGGTGTATCTGAATTTGCCATAGTTAACAGATGGTTTACAAATAATGGCAAAGCAAGTAAGGAAAGGAAGATGTAGTATATTGGAGGTAATTCAAACCAACTACTATCTGTGATCAAATCAGTATGAGCTAATATTACTCCTGCTGCTATTACAGCACTCCAAATAAATGCAAGTAATGCTGTTGTTGATTCATTAGCCATACGGCCGCGTGTAAGACGTGATTGAATTGAGAGACCGGCAGCAATTAACATCATTGTAAATGCACCAAAAGCAGTTGCAACATGTACTGCTGCTATTGATTGCTCTGCACTTGGTGAGTATCCTATTGAAGATAATGAACTTAGAGCATCTGGCTCATAAGAAACCCAGAGATGCAAAAAGGTGAGTGTTCCTGCAATAATAAACCAAAATATTCCATGAGCATACCATGTCTTTGATCCTGTTCCTGCACGGTTTTCCATCAAATCTGCAGCAGGACCCAATCCCTTACCAAGCATGAAGCCTGAAATATCTTTAGCAAATGTTCCGAATGGCCCGAGCCCACGTGCTGTAATAAAACGGACAAACAATAGCCAAACAACGTATGAAATAAATATAGTTCTTACTTCCATAAAATCACCTCATTCTGCAATGCCCTCTCCTATAAGCATGGCAATCATCATTCCAAGACCTAGAATTATTCCTGAAATGAAAAACCATACCAAACTGTTACCTAATGAGCTAAACAATGGAATAATTTCACCTAGTCCTGGGAATGGGTGGCTAGGATATAATACTCCATACAATATCATAAAAGAAAGGGCCGATACAATACCCATAACCATTACAGAAGTAGAATTTGCTGGTTCACCGTTTCCTTGTGTCATTTCAGGTAATTTAGTCATGTCTTCACCACAGATTGCCTAAAGGCAATCTCTGCGAGATGAAAGTTGTCCTTAAGCATTAGGCGTCAAGAATATCAAAATCAAGGAGACATTAGCCTTTCTTCATCACTTATTCTTCTATCCAATCCAACCCCTAATGGAATAGGTATTGAAGTATCTAAATCTATTTCAGTTCGCCAAACTTTTTCACAATCACATGAAAGCCCTTCAAATTCAATTATGTCATTTGATACAGAATATCTTTCTATTGCTGCTGCAACATTTTTATCACATTCCCCACAATTATGGGCACCACGAATTCTACCTGCAGCAGTAGGGTGAACAATCAAGCGACCCGGGACAGGATGGACTTGGCGGATCATTTCTACTAAAGACCACAACCAAGGGGGGCGGTATTCACTATTTCTGAATAAACGTTCAACTATTGTGTTATTCTGAATATTCATTGGATTAACGCTTACTTCATCAGAAAGAGGTGCCACTTTACTTATCCACTCTATACTATGATGAAGAGCATCGCCCTCTGACATGAAAGGGGGTTTGAATAACAAATATGTCTTAACCTCGAGATTATTTTCTCTCAATGTATTTATTGCTCTATGCCATTGTTTAGTTGAAAATCCTTTGTTACAATGAAATTTTAGGACTTCATCATCTAGAGCTTCAAGACCAATAGCAACTACACAACCTGGATGTCTTTCTGCAACCCAAGCAATTTTCTCAGGTGTGCACATTTCTGCCCTAGCTTCAACAATTAATCGCAAGCCCATTTGATGCGTTTCTCTAAGAATTATCTCCTGCCACTCGGGGGGGTTTTCACGATCTTCGAAAAAGGTGCCAGAAGTATATATTTTGATAACTTCCGAGCCCTCAAAATTATTGGTTTTTTGTTTTGCTTCTTCCCATTGAGAAAGTAAGTTTTCTAGTGTTACATCATCCCTTACATCATTAAAATAGCCACAAAAAGTACAACCTGATTTCCACCACCAAACACAACCTCTTGTACGGAAAATAACAGTAGTTGCTTCACAAAATTTACCACTCGGAAGTCTTTCAGGAGTTGTATACACAACTGCTAACTCGTCTGCATCCCAAGATTCTCTCTTACGAATTGAGCCCGGGGTATTTTCTGGGGCTTTTACTAAATGATGGATTTTTTTTGCCGGCTTACCACTAGGAATTAATCCAAATGAACAGGTTGTTGCGTCTTCATCCATGATATACAATTTAACCGACCGGCTTTCTACAAATGAACCCTCGGATTAACAAATCACTTCTCGGAGATTTTGATAAGAGCAAAATCTTGAGTTTTTTGTAATTATATAGTGTAAGGCTATTACATGAAAGAACATGTGCGAATTCATGAGTGAAGGTGCGACCAGTACTGAAGGAATAAATGAACTGACTTCAAAAGAAATTATTGAAGCAATGAGTCATGAAGACAAAGAAGCCCTAAAAGGGTGGTATTGGTATGATTGGGCAAATCAATCTTATGCCCTAACTGTGATGACTGTTATTGTGCCAGCATTATTGGCAAGCCTCTACAATACTGCCACTGGAACTCAAGGTGGGGCTGGGTTCTTCGCCTTTGTTTATGGAATTGCAATGGCCATAGTTGCACTTACAGTCCCTGCAATGGGTGTTATTGCTGATCGTATGCCAATCAAGAAAAATATGTTGTATTGGTACACTGTTGTAGGAATTATTTTCTGTGCCGCCATGGGTGCAGCACCTTACTTCGGCTCAAAGGCACATCTAGTTCTAGCCTTCATGTTTGTAGTTGGTTCTATTGGTTTTTCAGGAGGAAATACCATTTATTATGCATTCATGCCATATTTAGCACCCAAAAAATGCATGGATCATGTTTCTTCATGGGGATATGCCTATGGTTTCCTAGGAGGCTCTATACTTCTATTAGCTCACTTGATTATCCTACTGGTTTCTCCATGGGATAATAATTTCAAGTTCGCTGTAATTTTTACAACTTCTGCATTGTGGTGGTGGGGCTGGGGTGCATTGATGTTCATCAAAACTCCTGAACCACCAATTCTCGATGAAATGGAATATCAAGGTTTTTGGGAATCAACAAAATTTGCATATAGGGGTGTTTGGAAAACTCTAACATCAATTAGAGCAGAATTCCCCGTTTTGTTCTTATTCATTATTGCTTATTTATTGTTTTATGATGGAGTTAACACAATTAATGGAATGGCAGCAGCATTTGGAGAATCTGTTCTTCGTATCAACCCAATGATGACTGTTGCACTAATATTGATTGTAAATTTCGTTGCTGTTCCAATGAGTATTGTGTTCGCAAAAATTGCTGAAAATAAAGGAACTAAATTCTCATTGATGATTTCTTTGACAATTTATTGTTTAGTTGCTATTGCTGCAGTAGGTTTTGCACCTCTTGAATTAGAAGATGACCATGCACGTTATGATTTCCAATATGATTGGGATGAGACAACAAATAATTACACATTATCAACATTATATGATAGAGGTGTCGATGGATGGGTCTCTGCCGACTCTGTTGGCGATGCTGAATTTAGAAATGGGTTTGATACTTGGATTACATTTGAAGGGTCTGCAGAAGCAGATGCTGGTTCATTTAATTGGGTAAATGGATTTGGAGCAATTCTTGTGATTGGTGTTGCAACAATGGGAGTAGGTTTTGCAATGATGACAATTATTAGGAAAGAAATGGGGCTTGCTGGAATCGGAATTATCTTAATATTGTCATTAGCAGTAATGTTTGGAGCTTCTATTTTTAGTGAAGATACTGCTACAAGTGAAAAATCATTGTATGTACTTTCGGGAGATGAAGCAACAGCCATGGTAAATTCATTTGATAATGTGAGTGATCACAGATTTGCAATCCACTTTGAAGGTGGGCCTGTTGATGGAGAAGCAGAAATTGGCGATCGTCACCCTACTATCCTTGATCAGGGAGGACTCTTTGATTGGTGGCCTGAAAATATGCGTAACTACATTTGGGCACCTCTTGGTATTTCCGTTTCAATGCAATGGATTATTCTAGGGTTCTGTGTTGGTACTGTAATGGCTTCTGCTGGAGCGCAAGCACGTTCAATGTTCACGGTTCTAATCCCAAGAACTAGAACAACTGAATTCTTTGGATTCTTTGGATTTATTGGAAAGGCTGCTGCAATGGTTGGACCATTCTTATACGCTGCAGCTGCTACATCCTATGATGATAGGACTGCATTGATGACTATCGTAGTTGTAATTCTTGTTGGATTCTATCTTTGTGCAAAAGTTGATCTTGAGAAAGGGGCAAAAATGGCCGAAGAATATGATGCAAAAATAGAGGGTAAATGACCCAAATGAGATGATTACATGGCTAGTCCATTAAAGGGATTCCGTTGGATTCAGGGCATACTTTCGTTGCTTGTAACACCTCTTGGATTCATCCTCTGGGGTGTTGCAGCTGTTCCAGCAATCTTGCTATATTGGAAAGTTGGCGATGAAACTGCATCATGGTTAATATGGCAACGAGCTATTGCAATAGGAGCAACTCTTGGAATTGGTTTCATGTTGTGGTGTTTCAGTGATTTGATAATAATTGGAATACTTGGACGAATTATTAGGCCTAAACTTGAAGAAGCGAGGGAGCCAACTGAAAGTTGGTTGACAATTCGTTGGGCATTTCTATCACTATTTCATCGTCTTGCATTGCCAGCATTAAAATGGATGGTCCCCTCATTTGTTGGGAATGCTTACTATCGTATGATGGGGTGTAAAATTGGTAAAGGTGCTCAACTCAATTCACCATTCATCAATGACTGTTTTATGGTTGAAATTGGGGCTCGTACGGTAATTGGTGGGAATGCTGTGATTAACGGACACCTATTTGAGAAAGATGGAATTCATTTAGCAAAAATACGAATTGGGGCAGATGCAGTAGTAGGAACCACCGCTCAAATAAATCCTGGATGTATTATTGGAGATAAAGCTGTAATAGCAAGTAGAGCAGTCCTTCCAAAATTTACAATAGTACCCGCTGGAGAAATTTGGGGGGGAATACCAGCAAAATGTATTCGCCTAGCAGACGGAACAAAACCCGAATAACTAACAAATTAGAATGAATATTCTGTTCATTCTTCTTCTGAAACTTCTACTGCTGCTTCTACTTCTGCTGCTGCTTCTGCTGCTGCTTCTGCCTCTGCAGCTTCTTCAGAACGGGCATCCATTGCTTCCTGCAATTTTTCATTAATTGCCCTCTGCATGTGTTGACTTTTACGCTCTGCATCTACTGCCGCTTCAATCATTTCGTAGCGGCGCTTGATAGCATTGTTAAGATCTTCAAACACACGCATATGGTCTACATACCAATCATCACGAGCCTTCAGTTCAGCAACTGCTAATCGCAAATCATTATCTAATTCTTCAGCTATTTCGAAAACTCTGGTAAGACGGTCTTTTTCTCTAGTAAACTTCTCTTCCATTTTTTCTAATTCAGGCTCTAAATGATCTACTTGTTTTGACCTCTTTGCGCCTGTTAATTCAAGATCACGGATTCGGTGGTCTTTCTCACCAAGTAATTGTTCAAGTCCTTCTCTCTCAATTTCCTTATCAATCACTTCTTTTTCTAGTACGTCAATCTCAGCTTTAAGTTGAACAATCTCCTTTTCTGCTTGCTCAAAAGCACTGTAAACTTTTGTTACACGTTCACGTTCTTGATCTCGCTCTTCTTGTAATTGGCGGATGCGAACTTCCGGGGTAATTGTACCTTCATCGTCTCCGGACATACTGACCACTTGACAAGCCCACTCGCTTGCCCTTGATATAGCCGCCGCCCCATAGGGGCGGCTAAAATAATGAATAAATACTAAAAAAACATGCGAAATTAATCAATTATCAGCCATAGCAACCAATACTGCAGCAATACATTGAGTCAATGATTTAACAGTAGGAATGTGTAATTTCTCATCAGGACCATGTGCATTATTTCCGGGCCCTGCACAACCAGTTACTAGGAACCTAGCATTTGGGTATGATTCCTGCATCATTGCGAGGAATGGTATGGTACCACCTTCATAAATTGGCATAGAACCCTTCCCAAATGTTTTGGAACTTGAAAGATCTACAGCATTAGCAATTGCATCAGGCATTTTTGGTGCTGCAAAACCATTTGCTGCTGAATCTAAATCAAATGTCACATTAGCGCCAAATGGTGGGTTTTCTTCAAACAATTTCTTCAATTTTTCAGATGCTGATTCTGATTCAACTCCAGGGGGTATTCTAACACTAACTTTCAAGGTAGTATGAGTTCTCAAAACATTCCCTGCATTGGCAATTGAAGGTAGTCCATCAGCGCCAGTAATTGATAATGTTGGTTTCCAATTTTGTGCTAGCAATGCCTCTACTAAATTATCATGCTGTGGTTTGACACCATCTAAAAATGGGAAATCCGTAATTAATGCATCACCTAATACATCTACAATCTCACCTGCATCAGAATATAATTGATCTGACAAATCTATATGCAACCATTTTGGAATTATTTCACCCGTCTCTTCATCTTCAAGACGGGAAAGTAAATTACGAGCTATCCTAAATGATGAAGGAATTACCCCGCTAGCAAAACCTGAATGAACACCTTCCGAAGTAACTGCAACAGTTAGTGTACCACCTATTAATCCACGAAGGCTTTCAGTAACCCAAAGCCTCTCATAATCGCCAAGACCAGAATCAAGAACGATTACTAAATCAGGAGTTCCAAGTTTTTCTTTCAATTCTGCAAGATAAAATGGTAAATCTGGTGAGCCGCTTTCTTCACAAGTTTCTATGAGAAAACGACAATGAGGGTGGTCAATCCCTTGATTTTGAAGAGCCATCAATGAGATGATTCCGCAATATCCCCCATATCCATCATCTACAGAACCACGACCAAACAACCATGGATCTTCACGTACAGGTATCCATGGCCCTTTACCTTCAGACCAACCAGTAAATTCCGGTTGTTTATCAAGATGAGAATAGAACAAAACTTCACCTGGAATTGAACCTTCAACATCAAGTAATAAAACAGGAGTTCTACCTTCTAAAGAGTGTATAGATACACTGAGACCCTTAATTGGAACTTTTTCTAGCCACCCAATAAAAAGATCAATCGTTGCATCAAGATAACCGCTCTCTGACCAATTAGAATCAAAGGCTGGTGATAATGCTGGTATCTCAATAAATTCACACAAACTTGGTAAAGCCGATTCTTCCCACATACGTTCAGAAAATTCTGAAAGTTGTTCCCAATCAATTACATCTGTTGCTGCCATATTTAGGCGAAATGGTTTTTACAAATAAGGGAATGGTTCATGTATTAATGCATAATGCCAATTTTATGCACATAAGTGGTAAGATACTAATCCCATTGGGAGTTATTGTAATGATACTTTCTGGGGTGATGATGTATTGGGGAGGTTCTGATGGCGTTTCCAGTCTTGAAGACGCCCAAATATACGAGGGGACAGATGTTGAATTCGAATTATCCGGCTATTCCGAAGGTGGCTATTTAGTAGTTGTAATGGAAGGAGAATATGAGTCAGGTAAAGACTCTGTAGGTGATAATGGAACCGCTGTGCTCACTGATAGTGATTGCGATTTAGTTAAAAATTTTACAATGAGTGACTCGGACGATGTGAATTTCTTTATGGCAGCATGTGAAAATACTGATGATACCACTGCTGATGATAACCACATACATATCGGATATATCTGCAAAGAAGGATGTCCTGATGGGACATATACTTGGGAAACTAATGGAGTAGAAATTCAAATTTGGGATGTGGACATGATATTGGGTGGTTTGCTGAGAATGGGTGCAGGTATTACTGGAGGAATGGGTGCCTGTTGTTGTGGTGGTTTCATTGCAATTATTGGACTTATATTAGGATTTACAATGGGCAAAAAACCACCAGCCACAGGATATCAAACATCAGGAGTAATGCCACAACAACAAGGAACTGTACATCCAATTGATAATCATCCAGGAACACTATGAAAAGTACAGTTAGTATATATTCAACTATCTGTAGAACCTAATGCTATCCCTTCTGGACCACATAATCGAACGGTTCCACTGTAGAACGGGCATTTATTGCAAACTACTGCCTTTGAACCAGACAATCTAGGGAAATCAGATTCGTTACTTTTCTTTTCTAAATCGACAATAGCAAGATTCTGAAGTAATGATTTAAACTCATTTGAAATCATTCTAAATTCTTCTTCTGTCCATGAAATAAGACGACCTGTTGCTGCAACAATGATGGCAGGAGGAAGAACTACTCTAGCGTTTAAGCCATTAGCAGCACGCATTGACTCTTGTCTTACTAAACATAAATGATACAGATAAAGTTGCATTTTATGATTATTAAGCAACTCCATTTCAGCAGTTGTCCGGTTCGTTTCATCATCAATATTTTCAGGGGTTTCAAATATTGTTCCTATGGCATCAATAGGTGGTTCTAAAATTGAAGTGCAACCAATTGTTTTGAGATCTATCGCACGAATAGTATTGGTGGAATCGGCATCGGTTTGGCAGAGAACAAGATCTACTATTCCATCTAACTCAAAAATAAATGATGAAACATATTGAATAATTTGTTCACCATAGGGTGACCAACGAAATTGTGGAATATTAGAAATCCCAGTTTCAACATTAATTAAAAACGGCCATTCTGTTCTCAAACCATCAACATTTAATCCATCAACAGTTTCTCCTAGAGTCATCCTACCAAGTTTTCCTTGCATGAATCTCTCAGACATTTTCATTAAAATTTGGCTTGTAATATCACGATCTACGTCGTTTGGTAACAGTTCATCAATAACTTGTGAAATTAAATTGGGGTCATTCATTCGATTTGGTGAAGGAGTGATCCATTGTTCAGATAACATAGTTGAAGATGAATTGTTAGAACCTGGATTGGGTAATCCTAGTTCCACCAAACGATGGAATAAAATTCCAAGTTCATCTGGAGCCAGATAATTCTTATCATTTGTTTCTGTACTTTCAACTAGATATGGTAATTTAATTGAATTTGTGGACAGGCCAACATACTCTTTAAGCCAATGTTTTCTCAAACATGAATGAGCTGAATCAAGATTGTGAGGAGCAATACGTTTTTTCCTTTCAACCTCTCTCAATTTTTGTCCACTCGTTTGCTCAATCACCGGTAGTTTAGCACTTTCCTGAAGTCTAGTAAAACTAACTAAAGGTGAGATGTTTTCACGTGAAGGTATAATCATTTCAGGGTGATGATAAATAGGTAAAGAAGACAATATACCAGGACATAAATATGGATTACTTAACAAATTAAATGGATTTAACGTTATTTTCCCTTTATCACTAAATTGTAAAGGAGAGGGTTTTTCATTATCTTTTTCTAGAAGCCAAGGGGAGTCAAATTCTTCATTTCTATGTGATGCCTGCCTAAATGCCTCTAATAACATCCAACCAAAACGTGGATTTGGCGTGTATTCCCATTTGAATTCTAAATTACCATTGACACTCTCTATACTAGCATTTTTTGGAGCACCTGCAAGAATTAATTTGTCCTTTACACGAGTACAAGCAACATACAGCAAACGCCGAGCTTCTGCTTGCACTTGTGATTTCAGAACGGCTTCAGATAAGCGCCAACTACCACTATCTATTCCATCTCTACTCTTCCACGGCTTAGCCCTTGGACTGAATAATTCACCTGAAACAAGAATATTATCTCTCAATGATTGGCCCAAATTACTTTGATTTTCATTAAATAATCCACATACAATCACTACTTTTGATTGCAAACCTTTGGAACCATGTATTGTCATTACTCTTACTGCATTTGATGGTGGCATTGCCTCTCCAGGTAATAATTTACCACTGACTGAAGAGAGACGACGAAGACGGTCTGATAATAATACAGGATCTCCACCAGCCTCTGCTATTTGTGAACGAACCAATGAAAGGAATTGTTCAGCATACTGCCTATCTACTTGGCTAGGATAAGTTAACAACAAATCAGAATAATCTAATGTATCCTCTAACATTTGCATTAATCTATTAGAATCTGCTAATTTTTTCCAACGCAAAAATAATTCTTTTTGTTCGTCACTAATTGAATGATATTGTAATCTATCTAATAAATCAAGAGATTTTTGATTATCATCTAAGTAATTCTGTAATTGAGAATCGTTGAAACCAACAAGTGCTGTTCTAGCCAGCATAGCTGCACGACCAACATCACTCCTACGTGCGGCAAGTTGCAATAATGCGTTTAGTGACATAACCACTGGTTGTTCCATTAATCCTCCTTCTTGGTCAGCAAGTGCTGGGATTCCTAAATTATCTAACCTCCTAACAAGATCATACATGTGAGTTCTTGCAGGCATAAGTACCATAATATCTCGGGGTTCTACTTTTTCTTGGGGAGGAATTATTATTTCTTCTTCTGATTCTTCAGAATGAAGAACTGTTGTTGAAACTCCATCAATTAAAGACCTGATTCTAGTAGCAACTAATTCATTTTCAAGTTGAGGTGGCTTGGCTGCCGAACCCAATTCATATGGGTCTAATGGAATAGTCAAATCTGGATTAGGATCACTCGCATCATCTGTAGCAATTGGAAATAACCATTCCAAACTGCCATTATCCTTTTCTCTATGAGCACGTAAACTCTTAGGTGATGCATACCAATCACCAGGGAATAAATTGTGTTTATCATCAAATATATCTAGCCACCATTCATTCATTGTCTGGAGTAAATCATCACAAGTACGATAATTGGTCACCAAATCAATGTGTCCTTCAGCCCTACGAACAACATCTGAATGCGCAAGGGCACGGCCATCATCAGCACGATCAAATTGAACCCATGCCTCTTCTGGAATTGGCCGATGATTTACGTATTCTATACCCGACACAAAACTACTGATTTCTACAAGACGAGGGTCCCGAGCAGAATCAAGGCGACGAAGGGCTGGTTTCATCAATAATCTCGATTCACTTCCATACTCATGTTGATTAATTAAACGAAGTTGTTCTGTATATCGTGCCATACCACTAACTTGTGCTTGGCGGAAACCATAGATGCTTTGCTTTTGGTCACCAACCCAACAAATGGTTGGCTGCCATGGTGAATTAGGTGGTTCTGGGTCGCCCGATTTCTGTTCTCTTTCACCCCATAAACGTGATAACATCCTCCACTGTTGATTGGAATTGTCTTGTGCTTCATCAATAATGAATGCACGGAAGCGTCTACGGATAGTTTTCAACACCTGAAACCTTCTCTCTAAATCATCCTTAACTAAACGCATTGGATATTCCGAATGTTCTTTCGGAATCTTACCATTATCTGGATCCCCACATAATGAAATGGCATTAAACACATGTTCATCACGCCATGGACGATTATTGTCAATATCATCTAATGCTGCCACAATATCTGGTGGATACCACCTACGACAAATTCTGGGGCATCTTGCTAATAGAAGATCTTCTGCTGATTGAGCCACATCAGAATGATCATGCAATCCATCCAATAATCTCAATTCTGTTTGGACATCTGATGCAGCACTATGAACTATCAATAAATCAGAAATTATCCTTGCATCTGTATCTGCATCAAGAACCAACAAATTATCTTCAATGTATGAAGGAAATGGGTCTGAAATCCTTATTGGCCAAACAGTAGAATCAACTGGACAATTTGGGGGCCCTGTACGTGGTTCTAGTAAATCAGCAATTAATGCACAAGAACGGATTCTCATCCCAGAAATTGAACCATACAACATAATTAGTTCTTGTTTTAGTGATGAAATATTATCTCTAATTTCTGCATAAGTGTCCTTATTTTTTATTGAAGATAATTTTAAAATTCCTGAAGGCCAATTATCTGTTTTAGGCAATATATTATTAGGAAAAACTGAAGGAATTAAATTTTCTGCTGCATTAAGACTGCAAGTTGCCAATGTAAAATGACGAATCCATAACAATTTATCCCATAGATCATCTGGAATCCCTGTAGCAATTAAATTATCAAGAGAGTTAATTCTTGTCATTGCGCCATCTGCTAGCCCTTCCACAAGACCAAGTTCAGAGTGTCTTTCCTTAACCAGATTCAACCACTCACTGCCAATATTCAATAAATTAGAAGCAAATTCACTTATCTCATTTTCATTTATATGAGATAGAAACATATTTCTTAATGAATCTGCATTTACTCCCTGTTCTGAATTAGTTAGAGAACGACGAATGGAATCAACAAATAATGAATTATGTAATAATTTTGAGACTATTTTCTGAGCCCTTGAACGCCCCCCTAGTTGATATGAAAGCCTGTTTCTGGAATCAATAAATTCCTTTGGAGATACAGATATTACCCCTAAATCCCCTGCATGTCTTTCATTACTAATCCTCCAAAGAGAACTCATTGATCTGTCCATTAACAAAGCTCTTTGAGCATCAGACATCTGTTCGTGAGTTGGGCGGTCGCCCAATAAATTGCGATGAGATGAAACTAACCTATTAAGAAATGAATCTATTGTTCCAATAGGTTCTTCATCCAACAACATCGTTAATTGTTCTATCAATCCTTCATTTCTAATCCTAGGATCATAACGTAAACCATCTCTATTTCCACGAGGGCCTGCCCTTAACCTTGATAATTCACTTCGTAAACGGCCCCTCATCTCTTCTGCTGCTTTAACAGTAAAAGTCAGGACTACTACTTCAGTTGGTAATAATCCCCCCCACTTTCGTAAATCTTCCCTCTCTACCTTTGGAGTATTCAACAAACCTCCACCTAAATCAACATCTCTCGGGCCCGTGGGCAAAAGGCGGGTTGCTCTTTGGTCTTCTGAGAGATAATGCTCTAAGACTCTTTGAACAATACATGCAGTTTTACCAGTACCTGCGCCTGCGTCAAGAACAATATGCATATCTAGGTTTAAACCAAGCGTTTGGCCCCTATTCAAGTCCATTTACTATCACCTCCTACTGTTGGTGCTAAGCCACATATCTGTTTTACTGAACAATATGAACAATTTAATGCGCTTGGAGTCGGAATGACATTACCTGATTCTGACATTTGATTAATTCTTAATGCTGCTGTTAAACGATGCCGCATCCAAGCTCGGAACGAGTTACTTTTCGGGGATTTTGATGACTCATTAGGCCTACGGAATGAAACATTTGTATTGCAATCAATTATACCTATTTCCAATGATTTTAGATATTCCTGATATTCTGGATCTGATTCAATATACAAGCAGCTTTCTTCACCTATTTCAGCAATCCCTACACCAACAACCCTATCACCTGGATGACTAACTTCCCAAGCTCTAGCATAAAGAGCAAGTTGTATGCCTTCAAGTAATTCTTTGCGATGTCTTTTACCTGCTTTTCCTTTACCCGGGCCTTCTAATGATTTCAAATCTCGTATAACAACTAAACGTCGGGGCTCCCAATCTTCGTCATAATCTAAATCAAGTGGGCAAACTTCATTTTTTCCATCTTTATTTTCAAATTCCCCATTAGGGTTTGGGATTAATTCTACACGATCAATCACGCCTCTTAAGCGGATTCCATTAACATTTGATTCTGATTTCTCAGGTAATTGTAACAATATATTGGAGGCTCCATCTTTGGAAGTTAAAGGCCATTCTATTGCAATTAATGCACTTGCACCTATACTCAATTCTGTATCTAATAACCTTCCAAAACGGCCACTTGTAGTTAGTTCACATTTTCCTTCTAGAGCCTCTTCATATGAATTTAAGTCTAAGCCAACCAAATCAAGTCTTCTTACTGTAGCAATAGCATCTGAACGACGAAGCCAAGGAGCTTTTTCATCAACAATATTCAATATTTCACTTCTCAAATAGTTTTCATCAATTTGAGCCGATGCAAGAGAATGTGGGACTAAATTATTTCTTTCAACTCCCTCCTTCATATTCAGTGAACGACATATTAATTCAGCCCAAACACCATGAATTAACAAACCACGTGTTCGCACATCAACATCATCGTCCTCATCATCTTCAGTCTCTGCTCTAAGTCTAGAAGAAAGCCAACCTTTTCTTGGACAAGTTAGCCAATTAGTCAAACGGCTTGGTGACCAAATCTTGGTTTCTTTAGTAGGTCCATCTAAGAAACCATTCCTCCTATCATGATCATCTAGTTTTGTAGATTCAGGGAATAAAGGCCGAGGATCAATTGACAAAGCCTTTGACTTACCTACTTTAAGACCAATCGTCGGCCAATCTTCATTAAATCTGGGTGGGGATATTTTTTCACTAACATATGGATTTAACCTCAATGAATCTATTGTAACAATTTCTCCCATCCTTGAATTTGAAAGATAAGGATTTTCTGTTTCAGCAATTTGTGGTTGGCGAGCAATTCTATCTTCAATAATTGAATTGTCTAATGATATAGTTACTGAAGATGGATTTAGAATTGGTTGTAATGGATTTCTTGCCTTATGCAATGAAATTCCACTACGCTGCCTAATATCTCGTTGATGATTACCTGTGACAATTAATTCAAAATTACCTCCTTTACTTGTAATTACTTCACTCGGGCGCGCAATTAAGAATTCACCTTCTTCAAATGTGATTTTAGCCCAACGGCTTTCATTATCCCCACCTAATGAATAAATATCATCATCAGAAATAAACGAGGGCTTTTTTAATTCAATAGAAGTTGTGTTTTTTATTGAAGAGAGCCATTCAGACAAAGGAGTTGAGGGATTAGAAGACTCATCAATTGTAGAATCAAGGACAATTACTTCTTTGCCACAATTCAATAAATGATTCCAAGCATGCCGAGCATCCCGAAGAAAATTATCTGGCTGTAAAACACCTAATTCAGAACGTTCATTTTCAGACAATCCTGGAATTGAAGAAGGTGATGTATTCCAAGATTCTGAATCAAGATGACATAAAATAACTAAATCTGCACGGCAACCTAGAGCTTGGGTGGGAGTTAATAATCTCAAAAAAGATTCTGAATTACGTTTTCCCGGAAGAGTTGAACTATCTATCAAACGTATAATTTCGTTTACCCATTTGATTCCCCCCTTGGGAGATTGGTGATTTAGCATCCTTTGAGATTTACGAAGCGTGTGGTGCTTGTCAAATAACTCTTGAAGACCCATAATTGTCCTGTTTATATCTCCATCAAGGATTGAAATAAATTCACCCCACATTAACAATTTACCAAAATCACTAAACCATTCATCTCCGCTATCATTTGGATTAGGTAATGGTAATTTTTCACCGGAATAACAACCAATAGAAAATTTAGGATTTTCGATTGCTTTTACATCAATACTTGACAATAATGGCTTCAATCTATTTGCAAGAGAAAGAAGCCACCATTGAGTTGATTCATGACGAAATCCTAATTCATCTTCATCTTGATATGTGTTAGCTAATGGTTTACGAGATAGAGCGTGTAACCAACGAGATAAGGCACCTTGGCCACCTAATAAATGAAAACCACGCGAAACATCTTCCAATATCTCAACATCGGGGGATGGCTGTAAATTACCAATCGTTGGGTGTTGATCAGAAGACAACCAATCTTTGTGAAAATGTAATGTCTTCTGAATGGCAATTGCTCTTAATTGAGATAAAGACCAAGCATCCTCATAATGTGGTAAAGAGACAAAAGCGGACAACCAATGAACTCCTGGACTTTCTCTAGATGATATACTCGAACTAGGTAATTCATAACCAAAAGATTTGATCATTGATTTCCATATTTCAATATTTGATGATGAAGAGGGATCAACAATTAGAATGGATTCTGGGGGGTTCTCAGAATTAATTGCGGCATCAATTAATGCGTGTGTCGCCTCTATTGAACGTTCAATACGTGGGACTAGTAATCTGATCTGATTATCTGTGTTTTTTACGTTCCCTTCTTTTGACTCAATAGTTTCACTTGACAACCCCGTCCATGGGATATGCTTTGGAACCCATTCGGGTAAATCCGATTCTCTACGAATGGGTGATATATCGTCTGGAACAAAGCCATGGATACCTAAACGATAACTACCAGCATAAGAAAGAACATGTATGGGTTTGAATCTATTCAAGGCTCTAATCAATCTTTGACGCATGGGAGTCATAGTAGGTGAATGGTTTAGCAAGATTATGCCATCAATTTTTGTTAAACCAAAAGGTACCTTTTCCTTTGATACCGATTCGAGAATTTTAACAACTATAGACAATTGTTCAACAGGATGAATACCTCCCAATTTCTTAGCAAGATTAGATAAAATTTTCTGGAATGAATCTAAATCTGGAGAAACAATTGTTGTAATTAATTCTTCACTCAATGCTTTATTCATGTTCATTAAATCTCTAGTTTTTCCCCAACCCCAATGTTGCTTAGGGGAACTATGCATTAATGGAAATGCTAGTTTCTTGGCTGCCTTAGTACATTCAGTGTGTAATAATAAATTAAATTCCCCTGTTTCTGAAATACATCGTGGCTGCCTTAACTCTGAATGTAAAGAAGAAATTAAACTATCTAAGGTATGATGTACTGAACGGTCAATAGGAACTCCTTCATCACCAATTGATGCTAATTGATTCAAAGTTTCTCTACGACTAGATTCAGTTGGATGGATTGTCAATATTTGCGGGGGTCCCCCTCTCTGCAATGACTGGGGATTAATTAATTGCGATTGAAAATGAGACTCCAACCAATCCAAGTTAGTTCCTAAGGGGATTTCTTCCATAGTTAGTAATGACACTTCTGCGGCCCCCTAGATTACACTTGAAAGCGTGAGGGTTCTTGAACGTTCGAGTAATTTTACTTCTTATGTAGATATATCTCCTGGACGAAACGAATAATTAAGCAAGTGAAAATTCTATTTTTAGGGAAGGAAAATTAAGTAATAAACAGTTAAGGAAAAACATCTGAAGCGTTTATAGATTTGAATTACACATAGGATGTTTGATATAAACAACATTAACTCCAACTAAATCATGAACGGTTCATGTTTCTATACGATACGTTCATAAAGGTTGAACTATGACGCCGGTTTAACCGCAAAAAAGCAGCATTGAAGTACATAAATAAAGATTATCAGTCATTTGAGTAGTTATATTATAAACATCTAATAAAATATAACAACAATAACATGAACGGATAATTGTTTGTGCATTTGTTGCCGGAATAGATGGTCAAACAAAAATGGTGATGTTATGAATTATGAAAAAATCGGCAAATGTAATGAATGTGGATGTAAAGATCTTGATGATGACAAAGAAATGGGAGAGTTGGTTTGCAACTCATGCGGCACTGTGCTTTCTGAGAATATAATTGATTACCAACACCCATCAACACAAGTAGGAGATGGAGCACACATAAGTTCATCGAGAAACGATAGCCTAGTGGCAAAAAACACAAGAAGAACCTACATCGATGCAAGAGAAGCTAGGAAATTAGGGATGGGGAATTTAATTCGTATTGATCAGCGTGCCAACTGTAGAAGAAACGTCAGAGCTAACGACATATTAGATGAAATTAGGAGGTTATCAAATTGTGATAGCACTACTAGGACTGCTGAAATGGTGATTAATATGTGTTTTACCGACAACCCCGAATATTCTGATTATGGTGAATTACCAAGAAATCAAATGAGGTATATGATGGATAAAGAAGGCAAGGGTCCATTGTACGTCATATCGGTTTGTGCAATCGCCACACAACGAATTCTTTCAGAAATGAATCAGATCAATTACTATTTGTGGAAAATTGATGCAAAAGAATTGGGGTTAGATTATAATGATGTCCACCGATGTGTCAACATATTACGTAATAAAATCACCAGATATTGCACTACTAACAGAATCAACCACCACAGAACCCTACTAATTAACAGAAGTAGGGCGCTATATGCTTTTGAAGAACGACTTAGAAATTGGGTAAAAGAAAAGAATATTGTTGGCGCTCAACCTTTGCTTGAATGGGTTGAAGAAAGAATTCGTATACTAGATGATAATGGCGATGGACCCATGGGGGATGTTCAACCAGACATGCTACTAGCAATGATAACAATCTGTGGGCTAGAGGAAAATAAAATTCCTAAATTAACCAAAACTGCAATTGCAGAAGATATTTTTCTATTAACTGTAGGCGGAGTAAATTCAAAACTAAAACAAAAAGCAGGCAATCAGAGCATTAAGACNNTGATTAAAGAATACAAACGCAAAGGNACTACTGCCTAAAACATCAATATNTCTTTTTGNACATAGCAACTGAAAGTAAACTTACTACCACCCAAAATAACCCCAAACTAGGTAGNCCCAACAACCCACNATCTTCAGAAGGTTCTNCTGTGATTGTTTCTTCNTTTATTTCTCTCCAATCATGTATTAGAACTAGAGACAAATCATCACCATCCCACGATTGTGGNAAGTCAAGTTGTTCTTCCCCCCCNAATACNCCATTGAGNGTGAATACTGCACGTACAGCGTGATCATAATTGTCTAAACCATTACTNCCCTCTGGAAAATATGCTGATTGTTCAACCACCAACAANCTTGTCGTAATAACTATTTCAGAGTTGAATTCTTCACCTTGTGGCTCTAAAGACCAATTTAATATACCGCTAGAATTGTTACCGCTCCACGAAAATTCGGATGTCCAACCAGAATAAGATGTTGGCTTTTTATCTAGTAAAAAACCATACTCTGACTTAAGTGTACCATCACAACCATCACAATCATCAGCTACACTTCCAGATTTTACTTGATCACCATGGAACACAACTGTTGGTGGAAGAATGGTACCATATCTCTCTAACACACGTTCATCCCCATTTTGACTACCAAATGGATCTTCAATCTCACCAATATATCTGTGATGGTACATAACTTGCACATTCTCATTTCTTTCACTTAATAATTCAATTAATGCATGTTCAGAATCAACACAATTATCGCACCAAGTTGCAGTATACACTTCTACAATCGCTGGAGAATCCATGATTAATCCACCAGCACTTGAATTAGTATAATTACTAGAAACTGTAACACCATAACCACCAAAAACACCTTGAGATTCTATTTCAGTATGTGGTAAAGCATTTATCGACGGAAATAACATAACCCCAATCAAAACAATGAATATGCGTTTCATACCATCCGGAAGAAGTTCTTCCTTGTCAATGCCTCGGTTCAATGTTAACGAAATGGAGGGTTGTTAATGATGAAATCTTCTAGTGGCCTGTTTAATCCCTCTGGCAATTGTTCCTGTAATCTATTTGGAGCAATTGGATTAGGAAATAAATTCCACCAAGGAGGCTCCCCCGGGCGGCCAAAACGTCTTTCGTATGGACCTAGCATTTCAACCAAATCTCTCCTAACTCCATCTATTGGAACCATAATTCTTTCAAATGCATTATAGCCTTCAATATCCCCTACATTAGCATCCCTAAAACCTGCTAAACGTGCCAAACTACGAACTAATTCACCTTCATCTGCAGTGTCAATTAACCAAGCTACTTCTGTATTATCGATAATTGCTGGGTTGGGTAAAACAATGGGAAGGCGTAATACACTACCTATTGGTAAATTGATTAATATCCTGTAGACTTCAGGGAAAATATTCAACCAGCGACCACGATCTCTTCTCAGAAACCAACGATTTCTTTCGTGATCTAGCCACCTTGGAATCACTTCAGCTTCGCGCCGTTCAAGAAAATCACCACCAGAACCATTGCGATGAATAAATCCAGCCAGAGGTTCCAATTTATTTGCTGATGTTAGATCGTCCATCAAAGTTAATACTACACTAGCAAAAACATCACCCAATGGTAATTTCTTAAAATGCCCTTTTTCATGTATGCATATTGCTTTACCCTCCCCTTGTTGTAATTGAGAAAGTGATTTTGCCCCCTTCACAGTAAAGCGCGCATTGTGGGCGCCTGGCCCTGAACCCACTTGATAAAATAATCCAGATGTACCTTCAACATAAACTACAGATTCACCAGATTTAGAAATTGATAATTTATCAGAACTATCACATGTTTGGCGTAATAATTTCAAAGCCCTTCTCTCCGGTTCTTTAGGAATTAATTCTTCGAAGGGATCATTCCAACACCATTGAATTGCTCTTAGCAATTGATGCTCTTTAGTAGACGGAGGAGATAATGCCCAACTAGAAAGTAAAGCCCAAAGCTTGGGCCACGGTGGTACGTTTGACCACATCCAAGCACCATTTTTAATGGTCCTAAGTTGTATTCTGGAATTTTTAATTCTAATTGATGGACCCGCCCATATTCGCATTAGCGCCATTTGTGCGCCTTGATCAATTAATGACCTCCATCGTGTAGCCCAAGGACCATAATCCTCCAACAAATTCCAATCAATTTTATTGTTTGATTTAACTTGCTGGTTTCGCTGCCTAAGACCAACAATAACACCACGTGGATCTACTTCGGGATTGACAATCATATTTTCAACCCAAAAATTCCAATTAAGAAATAAATTAGCCCCCTGAAACAACTGTAGCCCTGGACCATGATTCCTACGCATCAAATCATAACGATGTCTTAGTTCATGACGGTTTGGAAGCCGACGTAAAATCTCCTCACAAGGATTATTTGCCACTAATTGCAATGATGTCAGTAATAATTTCCAATTACAACCTTCAATATTTTTCTTTTCTACACTATTCCCTGTTAGTGATTTCAATATGTGCTTGTAAGGGACCTGGCCTGGAAGTTTTTTTCCATCAATAGCCCAGTTATTAGCCACCGTAGATAATAGAGAACCATCTGGCAAAGGTATTCCTTTTTGTAATAATTTAATCTGTTCATCAGTACTATTATTACCCCTAATACAGCAAACTTGGCAAAGTTTTTCTAATTGTCTTTCTTTAACTTCATCTGTAACAAACCATGGATCTGATTTGTTGTTATTTTGTTCACTATTAACCCTGAACGCCCAATCTGAATCTATGCCTTGATATTTTTCAAGTAGAACACGCCACCTCCTTGTAGACGATCTGCCCCTATCATCTGAAAGAATTGTATTTATCTCAGCCCTTACCTCCCAATTAGGTCTGCCTTCAAAACCTGCGCCAACCAATAATGGAGCGAAACGTTCACACTGAGTGCACCAACGGACATATTCGGTTTCTATTTCTTCATCACAAATAATACATTCAACCATGGTTCTACACCTATTATCAGTTATCAATAGACTGTACTTCTTCTGAAGTAGCAGAGCAGTTTTGCCAAAACATATTTTAGAGAAAAAGTTGACAGTATATTAAGAAAGTAATTTTCTGACAAAGGAATTATTGAAATCAATAATTTGGGAATTTTAGAGTGAAGAAAAAGCCTCAATTACAGCATCAATATCTTCATCGGTAATATGTAAATGAACCACTGCTCGGACTGCTGTAGGCCCAACATCAAGCACGTCAATACCTTGCGCTGCTAATCCATCAATTATCTCCAATGCAGATAATTCACCTTCTATGTACACCATATTGGTTTCAACGCTATCAAGATTGACACTGAAACCATCCATTGCGTTTACTGCTTCAGCTAAACGACGGGCGCGAGTATGGTCTTCACATAGGCGTTCCACATGATTTTCTATTGCATACAAACCACATGCTGCAATAACACCAGCC
>PBXQ01000001.1 GCA_002727675.1 Thermoplasmata archaeon | reverse complement strand
AATAACAAATAGCCTACCATTTATTTCACTCGCAGCCGCAATTGTCAATTCACCTTGAATCTCATCATCGTCTAATTCAGAGTCAAGGTCGATATCTCCAAATGAGGATTCAGATGTAGCAGCAATAGTAAACGCAGGTTCACTAATTTTGAGCGAACATCCTGAGAAATATATCAATTGATTAACTCCAGAGGTAATTTCATGTTCTGCAAAATTAGTGATCTTGACATAATGTGGGACTTCTTTTTCGCCAAGAACAACTCCACCTAATTCCATTTTTTTGGTGATATGTTGTTGATGATCTGTAACTCTATCTTTCTGAATTTCAATTCCAAATGTTTTTGTTAACTCATTTAGATAGTCAACGTGACCATATAAATCTCCCCATTCCGCTAGAAGTAAAATCGATTTACCAGAGCGCAAATGTGTTTGAAGCGCCATCATTTCTTCAACACTAAATTTTTCTTTTGGAAATGGAATAACTATTACATCCCATGGTAATTCTTGAGTAATGTCGTATTCATCTTGAATCATTTCTAGTTTATGATTAGACTTTTCCAATATTTTTGCCAATGAACTAAGTCCATCTGCATCGGGGTTAGCCATAGATGGCCCCATGTGATATTCATCGAATCCGATGAGTGCCATTATTTCACCTCAGAGTTCTTCAGCCACTGCTGTAATATCAAGACTGTATAGGGCTGCTCTCCAAGATACAGTGACATCTTCATCACTATCTACAAATCCAGTAATGATCTCAGGTCCCGGACTATTTACATCCATGGTTACAGAAGTAAGCCATTCCCCAGAACCATTGCCACCATCATTCCATTTTGCTTCAATATCATTTTTGCTGACGCCTTCTGTGATGTATGATGATCCGTCCCAATCAGGTGTTATTTGAATTGTAAAACTCACAGCATCTCCATTACAAGAACCACTACCTGATTCATCATCCGGCGTCCCTTCTACTTCTGAAAAATCAGTTTGTACATCAACGGCATCTACACCCGGCCCAGGTCCAGGCTCATCATTATCGTTGCAACTAACCGTAATTTCGACATAACCAATCATCATGTCACCAGAATCTAGATCAAAGAAGAAATCTCCTTGTTCTCCATCTGCAAGGTTCATTGTTTCATCAGAAGTCAAATTGTCTTGAATGAAATTTACTTGCCATTTACCTTTTGCTCCAGCAGCAGCTCCACCCATGGCATCCGAACTACTAGCCATGTAGGAAAAGTAAGCAGGGAATACTATTGCAAAGACAATAGAAACAACCCAAATTGTGATTGCTCTTTGGGAGCCAAACATTTTCTCAGACAATGACACGCCTACGCCTCATATTGGGTGGGGCGCTTCTAAGTTATCAATGTGACACTTTTTGGGTTCATTCTTCTTCATCAGGAATTGCCCAATTTTCAGGGGGCCATGATGGTAATTCTGTATCGGGCCAACTTCCTTTTTTGATATCTATTCCTTGTTTTTTGAATGTCTTTTTTGATCTACCCCATACAGGTAATAGAAAACCAATTGTGGACCTTTCTCTAAATGACCATTTCCAGGGGCATTTTGGAAGCCTTGTAGTCCAGTGTGAGAACAAAACTCTCCACTCTTCTTCTAAATGATTTGGAATTAACCATTCTACAATTGTTAATGACCCTGCAGATCCTTGAACATGGCTATATGCTTCCATAGCGACTTCTTTTAGTGGCCCATTTTCAATTACTAAACCAATAGTTCTTGCTCCTTGAGCTAATGGTACGATAATTGCCCATCTATCTACAAGTCTACTACCTTGTATTCTCCTGCCTTTCCAATTTGCTTCAATTACTAATTGACGTAATGCCCTTACTGCATCTGTTGGTGAAACACAAGTTTCCACTTTGAGATGGCGTGGTGCACCCATATTGTTCCCTCGGACTCATCGGTCATAACCGATTGCTAATAATTTCTATGAAATCGTAATTTGCGAGCATATGCACTGTTTAGCATAACGCGAGTAGCGTGTCGCAATTAGTCTGGGTTGTTTAACTCAGCCAAATAGAGATCCGAGACCTTCGAAGCCCGCGCCATCGTCTTCTTCTTCTTCCGCAGGGGCTTCCTCAGCAGGAGCCTCTGCAGCAGCAGAAGAACCGCCAGCAGCAGGAGCAGCAGCGACAGGAGCTGCGATAGCAGCACTCATTGCTTCTCCAATGTCAACATCACTTAGGCTAGCGACAAGTGCTTTCACACGCGCGTCGTCAGCAGTAACGCCTGCAGCCTTTAGGACTGCACTAACATTCTTCTCGTTTATCTCATTCTCAGCTGAATGCAACAACATTGCACTATATACATATTCCATTTTTTCACTTCCTTTCAACCAAATAGATCTCCGAGTCCACCGAAACCGGCTTCCTCTTCTTCTTCAGCCACCTCTTCAACTTCTTCCTTTTCAGGTGCGGTTTCAGTAGGGGCTGCAGCAGTAGTGGTCGCTACTGCTCCAAGCATACCTGACAATTCATCGTCAAGTGCGGCGGAATCTAATTGACCAGCGAGGGCCAATGCCCGTGCGTTAGCACGGGAGATGAATAGAGGCATGGTTTCACTATTTGTGATTCCAGCCTCCACTGCGACAGAGAGTGCTTCACTCCCAGCCTTAGATAGTAGAGCGGGCATTGTTTCTGGTGTAAACCAGTGAATGTTGCATGCCACATTGTAGGATCCTGAAACAGCCTGAGCAATCTTACTGCGGAATCCGTCAATATCCAAGTCAAGATCTTCAGGTGGCATTAGTATGCCATCTTGTACAGCACCACAGAGAATTATTCCAATTTCAATAGGTTTGATTCCAAGTTTGTCAAGCATTAATCCCAAATCACCAGGGATTTCATCTCCTTTTTCAACAACAGTAACTGTTTTTTGAATCATAACTTTTCCTTTGTCTATTTTTGCAGGAATACCAACAGATGACAATTCACCAACAATTGGACCAGGTGGGAAATCAGTTTCACCCTGCTCAACAATAATATCTTGAGGTGCAATATCTCCTTCCTTTGCTGATCTTCCAGTTCTTGTCTTCTCTAATTCATTGAATAGTTGAAACGCGTTTAGTTGTGAAGTATGGACAAGAACAGGTTGTTCTGCACGTGCCAACATTTCTTCTAACATATCTAAATCAAGACCGGCTTCTTTCCATGCTAACTTGAATAGAGTTTTCTTTGCCATTGTTAGGGTCATTTGGTCGCGTAGTGAACTACGCATTCCAAGCATAGCTGTTGCAGGTACACCNGTGGTGTCAACAATACCAACAACCCCGTCTCGGTTNAGAATATCTGCCAATTCGGAAACTCTAACNGGTTTCCAATCTGCAATCTTTGGNATCATCATATTACGTCCACCTCCACTTTAATGGAAGGCCCCATACTTGTTTTGATGTATAGGGAGCGAATGTTTCCTGCACCACGCTCTAATTTAGAAGTCACACGCTTCCACATTTCCATTGCATTTGCTGAAATATCATCTTCAGTTTGTTCTCGTGAACCAACTATTGTATGAAATGTGATTTTATCTCTACTTCTAACAATTGAAGTGTTTTGTAGACCTGCTGCAATTGCTCCGGGGTCAACATTTGGTGGGACTGGACGTGGCATCTTTCCACGNGGACCTAAAACAATACCTAAAAATCGGCCAATTGTGGCCATGTGTGGAACTTCAGAAAGGAAGAAATCGTGCTTGTTTGCTAATTTCCTTGCTTTTTGCCTATTTCCACCCAAATCTTCAATCTGATTAGGTTCAATAACAACAAGTCCGGCTTTCTTTGCCTTTGTTGCCATTTCTCCACCTGCAAATATTGCAATGCTTACTTCTTTGCCACGCCCGCGAGGGAGGCGAACGTTCTCTTCTATTCTGTTTGCTGGATTTTTTAGATCAACATCTTTGATGGTGAATGCCATTTCGATGCTTTCAACAAANTTTCTTTCAGGCGCNGATTCCAGCGCCTTTTTTACTGCTGAGTTAATTTTTTCTTCCATTATTTCTCACCCCTGCGGTAAACGAGGTTTCCCTCTCCCGCAACTCGTGAATCAACTGAATTTATCGTCGTATTCTCCTGCTTTCACCTTTGTTATAAATTCCTTTGCTCGTATGCCTTCTATGTGGCAACGCATGGATACACAAGTACCCATGACCTCGAGTGAACGTGCTTTTACATTTTTTCCAGTCAAATCTGGTGCCTTTTCATTTGAAATGGTAATAATTTGATCTAATGTGATATTATGAACTTCGGGGTCAGAACCTACGTCAATTTCCCCTTCCCAAGAACCATTGAACTTCTTGCCCTTACCAATGACTGTAGTGCGAATNCGTCGTGCTGTCCAGTTGTCTGACATTGATTCACCTCACTATTTGGGTTCCGGCCGACTTACTTCCCCTATTTANCCGCCGCGAGAACCATATCATCTTAGCCAATGCGCTCAGTGACCCTTACATTATCTGCTCTCATTGTAATTGGGATTGGTACAGCCGCTTCGAAAAGTTCTACAGTAACTTCTTCTTTTCCTTCAGCAACGGCGGTAACTCTTGCGCGGTTACCCTTGAAATGACCAACACGAATTTCTACAACATTNCCAACTTCAATTCCTGCAGTAGCAGATTTAGGTTCTAAGTAATTAGAAACAACTTCGAAAGGNGCTTCACCTGGGAGGACTTTAGCNGCCCCGCGCATTGGTGTAGTAACTCCGCCAGCACGGCCGATTAATTTCTCAACATGATGCTTTGCTGTTGCTTCAACAAAAANATACCCTCTCATCATTCTAGGNTGNACAACTGAGAAAACTTCATCTTGAACATCAACTANTGAACCGGTACCTGATAGCCGTGCACGAATTTCGTTAGCAATTTTCTGTTCTTGGCCAATTGTGGTTTTGAGCATGAATAGGAAAGCAGANACATCCCCATACATTTCACCTAATTGTGGAACAGTAGGTCGTTCTTGCATTACACTAACATCATCAGAACCCTCTATTTCATTAGGACTGAATACATTAACAAAACCAGGNTCTACCCATATAGCCTCATCATAGATTGTTCGTGGCTCAATAATATCTGCAGTACTGGTAACTAATATTGGAGTGACTTCGTTTAATCTGTTTCCAAATTCAATACCACGNGGCTCTCCCTTTCTAATGAAGGTCAGGGTATCTTTTGGGATAGAAGTTGAATCTTCNATTCTAGTAAATATGTGGTCAATATCGTTTGCATCGCCGACACCGTAAACTCCATCCCACTTTCCATTAAAATCACTCACTTCCTCAGAACGCTTGAGCAGAAGTACCTTGTCAGCGTTACGAATGAAAACAATAAACCCATCAGACATTTTCATACCTCCTAAATATTTATCCAACTAACCAACTGAAAAATTTAGGCAGTTCAGTATCCATCAGCCAAAGCATAATGAATCCAATGAAACCGAGAACAAACATCCCAATTCCACAAACCCATACCGTTTGTCTGAACTCTTGCTTTGATGGTTTACGTGCCATTCTTAAAATTCGTGCCCAAGATCCTTTTCCAAAACTACGAATCCAAGTTTCAAACTGGTCTTGCCTAGCTTGAACCCTATCTTCAAAGGATTTAGTATTAGAGTCGCTGCTAGACATGATTGAACCCCTTTAGGGTTCATGCCGACATAGGGGTCCTCTTTAACATCAACGCTTCTTTCAATTTATGAATTCAAGACTTCGATTACGCATAGTTTGCATTTGTTGATGGGCCGTGGCACCAAATATTTGCTGGCTTTTAACTCCAGTTAAAACCAACAGAACACGCAACTCATTGCCCATATTTTCATCAACGGTTGCCCCCCAAATTATTCTAGCATAAGGGTTAATTCTCTCTCGAATTTCTTGTGCACATCTCTCTGCTTCTCCTAATGTTAGAGATGGCCCGCCAACGACATTAACCAAAGCGCCGCGTGCATCAGAAACATCGATGTCTAGTAGTGGTGATGTTAATGCTTCAACCGTTGCTTCAACGGCTCTTTNACCACCAGTTGCTTCACCCAATCCAATCATTGCCATACCGCCTCCATTGAGCATTACACTTCGTAAATCTTCAAAGTCAAGATTTACAAGACCTTCTTTGGTAATCATTTCTGTTACACCAGCAATTGATCTCATCAATAATTCATCAGCAACTCGGAATGCCGCCTCAATGGGNAAGTCTCTTACNCCTTCAACTTCAAGTAATTTCTCATTTGGTAAAACCACAACAGTATCGCAGACTTCTCTTAGCCTTTCAAGTCCCCATTCTGCATTTTGTCTGCGTAGGGTTCCTTCAGATGAAAATGGATATGTTACTACGGCAATAGTCAACGCTCCAGATGCTTTTGCTAACCTTGCCATAACATGGGCTGAACCAGTTCCAGTNCCCCCACCNAATCCAGCGGTAACAAAAGCCAAGTCACAATCATCAACAATATTTGNTAACGTTCTTTCAGATTCGTAAGCAGCTTTCTCTCCCTTTTCTGGGTCGCCGCCAGCACCTCTTCCTCTCGCAGTTCGGCCAATTAGAATCTTCTTTTCAATTTTTGATTTGAGTAAGTGCTGGGCGTCTGTATTTACAGCATATCCTGAGATGTGATCTCCAGATAGTAAACCTTCATCAGACAATCTTTGTACAGTATTACAACCGCAACCCCCGCAACCAAAAACACGTATTCTCGGTGCTAAACTTGCTAATAATTCAACTAATTCTTCGTCACCTGGAATAGTTTCAATTNCAGATTTTTCTTCTTTATCTTCGGTAGAAATTTCACTTTCTTGTAATTCTAACACGCGGTCAATTAAATGGCGCATATCGTGAGGCTAACTGAAGCACCCTTAACCTTGACGCTGACAAAGCACCCTTTNAGTGCGGTTCTCTAAGTAATTAATTNCCCCCGAATGAGAAATTAGTCATATTGGGGGCCATTCATCCCGAAGTTCAAAGTGGTATAACTATTCAGCAGGCATGATGAAGGCTAAGCCGTTCCTGTTAACATTGATTTTATTGTCAACTTTATTGTTTAATTTCGTTCCAGCAGAAAGTGAATTACAAGAAGAAAAAATAGCNACTAATTCAAGTAGTGCTCAATGGAATATGAATGATGCACCNATTCTTCAAGCNGGTTGGTCTGATAATATATGGCAGCCCACATCTAAAGGTGCTTTGTGGGATATAGATTTTAGTCCAGATGGTACGAAAATTGCTGGTGTAGATATTACGGATAATCGTTTATTTGTCTGGAATGTTTCTGATGGCCGTGTGTTATTATGGATTCACCACGATGCATCAGTTGTTGATGTTGTTTGGCTTTCAAATGATTGGGTATTGGTTGGCGATAATGGAATTAATTGGTATTCATATCAAGTAATTGATAATGGCTCTTCTAAACCAAATAAATCAACACAAATGCGTTCTGGAGTATGGACCGATTCATTGACAGGAACATATGATGGTTGGCTTTGGGGTCTTGACGTATCCATTGCTCATTCTAAAGTAGTATTTTGTGGCGATATTAATCATAATTTTATGGGAGGTGAAGTTGTAATTGCTAATTTGGATCATTTCATCTCAGGAACACCTGCTAATGCAGTTCATTTATTCACTCAATATTGGTCTCCCGATTGTGCTATCTCACCCAATGGAGATACTGTAGTGGCATTGGGTCGTAATGTAACTTATACTAATGGTGCTCCATCATACCGTGATGTTGCCTATGGTATCGATGTAAATACTGGTGGTTTATCATGGGAGAGAAATGTTGGAGGTACTAATTCAACTGCTTGGGCGGTTGCTTGGGAACCCACTGCATTTTCTTATTCCGTTGCTTACAATCATCCATCTCCAAATAATCCAGGGTATTGGGAGGGTGTAGCAGCTTCTTTTGCAGAATCAGATGGTTCTATGATTTGGTATGCTGCGATACCTCAGAATGTAAGCAGTTTAGCATGGTTACAGGATGGATCTTATCTTGCTGTTGGNCTATATGATCCNGGAAAGATATCAATTATAGATACTGGTGGTATGATTCAAACAGATTTTGGTTGGCATTCTATAGTTTCGAATANCACAGGAATCCCAGAGGATGTTACAGCAGTANCTACAACTACAATCCAACCAATAGGTAGTTCAGATCAATTAGTTGCTTCAGCGGGTAAAGATGGTAGTGTTGAGATATGGAAAGTAGATTCTGCGAATACCGATTTCACGCCNTATCGTCGTTTTGGGCCAAATTTGGTCAGAGAAATAGCCTCATCCCAATTTCAAGATATGGTTGTGGTAGCAGAATCATCTGGAACTTTGACAATTCGTTCAACAATCAACGGTTCAATAATGGCACAGTGTTTCCATCCTGAATTTGGTCAAGTGGTTTATTCAATTCCATATACAAAGTCAGTTGGTTGGTATAACGGTGAAGCTTATGGTGGATTTAGCGATGGTGTCATAATTTCTTGCAATGAGTTTGGTAAATTTTCTTGGATGTTTGATTTGCGCCAACATCAAACAGTTGGTGCATTTGGTAGAATAGACATGCATCAACAAGGTTATGCTGCCATTTCATGGTCTTCTAATACAGTGAATACCAATTTAGATGGGCATATAGCAATTATTGATCCTTTGTCTGGTCAATTTTTCAAAGAGTGGCAATATGCTGAAGTTTATTGGACGGTTCAATTTAATGATTATGATGAGATATTAGCTTCTGTTGGACAATCAGGTGATGTAAGATTATGGAATACATCCGACCCCTCACCACAAAATTGGGTTGATGATGGTGTTCAATATTCTCATAATGGATATGTTGGAGTTACAAAATGGATGCCGAATGCAAATGTTCTGATTACTGCAGGATGGGATAAGCAGGTAATCATGTGGGATGTTCAATCACAACTTCAAATGCGTTCAACTTCTATATCTCATGAACCTTTTTCATTGACTATAATGATGAGTGAAGGTTTAATGGTAATTGGAACTGGAAACGCTTCCACATCATTAAANGGTCAATTAGAATTTTATGATTTAGGAAATAATACATTGGAGTATACGTATTTGGTAAATCATATTCCAAGAGGATTAGGATTTTTGTTTAATGGAGATGGATTAGTTACGATGAATCATACAGGAGTGCTATTAGTATTGAAGAAAGATGCTGATGGAGATGGTTGGTTAGATGATCAAGATGATTTCCCTAATGATCCAACACAACATTATGATGGGGATGGAGATGGTTGGGGGGACAATATGAACTATCCAACTGGTGATTCTTGTCCAAACACGCCAGGAACTAGTGATGAAGATAGAAATGGTTGTCCAGATAGTGATGGGGATGGATATAGTGATCCGGATTCAACATGGTTAGCAAGTCCAGATGGGACAGCAGATGCATTTCCAAATAATCCTAATCAATGGTGGGATAGTGATGGGGATGGCTATGGTGATGAATACACATTTCAAATAGATGAAAATGGATTACGGGTAGGAGAATCTGGTGATGCTTTCATTAATGATCCTAAACAATTCCGAGATTTAGATGGTGATGGTTGTGGTGATAATTATTCATATGGAAATGATAATGGTTTGAGGATTAACGAAATAGGCGATGCTTTCATTTCTGATCCTAGTCAATGTAATGATTTTGATGGAGATGGTTATGGGGATAATTACACATATACTAATTCCTCAGACGGATTAAGAGTAGAAAATGGCGATGCTTTTCCAACAGATTATTTGGCTTGGTCTGATATTGATGGAGATGGTTGCCCAGTGAATTCTGCTACAGGTTTGGATATTGATTTACACCCTACAGATTCAGAATTATGCAATGAAAACTTACCCTTCATGATGCCTATTAATTTACAAGCCATAATTTCCAATGATGAAAATAATTGGAATGTACAAGTCAAATGGGATTCGGTAGTAGGAAATACTGATGTAATTAGAATGCTAATCTCTCATTCTGATAATAATACGCTTTCTCCATCCGATGAAGATTTTTCTACAATTCAAGTTTGGACAACATTTGGTGCTGTGGATGATACAATTTCTATTTCCCCCATTTCTGAAAAACATCGCCTTCATGTACGAATTGTTGCAGTTCCAGATGATGGTGATTCAATGAGTAGTAATTGGACAGCTCTTTGGATAATAAATGATAATAGTATAGATAATTCTATTGATAATTCTATTAATAACACTGTAAATGATTCCGATGGTGATGGAGTAATAGATTCTCAAGATTCTTGCCCAAATACATCAGGTGTACCTGAAAATAATGGCTGCCCTCCTACAATAGATGATTCTAGTAATCAAACAGGAAATAATGATGGTAATGAAGAAGTTGAAGAGTCCTCTACAAATTTAATCCCTGTAATTGCAATAGGGATAATTGCTATTGCAATTATTGGGTTTATGGGGATTAGATATAATCGTAAAACAGCCAAAATTGTAGAAGGTGCATATTCAATGTCTCAACCTAGTAGTAGTAACTTTTCTCCCCCATCTACTCCTCCTACTCCTGAAATGCATTTGCCCTGCAAAACATGTGGGGGTTTTGTTCAAGAGGTAATGCACCAGGGTAATCGTTGGACATGGTGCCCATCTTGCAATGATTGGCAGGATTTCTTAGGGAAGAAATAGTTCACAAATTATCTGCTTGATTGTGAATATTCGTGATAATCAATTGCAGGTTGTAGTGAATCTATTGCAGATTGCAAGCGGGCATTAGCTGCTTGTTCACCTCTTTCAATTGCTTCTTTTTGAGAATTAAATGATTCTAATTTTTGGGCTAAATTTGCAGCAACCTGAGTGTTCAAATTAAGTGATGGTTGTAACCACTTCTGAATAGATGTTGAAATTTTTTCGTAACTAGTTTTTTGATCAAATTGAGAATATAAATAGAACTCATTATTCTCTCTTGATAGTGGCCCACATTCGCCTAAACTGTTGTTCAATGATTTTGCTAATTTAGTAGCTTTTTTCAGGCTTCCTTTACATTGTACGTGTGCTTCTATTGATAATAGAAAAGCTTCGATATATCCTGTTTTTACAGGGTAAGAAAAACAAGTAATTGCTTTCCCCATTTTTCCCATTTGAAGAAAAACTCTACCCTTTTGCATGTGGTCTTGTAAATTTAACACCAAATCTTCTTGAGTTTGAACAATTTTATTTTTTGCTCGTAATGAGATAAGACTCTTCTTTTCTTTACTAAGTCTATTTGCCACCTTAATACTAGATTTCCATTTTAGTCTAATCTCTAATATATTAGCATGGTCTCTTAAAGCTAAGACCAATAATTCTTGTCTATCAATTGTTCTATTTTTTTCTGATAACAATAAGTTGGTTAATTCTTCTGCCATAACTTCAGCAATTTCTAGCCTGCCATCTGATACATAATGTCTTAGTTGATTTAGAACTTTAACGGGGTCGTCCATGCCAAACAAACTAATCCCTCAATTGCGGAGTACAGACATCACGCATTATCACTCCTATCGAATTAATCTAATTAGGTGATTAATTAATTGTTCTTGCGTTTGACCGTTTTTCGTTTTACGGATTTGCCCTTTCTTTTCTTGGCTGGTCTTCTTTTCTTTTCTGTTACTTCGTCGTCGTCGTCGCCCCAGTCGTCATCATCATCATCATCATCATCAGAAGTTTTCTTCTTACTCTTTGATTTAGATGATGATTTACGTCTGCGCTTGGTTGTTGTTTCCTCAGTAGCAAATGGGTCATCTTGATCCTCTAATTTCTTACTAGTAGACAAATCTCTTGATGGTGCTGCTTCAAGTTCAGCTAGTCCTGCATCTGCAGCGGCTCCACTATCGCCGCCACCCATGAATTCAAGCATCCAATCATCATCTTCATCCATATCATCATCATCACCACCCTTCTTCTTCTTCTTTGATGGGTCCTGTGCTGCTAATATTCCTAATATGATAGTGAATAGAAGTAATAGAACATTCAGTGCTGCAACTGCTATGATAATGACATAAGGTGGGCTTGACAAATCAGGTGGTGCTTCTGGTTCCACAGTTTCTTCTGAAAATGGTTTACTTCCACTTTCACAGAATGTCATACCACTAAGATTTTCATAGCAATGATCTACAAAGAAAGATCCATAGAATATTTTTTCGTTTCCGGCAGTATCTATGGCCATAATTTCTAGTTTATGGTTGCCTGGTTCAATGAAGGTAGCAGAAGGTTCTTTCATATCAAAAATTAGGATATTATTTTCTGCATCCGATGGTGTCACATCTGTAACTAATTCCCATTCAGATGGTATTTCATAAAATTCTCGTACATCAATGACACGATATTTCACTTCTACTAGAGCAACATCATCTGTAACAACGCCGCGTATCCGGATATCATCACCATAGAGATATTTGTTTTCTGATGATGGTGCAAATAATTCTATGGTAGGTGATACAGCATCTATTGTCCAGCTATCCCAAACCAAAATTTCTGTATTTCCAACCATATCAATAAGTGTTGCTTCAACACACAAGTCATTTGTATTCATGCCACTAGATATTGAGAAATCCCAAATGAAATGTGAACTTGAACTAAGGAATGGTGTAGCACGAGTAACTTCGTCATCTGGTGTGAATGTATTTCCAATACTCCCTCCGTCATAATCACAAGTATAAACTCGGATGTGGGGGAATTCCGCTAAGTCTTCATTAGTGTGTATATGTAAGCGATAATCTCCACTTTTTTGCGCTCCCCCGGCTTGCCCATCTCCGCCATCTAAAGAAACGAGTACGTCTGCATTAGGTCCGGTAGTATCTTCATGAACTAACCACAGATTGGATCTATTTGTTATTGCATCTCTCCAATTACCCCATGAATCTGCTACAGTCATTGCATACCAAGCATTGCGATTCAAATTTTCCTCAAGGTAAACTTCTCTCAATATACCAGTTTCAGCGGAGTGAGGCTCATATTTATCAATCAAAATTTCCCATCCGCCATCGGCATCAGAAATGTTTCCAGTCTCATTATTTTCTAGTGGGACTCCTAAATGCCTCCAAATAGTGTATGTTTCATAATCTTCAGCAAGTGAATTAATCCATGATAGTTGTACGATGTTATTTTGTAATAGTGGTGCTGATAATTGAATTGGTGCAGGCGCTAGTGTGTCTTCATTAATTGGTAATTGAATACAGTTTTGGGCAAACCCAGTGTCCTCGTATGTAGCTCCAAGGTGATTGTAGCGAGCAACAGATGTTACACAATAATATGACATTCTGTCTTTGTCTTCTGGTACAGGAATACGTGCATATTGGACGCCATCAGGTACTGTCGCAACAAGTGTGGCTTCAAGACTCAAGTTAGATGACTCTGAAAGCCTAGTCCAGGAATGCCAAACATGGTAAGATTCTCCTTCCGCACCGATTTGATCTATCCACGATACGTTTGTCCAACCTTCTCCAACATATTGAGCTTGAACATTTGTTGGTTCAGCAATCCATGGGTGGAATGCGTTCTCAACGACTGGCCCTGCTAGTACAGTTCCATCAATTGAGGTGTTATGGTTGCCCCTAGAATCGGCAACCGTTACAGAATAGTATGCATTTCCTAATGTACCTCTTTCGACTTGATAGCGGAAACTTTCGATACCCGAACTTACGCTAGCAATGTGTTCAACATTAACATCTGAGGTATTAGTGAATGGGGCACCAGATCTCCAAACATGGTATGTTGCTCCAGATTCTTGTACTAAATCATTCCAAGTAATTGTAGTATTTCCAGTACCACCTAGAGGTTCTGCCGCGAATGTAGCAAACACCCCCCCAATGACTAATCTTGGAGCAACATTATCTTCACGCACTGGCCAATTAGCATCCATGGTGTTTACTCCACCAATAAATCGTGTATCTTCATATCCTAGATACATATAAGTTACAGAATAGTAAACATCCTCATCAGTTTCTGGTGGGACATCAAATGTAAATGTAGAAATTCCAGCAGAAACATTTCCAACCAATGTTTTGTTAATGAAAGCCCAATTTTCTCTAGTTGCAGGGTCTGTATGGCGATAAATCATAGAGACATACGCGTTATCTCCTGTTTCAAGAAGTGAGCCTGGAGATAATTGATTTAAGTTAATCCAATTAATTTTAGTTTGACTTAGTTCAGGATAATATGTTGCATTAACTGCAAAAGGGGCAGTAATATCATGGGTGAATTCATAAATTGCTTCACCAATTTGAGAAACACCTAGTTCCATAAATGCAGTAATGGTCCATGTCCCATTTGTAACATCCTCCCAATTTGTAGCAATCCCATAATAAAAAGTTCCATTTTGGGATGGTGGTAAATCATATTCGAAATTGTGAATTTGTCCGGCGCAGCCAGTTAATGGTCCAACACATGCAGAAATATTGCCAATATATGGAATTTCATTATTCATAATCATGGATGTATTCATTTGAATAGGGCTACGATAAACCAGATATCTTGATTCTTGTAATTTTTCAGCAATTGAAATCAAACCACTATTCACGTTTTCCCACATTACAGTAGTATCTTCACTTTCTGCATTGAAAATCGCAATCGCGTTTTGTGCTTGCATATCTTCGTCTGTTGCAGCACCTCCAGCAGCAGTTACTGGGGAGGTAAATGGGGTGAGCATTGTAAGAATTAATATTAAAGTCATTGAGACAGTTTTCAGTCTCATGTTATAGTGCACGCTCAACTCCTCCGATAGGTTGGTGGTCACGCGGCGGTTATGAGGCTGACGCAGAAAGATGTCCATATGCATCAAATAAATTAACAATTCATCATTTCCGATTATTCTCGCCCCCCTAGGGGGCGTTTATTATTCCAAGAGTTGTTTACGAGCTGAAATGAACCGAACAAGGAAGGTGTAGACTCCTCCAATAAATGCAATGAGTAACACTGTAGATATTCCATTAAAATCACCACCAAACACAGGTATTTCTCCAATACCTTTGGAGCCACTAATTCCTTGCCAACCAGCAACGATTGCTCCTAATAGAACTACTACAAGTCTGTCAGCCCTACTGAAGCCCCCATAATTTCTTCCTAATCCAACAGATTGTGCTTGTGTACCCATATACGATCCTAAAAGGGTGGTTAATCCTGCAAGATAGCCCAAATGTGGTGATGCCACCCAACTTGAATTAAGGCCAAGAGCAACTAAAATTCCAGCATCTACAATTCTGTCAATGGTATGATCCAAATAATCACCATAATCAGATGATTTGTTGTGTTTTCGGGCAATTTGGCCATCTATAGCATCGCAAAAAGCAGCAAATGCTGTTAGTAATGCCCCGCTGATTAAGAGCCATCCACCAGAACTGTCGTTACTAGATGTTGCAAATAAATAAGCAGCAGCAAATGCCACTGCGAGACTAAACCAAGATATATGGTTTGGATTCATAAAACCAAGTTTAGCAACCATCGGATCAAATGTTTTTGTAGCCCAATCTCTCATTTTTTCTAAAGCCATATTTTCACTTATCCATGTAAGATTGACACCCAGTCAATTCGTTCCTCTTGGCTATTAGGCTTGAAACCATCTACTATCCATTGTTCAATTTGACTAAACAAAGCCTCAACACTTTGTGCGGACGAATCTAATTCGAGGCAAGGAATTGTACCCCATTCATTACAATCGTTCCATGCAGAACCTAGTAATTCCCATTCTGAATTTTCTTCAACTTTATTTTCACTCCATCCTCTTGAATGGTTTCTTATTTTCAAAATTTCAGGATTACATCGGATGATTACAATGGCATCAACCGGCAATAGGTGTGACAAATGCCCATCAATGAAAATTTGTCGTGAAGTCTTTTCCCATTCTTTTGTTAGAATAGTTTTCAAAGATTCAATATCAATTGGTTTAGCCCCGTCCAATCTATCAACATCACCAATTAATTGATTATTAATTGCTAATTCCTCAACCGTTAGAATGTCATATTTTTTGTCAATATTAATTGCATATTTTACGACTTCACTTTTTCCTGCACCCGGTGTTCCAGTTATCGCGACGCGGAAGCCTGAAGCATCATCCATTGTTTTCGCGCTGGTTGTGTTAGTCATCAAGGTGATGGGTAATTGAGAACAACACTATGAAGATTTTATACACTATAACAAACTAATATTGTGTGGTGGAAATATTATGATACGTTCAACAGAGGCAATCGCAATAGTACTAATTGTAGCTGAACCAGGTAGAGAATCAGAAGTTTATGATAAATTGAAAACAATTCCAGAAGTTACTGAACAATTGTTGTTATTTGGTGAATATGATTTATTTGTAAAAATTGTTTGTGAAGACTACGCACTTTTAGGTGGTGTGGTGATAAATAAGATTAGGTCAATTGATGGAGTTGACTCAACGAAGACATTAACAGCAGCAACAATGATTTGAACATAGTTTCAAGCGCAGGATTGACAACTAAACACATCTTGCCAATGGTATGACGGATGAGCCTGACACTGTTTCAGAAGAAGATGTTGTTGAAATTAATGACGATGATGATAGTTGGGATGGGGTGCTTAGGCTAATTAATCCAAAGCATTCAAAATTATCAGCGATGCTCTTTTTTGTTCCAATAGCCGTATATTTTGGCCAATTTACACACAATGCACCTATGGCATTTTTGACATCAATGGCGGCAATCATGCCTTTAGCATATTTGATGGGTGAGTCTACTGAACAAATAGCAATACGAACAAATGAATCAATAGGCGGTTTACTCAATGCTACTTTTGGTAATGCTGCAGAGATGATAATTTGTGTATTTGGTGTTATGGCTGCGGCATCAGCGCTTAAATCAGGTGACAACGAAACTGCAAATACAATGATTAGTGTTGTCCAAGCATCGTTAATTGGCTCAATACTTGGAAATTTATTGTTAGTATTAGGGCTGGCATTTGTGTGGGGTGGAATCCGCCATAGAGTTCAGAGTTTTTCACCAACACAAGTTGGTGCAAATGTATCTCTTCTTTTCCTCGCTGTAATTGCATTAATATTGCCTACTGCATATGATTACATTGGTGATGGCCATGGGGATGCAATTGTAACACTTTCACATCTTACAGCAATTGTCTTATTGGCAATGTATGGTTTGTTTTTATTATTCCAATTACGAACACATACTGATTTATTTGCCACAGATGGCGGTCATGAACATGAGCTACCAACAATGGGCAAAAAACAGGCAATGACTCTATTGCTTGGTTCTACTGTATTGGTTGCTTGGATGGCGGAAATTATGGTTCATTCTATTGACTCGGCAGCAGATGAATTAGGTTTGCCAACATTATTTATTGGTGTGATTTTATTACCACTATTTGGTAATGCAGCAGAACATTTCACTGCGGTCCACGTGGCTGCAAAAAATAAAATGGATCTCAGCTTTTCTATCGCTGTAGGATCTAGTACTCAAATAGCAGTATTTGTTGCTCCAGCCATGGTAATTTTTGCTTGGTTTTTAGATGTGCCTTTAACATTCCAATTTGGATTGTTTGAAACAGTTGTAACATTCCTAGCAGTATTGATTGCTAATGCTATAGCAGCAGATGGTAAATCTAATTGGCTTGAAGGTGCTATGTTGTTGGCGACATATGTAGTAATTGGGCTTGCCTTTTTCTTGTATTAATAAGAAATTTAACTATTTTTGAGGTGGATTGATGCCATCATAATAATCGGCGACAGCCTCTTCAAGTTTAGAGATAATTTCCTCTTCATTCATTGTTAGTGTCTCTCCATTTTTTCGTAAACAATTACCATCAACCCAAACATCTAGACATTTTGTATTTGAATACAACAAGTTTGCCAGAAGTCTACGGTCATCAATTCCCCGCGGGCGCATGCTGATTTCATCTAGTGACCAAGTGACCCAATCATTCGATCCTTTAGTTGCTAGTTTCCACATTTCAGTAGGTGGTAGAATTGTTGCATCCCAGTGGTCGTGACGTTGAATCAATGATGCCGCTTTTGCATCAGCCCTCATATCAAGTGAATTATTTGAGGCGGCTCCATCTGTTCCAAGCCTAACATCAACACCAGCATCTTTCATTGCAGGATAGGAAAGAGTTCCTCCTGTAGCTAGTTTTTGGTTACTTACGGGACAATGTACTGCGTGTGCACCATGCTTTGCAAGGATTCTCATTTCACGTTTTGTTACCCATCCACAATGAGCGCAAACAGTGCCTTCAGTGAAGTAATCAATCGAATCTAGATATTCTATTGGATACATTCCGAATTCTGAGTGACAAGCAGCAACTTCAGAGCGTGTTTCAGAAGTATGGATATGTAATCTTGCATTATATTTTCTAGATAGATCACTAGCACGCCGTAGTATTTCTTCAGAACATGTATACACTGCGTGAGTAGCAATACCATATTCTACTCTACCATTGCCTAAAGATCCTCCTCGAAGTAGTGTTTCTAATTCATTTATGACTTTGCCACTATCGCTCACACCATCTTCAGGTGGTGGCCAATCTGTGGTTGGTCCACATACAATACCACGGATTCCTGCCTCCGATAAAACTGGAGCAATAGCTTCGGGGAAGTGGTACATATCGCAAGCAAAGGTTGTACCAGTAGCAATTAATTCTGCAACTCCTGCTTGTGTTCCTGTTGTAACAAACTCTGGAGTGACTCTTCTTTCAGTAGGGAAAATATTGGTTTCTAACCAGTCATTGAGAGTTAATCCTTCGCCCATGCCCCTATTGAGAACCATAGGCAAGTGTGTATGCCAGTTTTGCATAGAACGAGTTATTACGCGATTAGAACCATCAATGGTTTGTTCAACGTCCTCATCACCTTTTGATATTGTCCAAGAACCATCAGGATGTAGAATAAAATCTCCCTTTCTGAGTGTGCAATCATCATCGATTAGGGTGCTTTTTGTGTAACGAACAAGCCCAACTGAATCGTCCCCCATCGCTGCCACCAACATAGTTGCCAAGAACTCATTTATCATCAGCGTTGTTATGATGAGGTTGAATAGAGTTGGCGTTCTCGAGGTTTTTGAACCATGGCCGAAGACCCCTATCGAGTCCTAGGAGTATCTCCTGATGCTACTGATGCTGAGATTAAGCGTTCTTATCGTAAACTAGCACGTCAACACCACCCAGATCGTAATCCTGGAGATGCAGCATCTGAGGGTCGTTTTAAAGAAATTCAAGCCGCTTATGATAAAATTGAAACTCCTGAGAAAAGAAGAAAATTTGACGAACAAAAACGCCTTTCAAGCATGTTTGGTAGTGGTGCTGGTGGAAATGTTGGTGATTTTGAATTTAATTTCAATGGCGGCGGTGGTATTGAAGATATTTTATCTTCATTTTTTAGTGGAAGAGGCAACAATCCTTTCTCCGGTCAAAGTAGTGGTACAATATTTGACCAAACAGGTAGACCTAGACAAAATCAACAACCCAAATCACAAAAGGGAGCAAATATCGAATCACCTCTTGATTTAACTCTTGAAGAGGCCTTATCTGGAGTTAAGAAGCCATTTACAATTTCTCGTAGAAAGCGTTGTGATTCATGTAAAGGTAGGGGTTGTAACAAATGCGAACGCCAAGGTGTTGTTCGGAAAACCAGTCAAATTACAGTAACAGTTCCAAGTGGGGCAGAGCATGCTTCAGTAATGAGACTCAAAGGGATGGGTCATGAATCTGCAAATGGCTTAGCAGGGGATCTTTTACTCACTGTTAGAATTGATGCAGATGAAGGTAGAAGTTGGGAAGGTGGTAGATTGATTCAACAGGTTGAAGTTTCATACAGTACAATGATGTTAGGTGGAAAAATTAGGATTCATACACCTGCAGGCAAGATTGTCGAAGTAGAGGTCCCTCCGAATTCACGTTCAGGCGACCGTCGAAGGTTACGTGGTCAAGGATACAATGGTGGCCCTCTAGATGTTGAACTTACATTATCAGAATCTAGTGAACTTACCCCTGAACAAGAAGCTGCTCTACAAGCCCTGCGAGATAGTGGTTTGTGACGACTTTATCGTGGCGGGGGCAAGAATGGAATAATTGCACCAGCAAGGCTTGGAACGTTTCTAGTCTGAATCCAAACAGTACCTTCACCAGAGAAATGCATAACCAAGCCTTCTCCCCCAAATAAGAATGATTTGACGCCACCAACTTTGCCAATATTATACTGTAATCCATGTGTAAATGCTACAACATGTCCTGTATCTATTGTGACAGTTTGCCCTTGTTGTATTTTCATTGGTTTAATTGCTCCAAATGAATTATAGTAAACTCTTCCAACTCCATCTGGGCAGGTAGCGTGTATGAAGAACAAACTTTCACCACTGAACAAACCTTTCATTCCTTGGAATTGAGTATCAGTTTCAATATTCATTGTACTACCAAGGAATGATCCACCTTGAATAAATACGGGTTGATTGGGTTGAACATCAAACCAAGCGATGTCGCCAGGAATTCCAGGTGCAAGGCTAATCCACCCACCTTGGGGTCCTGCTGTGAATGTATTCAAAAAGAATGATTCACCTCCAAAAGCCATCTTTTTTAGTCCTTTCAAAAATCCACCACTAGATTGCGTTTGCATCTCAACTCCGGCTTGAGCTACCATTGCTCCAGGCTCTACTTTGATTGCTTCTCCAGGATCTAACTGAACTGTCAACAACGAATAACTTGGGTTAAACTCTAATTGTTCTTGCATACCCAAAGGGCATGGTAGTCAAACTATTATCATTTTTATTATTCAATCAGCATGTACATCGTTGACATCTAACCAAATAACTTCACAAGGAAGTTCCAGCAAACCAGCCACGCTTGGTACAGTTCTTCCTTCATCACTATGAACTAATTCTTTAACATAAGTTCCACTTTCAACACGTACATCCATCTGTGCTTCATTTTCTTCTACAGAAATATTAGAAATACTCACTACTTTTCTTTTCCTAATTTTGTCCGCTCTTCTATGTGCTACCCTTTGTGGAGTTTGTTGTTCTAATGTTTCACCTTCAAGTGAAGATATGGTTTCTTCAATTTTTTCTGTATCACATTCACCTTCAATTTTGAATCTTATTGTATAGGATTTTTCAGCATCTGTACCTTTTATTCTAGCTACTTCTGAGCGCCTAGATATTCTTAACTCACTGATTTCCACTCTCCCGTTAGATGTGGAGTTCACTAGTTCAGTCATTTCTTTAAGGTCAGCATAGCGTCTCTCTGGGCCTTTCATTTCTATCACAAATGGCCTTCCGCGACCAAGGCAACGAACATCGATATCTTCTCTTCCCATTCCATGAAATGCTGTATCTCTAGCTTCAAAGGCAGCACGCAATGGTTCACCAATCTGGTCTTGAACACTAGTGGCATATTGTTGTCCAGTACCCTCACAGGATTCACATCCGTCTTTCCGGCCTTTACATGAGCGACATGGCCAGCGTGTTTGAGGGATTCCTCTTTCCAATTTTTTGTATCTTCCATAGAGGTAAAGTGATCGTAATTCAATGCTTGGTTCAAGGGTTAAAGTATCGATTAATAGCATAACTTCAGGTTGTTCTTTAACTAATTCTATATTTTCTATATTACTTACTAATTGTTCTCCAAGTGCATCATTGAAAGCAGATTTAATCGCTTGACTTCCGTTAGCCCCATATTGTGTTCTCAATTCATCTTCAGTAATTATTTGGTCTTTAGGAAAATGAGCGCCAAGTTGCATTTTCTTAAATTCATATTTAGTCAATTGTTCCGTAATCATTTCAGCCATCATTTTGATATCAACAAATAGATCTTCACAAAAAGGACAATATTCAACTTCTTCATTTTTTTCTGCTCCACGTTTGATTGCTGCATTTGTTAAGGATTCACCTATATCATTTGCTTCTTTCCAGGTAAATGATTTGCCGGATAAGCGTGCCATACAATAATTACAAGCCCCCATTCTGCATAAATTATCTAATCCATCATTAGATGGTGGTGGTGTGCAAGAAAAAATAATGTCATCAGAATCGAAATTGTAATCGTCTTCTTCCTCTTCTTCTAATGGTACTAAATCAGCCCAAGGATCGTAGGCTGTGCTATAGCCTGCTGAAGCATATTCACTCCAATCTTCCTCGTCCTTATTTTCATCATTATCCATGGGATTACCCCAGTGCCACCGAACGGGGAAACCGGCCGATTGCAAATCTCGGAGTATTTCCTACTTGAAGAGCCTATGGTATTACTTATGTGCTAACATTTTGAGTTCTTTCTTTCAAAATTTTGCGATAAGATAGCATTCCAAGCAAAGCACTAGCAATAATTAGTGAAGCGATTAATGAGAAAAAGATCATCGCAGCAGAGAATGTTCCAAACAATGAGAAAATACCCATGCGTGATTGAGATATCACTAGGAAGCCTAGAACATCTGATGCGGCGGATCCAAATAAGGCAAGGCCAGAAGCTCCACCTACTGCAGCAATCGATGCTAGAACTGCTTTACCATTGTAACGTTCTTCCCTGAACCTTTCAATTACATGAATAACATAGTCAATACCCACGCCTAATGATAATGTTGCAATCACAACAGTCACCATGTTTAGTCCGTATCCAAGAATTGAGATTAATCCGTATAACCAAATAACCACTAGGATAATTGGTCCTGTAGTTAGTATTGCAATTCCTAAGGGCCTAAAGCCCCAAAGTACTCCCGCTGTTATTGTAAATAATGCGGCTCCAATTCCGATAGTCATGCCATAGTCCATAGCAGTCCACGAACCGATTGCTAAACCTATTGCCAATGGTGCATAAATTCTAGAAGTAAATATCCACGAGTAATTTGCATTCTCTATTTCTTCCCATCTTTTTCTTAACCCTTCAGGATCAGCACGGAATCCCCACCATAGAGTAAATACACAGAATAAAATACCCAATTGCAATGATGATTGCAATTCTTTTTGGAGTGATGAAGCTGCTACAAACCTAACAACAGGTTCACCAGTTGGCATTACCCAAGATATGGGGTATTCTTCATTTTCAAAAGCAGTAGATACATCTTTTCGTATGCTCATGTTTCCTGAAGATAAATTTTGAAAGGGAGATAAATCCCTATCTAACTCTTTCAAAGCCATATCTAAAATTGTAAATTGCTCAGGTTGTCTTAAGCCGAAGCGAAGTAACATCTGTTGATATCTTGGTTGGCTACCATCAATACCTAACCATGGTTTTAATGGATCTAATTCACGGTCAGGTTGGATGTATAATGCCATTACAGAAGCAGGGAATGCAGGTGTTGAGTTAGTTCCGGGAATTCCATATATTGAAATGAAACCAACCATATATCGGAGACAATCTTCATCAGAGAATAGTGGTAATCCAAAGGGACTAGTATCGCAATTCAATTCACTATTAGAACTAGGGTCCCACCCAGCTTGTTCAAATGGCGTAACATTATTTGCCATTGATAATAATCCAATTAGAACTAATTCATCATAACCGTGAATTTCAACAGTTCCATCTGCTTTAACTGCAAATTTTTCAGGATCATCAGGGCCGACATTGTTCATATTAGCGCGTGTTTCTGCGATTGCAAGGTAAACACGTGGGTCAATAACATTCCCTTCAATTAGAATTTCTGCCGGCTCCCCTTCAGAAAAAAATCTTTCATTGACTAATTTAACAGATGTAGCTAAATCAGACTTTTCATCAAAGAAGTCTTCGACTTTGAAATCTCCTTCTAGGCTTAACATGAGTGGGGTTGCAATTGCGGTAATAATTAGAGAAATGATAATAATTACTGGTGCAAAAATCGCAGAATATCTTGATGTATTAGCTAGCCAATGGCTTGGAATAAGGTGAATTTTATCTTTGTCTTCAGCAGGTAATTTTTCTCGTGACTCAAGCCACAAGTCCCAATCAAGTCTTACAAGTGGAACCCAAATACCTGTTAATGTAAAAGCAGAAAACACTCCTATGCCGGCTTCAATACCAAATGACCTAAGGGCAGGAATGTCGGAAATTAAATTTGCAGAAAAAGCGGAAATAGTAGTCAAAGAAGTTAGTAAAATTGCTCTACCAACTCTAGTTATTGAAATCATAGCAGAATCGGTAGGGCTTTTGCCATTACCTCTCTCTTCTTTGTAACGATGCAGTGCGTGTAAACTATCATCTATTCCTAATGCTAAAATTAGAATTGGTAGCAAATTACTGAACTGACTTTTTTCAATTAATGGAAATCCAACACCAGCGGAAATCTCACCTAACCAACCAATTAATCCGTACATCCAAAGTAAGCTTAAGCTCAAACCAGTAGAAACGATTGCTACATCAGACCATCTTCTCAAACTGCCCCAAAGTAAAATTATCACAACAAAAACCATCGCTAAAATCAAGACAATACTCTCTTGTAATTCTCTATTAACTTCAACGTTAAGTGCCTGGGCAATTTCCATTGTCACGACCATGTCATCTGATTCTCGCATTGAATGCTCTAGTGAAACAACAGACCATTCCCAAGAACAGGCACCATCTCCAGATTCTACAGAATTTGAGCAAAATTCGGAGTCACGCGAAGGTGGATTGGTGACCAAGCGTAAACCATTCCACTCAAAACCATCTTCAGATCTAGCTTCAGCCCAATCAAAAGTCCAACCGGCTTTTTCAGCCCCTCCACGATCAAATTGAACCAATACCCATGAAGCACTAGCAGACCATCGTCCCCTCTCCCAAGACGCATTTTCCCAAACACCACCTTCTCCTAAAGACCCGCCAACGGGTCCAATTACACCCCCGTCATCGGATGGAAGAAACGCTCGGTCTCTAGATATCCAGCGGAGAAATGCACCATCACTTGCATTTACAATACGGTGTGCTGCCAAATCAATGTGAGCTTGTGTTAAATTTTCATCTTGAAATTCTAGACATTCTAATTCACCACAATTTGACCAATTAGTTCTCGGTTCAAGTGGTTTTCCCATTGGGCTAATTGTTGGTTTTGTTAGAATAGATTCTCCGGACATGAAAGTAGTAAACATGTCAGGTAAAGTCAAAACACCATCGTATAACACAAGTGTAACATCTGAAATAACGGGCTTATAGAATTGAGAAAGAGGGTCATTTTTTGCGGCTTCAGACTTAGTACTAATTTCTCTTAATACTGAGAGATTTAGAATACCACCCGCCGGGTCATTTATTCCGCCACCATCACCACCATATTCTCCTAATTCATCAGAATAAATCCAACTCGGTTCAGTACCAACTTTAGATTGATCACGTAGAATTACAGCATATCCAAATGTGACTTCATTAGATGGATATTGTTGAGTAATTACTTCTCTAGCCTCTAATTCAGGTGATTCAAAATTGTATGACTGCATGTCAATAGTTGATTGAGAATTAATTATTCCAGGTACCATAATTAGTGATAAAACTAAGATCGTAAGATGGGCCCATTTACTGTTGGGTACTAGGTGTTTAGCAACCTTACTGAAGTCTCGCACTTCTATCCCTAATCCTCTTGGCCAGCCCTTTTATGTTTTAATCAATCTGAAATTAGTTTAGACAATTCCAGTCGTTAATTTAATGTAATAATCAATATTGCTTTATTTTTCGTAATTAATCTATATTTTTGCGAAATCCCCGTCTCGTCTTATCCGACGCGCTTAATTAGGGGCGGCAGGTCGCCGAGTTCCCCAAAGGGGAACAATGGAGGCATAGCAATGCGCAGAACACATGGTGCTCGTCAAGGAACCCGTACAATCGCAAGCCGAAGTAAGAAAGAGCGTGGCCGCCTGTTTATCAGGAGGGTAATGCATCCTTACGAAGTTGGTGACAAAGTATCAATTGTAATTGATGGCGGTCAGCAAAAGGGAATGCCTCATCGTAGATTTCAAGGCCGTACAGGCACAGTTTCTGGTAAGCAAGGCCGAGCATATGTTATTTCAGTTAAAGATGGAAACATGGCTAAAACAATAGTTAGCCGTCCAGAACATTTGCGTCCAAGTGAATGAGGTGAAAAAATGAGTGATGAAGATCGTACATACATAGATTATGCTACAGTAAGAGATGCATTGTTAGATGCACAAGAACGTCGTGGAGAATTATCTTACGAACAAAACATGGCTCTAAACCATGCTACATGGGCTGCAAGCACACACAGAAATGGTATTGAAACCGACTCCAAAGTTTTCAATCAGTTATTGAGTGGTTTATTAGAATTAGATAAGTTGGCAGCAGCACCTGATATCGCTGCAAAAATTGCAGAAATAATCCCTGTTCATCCTCAGGATGTTAAGGCAATATTAGCTTCAAAGAGAGTAGTGATGGATGATAGTGAAGTAGAACACATTGTTACTATGGTTCGCCAACATGTTGGTTATGAGGGATGAAATCTATTTTGGGTTGTTCTTAATTGGGAATACCTAGTTCGGCGCGTGATAATATGCAAGGCGGAAGTGATTGGGATGGCCGCGGCGGTGAGGATTTACCTTGGGCTGATGAAACGTATTGCCGTGTTCTTTCTCAAGAAGGAAGTGGTGAAGGCGGTGGTGTAATCTACTGCATTTCTGAAAACCATTTACACCTAATTAAAGCAAGAGCAAAGCCTGGTGTGGGAAATCTTGAGGTAGGTCAAAAATTGACCATGCCTGAGGACGAGTCAAGCGAAATTGCAATTGTTCTAGGTCGTAGTAGATATCGTGAATTATCAAATTCTGCTCAATTTGCTTTGACAGATGTTGTAAAACAAATTTTGTCAGATAACCCAGATCCAAGCCTCACTTTCTATAACCGTGCAGGCCCCGTATCTCTCAAGTTTCATGCTTTCCAATTATTGCCTGGCGTAGGGCAGAAAAAGGTCAAGCAAATGTTAGACAAACGTACAAGTATAGGTTGGCTTTCATTTGAAGAGATTGACGAATCTTGTTCAATTGATTCCTTACAATTGATTGCTGAGAGATTAGTTGAGGAATTAGAAGATCCAAAGATGGTTCCAAGTTTACTACAAAATGTGATTCGCGTTTAGGTGTTTAAACATGTCAACTTCTGTGCCGGATGACGGCGAAATTATCGATGAATTAGTTGATTTGTTACTTGATAGACAACGTCCAAACAAAGATTTAGGACAACATTTTTTGATTGAGCCAAAAGTTTTTGAAAAAGCAGTGGATATTTCAGGTGTAGATAATCAATCACATGTTCTTGAAGTAGGTCCAGGGCCTGGAACATTAACCCATTTTTTATTGGCTACAGGGGCAAAAGTCACCGCAATTGAAATTGATGAAAATGCAGTAGAGCACCTCCATAGAGTTCATTCAGAACCAATCGGGAACGGGCAGTTATCTTTGATTCATGGAGATGCCCTAACTGTTGGATGGCCTAGTGATTTGACTCATGTTGTGTGCAATCCACCCTATCAAATTTCAAGTCCGTTAATTGCTAGAATAGATAACTGGCAAAATGATTCAAAGCGAAAAGGTGATGCATTGTTGAAATCAGTTGTTTTGTTATTACAAGATGAATTTGCTAGCAGACTTGCAATGGAATTTGGTTTAGCTTCAAGAGGCCCATTAGGAATTAACACGGCTTTAAATTGGAATTGTTCACTTGAGATGAAAGTACCCCCACATTTTTTTACTCCTCATCCAGATGTATTCAGTCGTTTAGTTTGTCTTGAGCCATGTGATTTGATCGGGGAATTAGGTATCTCTGTTGAGCCACGTTTAGTAAAGAGATTAGTCAATCACTCGTTTGCAGAAAGAAGGAAAAAAATGCGTAACAGATTAAAAGGCGTTCCACGCAAAATTGAGCGTGTACCAAATTGGGACAGAAAGCGCTGGGGACAAGTGGTTTCTAAGATAATTTCAGAACCTAATTTAGTTGATTTAGAGGACGGTTGGCAAGATTTTAGGCCCGAAGACTTAGAAATTAATGAATGGTTAATTCTTGCTGAAAAGTTGCAACAAATCAACCAAGAATTGGACAAATAATTGCTCTTAATGATTTTTCCACTTAACGGGGGGTTCAAAGCAGACCCCCGGCTCCGACATCACCGGGGGGGGATGCCGAATGGCAAAGAAGGACACCTATCTTGCATTACTAAGACGAGGAGTTGACGAGGTAACAGCTCAAACATTAGCAGATGCGGGTTTGACAATTGGTAAGTTAAAGGAAATCACTCAAGAGCAATTAATTGGGAATTATGGATTAAAGAAAACAATTGCAGATTCAGTAATTGAAGTAATTAAATCAGGTCCATCCGGTAAGGGTTCTGAAAAGTTCCTTTCCAAGGTTCTATCCACTCCTAAAAAATTAGATCGTATCGATAAGCAAAGGCTTCGCCGTCAGCAAAAAGATTACCTTGCTGAAATCATCGAGCAAAAAGAAAGGATACGTGAAGCAAAAGTTGAGGCTTTTAGAAGTAAGAAACTGGTAATGATTCGCCTAGGTAAGAGTATTGAATTAATTTGCAAACTCGAAAACACTTTGGATGAAGAAGGCAAATCAGAAATGCGTTCTAAAATAAATGACCAACTTGAAACCCGTGGATTAGAAGCAGCTCGTGACCATGAATTGTTGAATTTAACAGGAACTCCTCAAGATATTGCAGATTTTAGAAGAAAAATAGTGCCAGTATTATGCCTATATGCTTGTCCAGAATGTGGTGAGGAAATAGATCCAGTTGGAGGTAATGTCAACCAAGATATTCCAGATAGTTGGAGTTTTATTTGCTGGGATTGCGAAACTGAGTTTGATGCACAAATGGTAGATCGTGTTGAATCATTCTTAAGCAATGGAAAGAGAATTTCAATTGATCCAAAGAAAGCTCCTCGTTTACCAATTGCTGTACGTCCAAAGGTGAAAGCAACCTCATCTG
>PBXQ01000022.1 GCA_002727675.1 Thermoplasmata archaeon | reverse complement strand
TGTAAGCGTAATTTTTATCATTTCCATTACCAATTATGACTTCTTTTACTCCATTAAAATCTACATCAAACCAAATAATTGCATCAGTGTAATAACTCTGTGCCGAGGTTGTTGTCCAGAACTGTGTATATTGATTATATCCATTATTTGCGTACACCCGAGTTGCTCCTCCATATGCATTCCCAACGGCTAAATCTAAGTCTCCATCATTGTCCATATCTCCTAGGTCAATACTGTAAGTATATTCGTTTGTTCCATCAGACCAAAATGACACACTATCCATTTTGTGACCCCCATTAATATACAGAATAGGGCCGTTAGAATCTGCCGAAACAAAATCTAAATCACCATCACCATCCACATCGCCCCATGCATTCTCTGCGGAATCTCGAGAGTCCCTACTTGCCCAAATATCATTAAATCCAAAACCTTGTCCACTAAATGCAAAAATATAGTCTGGCTCATTTGCAGTAGATTCTAGAAGATCAAGATCTCCATCTTCATCCACATCTGCAAGATTTACATCCATTGTTAAGCTAGAATTTTGGCTAGTCCAAGAAGGGGTTGTAGCAAAAGAACTTCCTGAATTAAGGTATAATTCGTTTACTTCATTTCTATTTCCAACGACCAAGTCATTGTCTCCATCTCCATCTACATCGCCTAATGAGATTGATGAAGTGGGGTGTGCATCTTGACTATTCCAATCAGGAGTCTGTGAAAAAATTCCCGTAATCTGTCCCGTATTGTAATATATTTGATTTTTTTCGCCCGCAGCCCCCTCAATCAAATCAAGCATTCCATCTCCATTGATATCAGATAATTCAACATCAAGGGTGGCTCTATCATTTGTTCTTATCCATGAAGGATTAGGGGGAAGGCCATTTCCATGATTAATGAATAAATCAATTTCTTCGTAGTATATTCCGATTACCAAATCGAGGTTACCATCTCCGTTGACATCTCCCCAATCAGCAGAGGTCATAGTAGAAGAGGTATTTAAATTGCCATAAGTATAGGTCCAAAATGCTGTATTTTCAAATGTTCCGCCTACGTTTCGATAAATAATTGCAGAGCCCTCATAATTTACTTCTGTATAATCTAGATCTCCATCCCCATCCACATCAGATAATTCCACATCAAAAGTTACACCATTAGTTTGGGAGGACCATGTAGGAGTAGATTCTATTCTTCCGTCAATGTTTAGGTATAATGAATTGGAAGACCCAAGATTTCCTACTACTAAATCTAATAATCCATCACCGTTAATGTCACCCCAAGCTACGGATGACGAATGAACTCCTAATGGATTAATTATGACAGGTTCCGAACGGAAAGGTGCTATCATGGGGTCCAACAAACAATGCCCATCATTATTTGTGCAAGCGGTGCCCTTGTGTCGCTCAATATTGAAAATACCAGGGTCTAATGGTTGAGGGTCCATGCTGTTTTCAGTTCCATCTCCATCCCAATCATTAGATGAAACATTGAATGGCTTTTCTATTGACCACCATTCTCCAGTAGCAATATGATATCCTCCATTTGATTGATTACTGTGATTGGTTTTTTGATTACTTTCTTCTATTATATTTTGTATCGTTAGTTGTTGGCTATGATTTAGACTTGATACTAGCATTAGCATCATCATTAGGGCACATAAAATGGAAGTAGCCCTACGATTCATGGTGTTCGGTGTTATTCAAGCAATTATATCGCTTCTTACGCCTGCGCGTGCGAGAAGCCGATTTTGGCACTCTTGATAAGTTGGCCAAAATATGCATTAATCGTTTTAATTTATGAATCAACTTCTCTCCAAGAAGGTTCTTCTGGATCTTGAGACTTAATTCTAGATAGGAGCTGGCCAACAACTGCAATAGCGATTTCAGCAGGTGTTTCAGCGCCAACATTTAGCCCAATTGGGCAATCAACGCCATCGAGATATTTTTGCTCAATTCCATCTCCTAAAGCTGATTCAGAGAATGAATTCCATTTGCTTTTTGAGCCAATCACCCCAATACGACTTCTCCATGCATTTGGATCGTTTTGTTGTTTTGTCAACATGCCTTTGAGCAATACTTCGTCAACTGACCATTGATGGCCAAGCAAAAGAACATCAGAAAAGCGAGCCAGAGAAGAAGAATCTTCGTTGGCAAGGAAATCTTCGGCAGAACTGTTGTGAAGTTCCTCTGCATTTGGATATGTTTTTTTGTCAGAAAACTCACTTCTGACATCAAATATTGAGTATTTCCAATCAAGTAATTCGCAAGCTTCAGCAATTGCTTTTCCACAATGTCCTCCACCGCAAAGTAGGATATGTGGCATTGGTTGAATCACCTCAAACGAGAGCGTAACGCGACCCCCGCAAAGGCTGTCGAGTGGAGTCCCCGCTTGACCTTTGGCATCCTTATGGAGTTGAAAAGTTTCTACATAACCTCCATGTTCTTCCCCCTTTTCTTGTAATAAAGTGCTTAGTTTTTCACAAACACTCAGTTCAAGACCTGCACCACCAACTGTGCCAAAAATTTCTCCTAGGTCGGATAAAGCAATCCTTGCACCTGGTTTTCCCGGTACAGATCCACCTGCAGATAGTACAGTAGCAACAGCAACCTTACGGCCATTAGCCAATTGTGCAGTAGTCCAATCTAATACAGGATGCGTCACGAACACTCCGAGAGAGTACCCCCCCTTGATAGTAAGGGATAATTATTGTAACATTTTACAATGCATCTACTGATTGTTGTAACTCCTTCAAATCGTCTACAGTATCAATATTAAGATGAAGGAATTCATCTGCTACATTGATTCGCATTGGGGAAATTAAATCACGTAACGGAGTTTCAGGGCTGGCGAGTAGTATTCTTTCAACATCTTCAGGTGTTACAATAACTGGGTGCCCACCTAGCCCATCTTTAGCAGGGCATGCAGTAACTTCTGTGTGGCGTAATACTTCCAATGTTGATGCAGTGAATCCTGGACGATCTACTGGGACAATTAGGACATTCATGGCACGCTTACTTTTGAGATTAGAAATTATGGTTGCTAATCCACATTGGATTGTCCCAGTTCTTCCTTTTTCAGGAGCTGGATTTAGAACTACCGAACGATTAGGTAATGCAAAAGTAATTGGTACCAATAGTTCTTGATTTGTGACGATAATAGGTGAAATACCTGCATTTTCCAATCGTTCCACTAACCATTTTACTAGAGGTATCTCACGTTTACCTATTTTCACTGTAACCATTGCCTTTGGTTGGCCAAGGCGAGTACTTTTACCCGCAGCTAAAACCACTGCGTACAACTGGTTCATCGATTCTTTTCAGGGTAAGGGGGTTCTTGACAAATTCGGTGGGATAACTAAAACTGAATTGTTTTTATGATTAATTTATTCAATATTCTGTTGATTAATGGCAAGTCGGCGGTATAAGGGTAGATGAACAATTCTAGCGACTTATTTCACGGCCAATAATGAGTCTTTGAATTTCAGATGTGCCTTCATAAATTTGCATTACTTTTGCCGCTCTCATTAATCTTGCAACAGGGTATTCTTCGGTGTAACCATAGCCTCCAAAGATTTGTACTGCTTCAATAGTGGCTTTGGTAGACATGTCTGCAGCAAATCGCTTGGCGTGTGCGGCTGCTTCTGTATTTGGCATTCCATTATCTGCAAGCCATGCTGATTTCCATACCAGCATCCTTGCGGCCTCAATGTTAGTTTTCATATCTGCAAGTTTTGACATAATCATTTGATGGTGGAGAATTGGTTTGCCAAATGTTTCCCTTTCTTGAGCGTAGGCTAGCGCATGCTCGTACGCGGCGCGGGCAAGTCCTACAGCGTGGGCGGCAACGCAAGGTCTTGATAGATCAAAAGCAGCCATTGCATTAAACCAACCATTTCCTTCTTGTTCCCCAACAAGATTTTCCACAGGGACTTTCACATCTTGGAAAATTACTGAACGAGTGTCAGAGCAACGCTGTCCCATCACATCTTCTTTCTTGCCAATACTAACACCTTCCCAACTAGATTCAACAATAAATCCAGACATTCCTTTGTATCCTGCTTCTTTGTTAGTGTATGCTAGGACAAAGAACCAGTCAGCATAACCTGCGCCTGTAATGAACATTTTTGTACCATTTAGAACATAATGGTCACCATTCAGTACAGCATTTGTCTTAATCCCTTGGACATCACTACCTGCTACAGGTTCAGTAACACAATATGAGCAAAGAGCTCCTTCTTCAATTAGCATACCTAGATATTTTTGTTTTTGTTCTTCAGTTGCACCTGTAATTATTGGTGCTGCTGTTAGTCCATTAGCATATGCGGCGGTTGCAAATCCAGGATCACCCCATGCTAACTCTTCCTGGACCAATACTTCAGCCATTACTCCCATACCCATACCCCCACAAGATTCAGGTACGTGCAAATTGGTTAATCCAGTTTCGTGAGCAATACGGATTGCTTCTCGCGGATATTCTCTATTGTTATCCCAATGTTCAGCATTTGGTCTCAATTCAGACTCAGCAAATTCGTGAGCGAGTTCTCTCAACATCTCCTCTTCTTCGGAGAGCGCGAAGTCTACCATGATACGTCCGAAAGGCCATATCGCCTTTACCATTCGCCTTGGTGAGATGGTTAATTAGGGTCAAATAGCTCCATAAAGTAACAATACAAATATGATATAGCAAGAAATCAAAATTCCTCCTTCTTGTCTATTAAATTTGAAATCAGTCCACATGAAAACTAATGCTAAAGCAGTACAGAACAAAGTTGCTGGCATAATTAATTGGTTGAATAACGTAAAATCATTTACAGTAATAGGATTTACAATTGCTGCAATTCCAATAGAAAGTAATGGATCAGTAATATTAGAACCAATCAATGTACCAACGGCAACTCCAGTGCTCCTTCTTGCGGCTAGAATAGCTACTGCTAATTCTGGCACAGATGTCCCAATTGCTGATAAAGTAGTGCCAACGACTGCTGAAGGAACACCCAATTCAATAGCAATCCCAGCTGCTGAATTGACAACTCTTTGAGATGCAAACATTGCTAATCCTAAGCCAGCAAATAGCATTACAACATAGGAAGCTGTGGTCCAACTGATCTCCATTCCAGATTCAGAACGAATCTCTTCTAACACCTCGAATTCTTCGTTCCTAATTTCTTCTCTATGTTGTACTAAGTAACTCATATACAGGACATAAATCAAACATAGTAATGCTCCTTCAATCCTGTTCAAATTCCCGTCTACGAGGATTAAAATCGACAACAATAGTACGGATAGAAACATCATTGCTCCATCTCTTTGAATCCAATCAGGTTTTACTTTCATTGGTTTAATCACAACAACAATGCCTAATATTAGGGTAATTTGAACTAATACTGAACCATAAATATTGCCTAAAGCGAAATCAGTTGTACAATCAGTTGCGCCGATTAGGCATGGGTTTAGGCGTGCCTCCCACGCAGCTTGAGCAGAAATTAGTATTTCAGGCAGTGATGTGCCAAGAGAGACAATTGTTAGACCTATGATTACTTCTGCAATCCCTGCTCTTCGAGCAATTCCCTTTGCCCCTTCAACAAAGAAGTCAGCTGAAGTAATTAAGAGGCCAATTGCCAATAAAAGTAAAAATCCACTTATTGCAATTCCTGAAAGGCTGGTGTCTTCGGCTGTAATCGTTTCAACACCCATCATTGCAAGGAATAATGAAGCAATCACAAGAACCTGATTCCACATAAAAAGACTCAAAATACCTCTCATTTTTCTCTTTTTTAATGGTTTTTCCCCGTCTGCATCCTCTTTAACAGAGGGTTGAGCCGTGGCTGTTTTTTCATCATCGGACATACACTGACCCACCTCTCGCTTTTGCTCTTGATTCATCAAAGTTTGCGCAATAACAAATCAATTAAAACACAGATTTCTTAGGTGTGTTACTACAAGATCAACATCAGGAATTGTATGGTCTTCTAGAGTTGGTGAGAATGGTACAGGAGTGTCTAGTGCGCCCAATATTACTGGGGCTGATTCTAAATGATAGAATACTTCTTCTTGAATTCTACTACTAATGGTATGGCCAAATCCACCGCTATACTGTGCTTCTTGGAGTACCATGTATCTCCCCGTTCTTTTTACTGATTTTACACATGTTTCAGCATCGTAAGGAAGAATTGTTCGCAAATCAATAATTTCTATTTCTTTTTCTTCCAAAGACATAATCTCTGCTGCTTTCAAAGCTACATGTAACATTGCTCCGTAAGTAATTATTGTTGCATCATTCCCTCCTCGAATGATTTCAGCTTTACCTACTTTGTATGGTTTATCCCTAGAATCTAGATGTTTCAACACCGAATCTTTGTCTAAGATTTGGTTAATATTATCCCCCCATCCAGTTTTCCCGCCCCTTAATCCATACATTCCAATATGTTCTAAGAAAATAACAGGATCGGGTAAAGATGCTGCTTCAATTAGCAAATCATATGCATCTTGAGGATTAGATGGAAAAATAATCACTAGTCCTGGATCATTTACGAACCAAGATTCAATCATATTTGCATGNAACGGNCCAGAACGNGTTTTTGCACCAAGTGGAATTCTTACAACAAGNGGTACNTNAGCNCCCCATCTCCAGCGTAGTTGTGCGGCATTATTGATTAGTGGATTCATTGCAAGAGCTGCAAANCCACCAAATTGNATTTCAGCAACNGGCCTCATTCCTCCCAATGCTGCACCNGTNGCGGCATGAATTATTATGGCTTCAGAAAGTGGCATATCAAGCAACAAATCTGAGTGTCCCTTTGCCTTTAGTGGCAGATTCATACCAAAAGCGCCTGCAATTTCCATATCTTCTCCCATAAAGATGGTACCACTNCCCCATCTTTCAGCAATGGCAACCATTCCATGTTGAATCGCTTTACTATATGACAAAGCATTGTTTTCAGAAGAAAATTCAATGGTGATTTGTCCCGCTGGAACAATGTCATTTTCCTGACTATTACTTATTCCAGAAATTCTAGACAATTGATTCGCATGCGTATCAGCATCATGTAGGCTCGTTACACCAGTAGTCACAGTTTCTCCTGTAGGCCAATCCATTGATTCAAGTTGTATGCGAGCAGAATCAACTAGATTCTTTTCTTCTTCCTTAATTAGATCCAATTGTTCATCTTTGACGCCCAATTTTTTTAACAAATTTTCGTGATNNGGGATTGGGTCTTTGGCTTCCCAATAAGACATTAATTCTCTATTGACATATCCCGGTGGGCTCCCACTTTTTGCACCTAAATACAAATCATCATGATGATGGGCATGTCCACACCCTCGCATCGTTTCGACGTGGATTAATGTGGCACCCCCCCCAGTAAGTGAAAATTCTCTAGCGGTTGCTACACTAGCATAAAATGCGGCAGGATTTGATCCATCAATGGTCCATGAAGGAAGGCCCACAGCTCCTCCTTTATCTGCCCATAACTCAGCATTATTCTGGTAAGATGGAAAAGTGTCCAAAGCGATTTGATTGTTTTGAATCATGTAGCATATGGGTAATCCCCTAGCACCTGCAAAATTCAAAGCTTCCCAAAATTCTCCACTACTACTACAACCTTCACCTACAGGGGCTAATTGAAACCGCCCCATTCCCAATTTTTGGCTAGCCAAAGCAATACCTGTAGTGGTTGCAGATGCTATTGGTAAAGGTGCTGTAGGGGGGAGAACTCCTACTGACCAATTACCGATGTGCAAATCTCTCCCGCCTGCGTCTTTTTGCCCCCCATTCATCAGTGANGGTGCCTTTCCTGTTTGGGCAGCAAAAATTTCTATNGGGGTTTGTCCCATTGCTAAAGCTAGCCCCACATCACGNATCATTGGTGCAACAATATCACCNGTATGTCTTGAACCAGTGTTTTGGTCAATTGCTCTATTGAGAGCACTAGCACATGCAACAATTCCTTCTTGCCAAGTAGAACGAAAACCTTTGCCACCAAATTTCCCACCATCAGGAGTGTCTAATCCTTGCATGAAAAGGCTCTTGAGGTGGTCATCTAGGTTTCTAGTTCTTATCATCCATCTTTGCCAGTCTAAGCGTTGTTCAATGGTGACTGATTGTTCATGAGCAATTCTNCGNAAGGCCAATGTTAAGTCAATAGCAAATCTCTTGGTTCTACGTTCAAGATGTAAGTTGCCATCTCNCATNGGGATTACTTCTTTATCAGAAATATGAGANGTTAATTTTTCATTACCTCTACGATTGAGATTACCTATTACTTTGTCAACAAATTGAATTGAAAAATCATGAAATTCTTCACCATCCCATTGATTAATATCAGAAGTCATTTCATCCCAAATAAAGGCAAGAACTCTGAGGTGTCCGTCGTGTTGCTGAGCAACCTCTAACATCATTTTTTCCCGAGCTTCTGAAACCTTTAGAGGGTTGAAAAATTCTAGGTGTAAAGCAGGAATCCAATTTTCTCCCCATATTGGGGGAAAGCCATCTTGTAGTCCCATGAAAACTTCTCCTTCTCCTTATTTTTAGTCAATATGATCGGTCTTCAATTCATTCGCCTTTACTATTTTTTCAGGAAGATAGTCATCCAAGGACTCTCTTGCATCTTGAGCAAGGATAACCGCTTCTTCCACTCTAGATGATAGTGTGGAATCCGATAGTCTTCCGGGTATTCCGACTTCCCATAATAATTCTTGAATAATTTCTAGCGTGCGAGCAGTCATGTTTAGCGCATCTGGGTCAGTAGGAATTAGTCCAGTATCATTAGTTAGAAGTGCAACTTTTTCAGGATTTTCATCAAGTACAGGGCCAATTGCAGCTTCAATCGCATCTTCAAGTCTTTCAGCTTGTAAATCAAGAGCCTCTTCTAATCGGCTCAAGCGTTTTGCCTCTTCACCATCTCCATGTTCTTCGGTTGCATCAAGGATTAGAGCATCAAAAGCGGTCCTGAGTATTGCTTTTAATGAATCCGAATCAAGATTCTCTAGCCCTTCTACTTCTCCTTCAACTTGGGACATTATGCTATCTAGAAATGCATCATCCAATGCTTCTTCTCCAAGTAATTTCTCAAGGATTGGGAGAGACCAAGATGGGTCTCCAGCAGTTACTTGGATGTCAAAATAACCTCCCTTTGAGCCCTTGTTAATATCTGCCGGTGGTGGTACAAACAATTTATTCGCGTGTTTTTGAAGTTGCCCTAGTAAATGACTCATGTCAACAGGTTTAGATAAGACTTCTGAAACTCCAGCCTGTGCTGCTGAAACCAAATAATCTTCACTACAATCAC
>PBXQ01000004.1 GCA_002727675.1 Thermoplasmata archaeon | reverse complement strand
CCAAATCTACGAGCATGATGAGATAGTGAACAAAGAACATCAACTGTTGCTACTTTACGTGCAATCAAAGAAAGAGTCTGGCAATGTTGCTTGATTTTGCTCCTTAATTCCCTAAATAATTGATATTCTAAATCATTACCACGGCTTTCAGCATTGAGAATTAATTCCTCTTTAACCTTTAATTCGTCTGTAATGAAGCGTTCTGCGTTAACCAAAGTTTGACGACGAGTATATTCTTCTGGAACTTTGTCTAGATGCGCATTTGAAACCTCAATAAAATATCCAAACTGACGATTATATTTGACCTTAAGGCGAGGGATTTCTAATCTTTCACGTTCAGATTGTTCCAGATTGGACAACCATTCTTTACCTTCAGATACTGCCTTTCTATGTTCATCTAATTTTTTAGAGCAACCGTCTTTGAATAAACCACCATCACGAATTGTTACAGGTGGTTCATCCACAATTGATTCATTAATCAGAAGTTGTATATCTCCTAAACTGAGTAAACCATCTGCACATTCAAGGAGTAATTCATCGCTACCTTCAGTCAAAAGTGAATGAAGTTTCGGTAATCTAGCAAGACTATCAGCAATTGCTACCAAATCCCTACCATTAGAACGGCCATAGGCAAGGCGAGTGGATAATCTTTCAAGATCACGACTACCCTTCAACGAATCTCGTAATTCACGAAGGCGTCTATTTGCATTTATTAGACTAGAAACTGCAGAATGCCGCTTTGCTATCATTTCTCTATCCAATAGAGGCATTAGTAGCCATTCACGCAACATTCTACGACCCATCCAAGTCTTAGTGGCATCAATAGAACCTAGTAAACTTCCTTGTTTATCGCCAGTCATAGTATGAGTGACCTCTAGGTTTCTAAGCGTGGTTTCATCTAACACCATGTATCTTTGTTCTTCAGCAAATTCAATCTCACGTAAAGGTACTGTTGCAGTAAGATGGAGGCGGGAAAGATACGACGTTGCCATCCCACAAGCCTCCATTGCCATTGGCTTTGTATCAAGATCAATATGGCCTAAATCTGAAACCTCAAGAACAGATTTCAAACTTTCAAGTCTACCTTTTCTTGGGACCTCATGAGTTGAAAGTGTAAGTCCGTCAACTGAAGAAAGGAGGGACGTTACTCCTTCATGAGAGGCATCATTGCGACTCATTACAAGTTCACGAGGCTGCCATCTCAATAATTCATCGCGTAGTCTCTCAAATCTTCCTGCAGCTTCAAATTCTCCAGCCCAAGCACGTCCAGTACTAGGGTCAACTACTGACCAACCTAACCCATTGCTTTGAAAAATTACAGCAGCAAGCAGAGCAGATGATTCTTCTCCTATGAGGCTCTCCTCGTATAGTGAACCTGGTGTATAAACTCTAGTTACCACACGTTGCAGTAATTTTTGTCCTGGTCGCAATTCCTCTTCCTGTTCACAAAGTGTTACTTTGTATCCTGCCCGTAGCATCTTTTGAAGATAAGACTCAACCGAATGCCAAGGCACGCCAGCCATCGGCACCGGGTTGTCTGAATTCTTCTCACGACTTGTCAAGGTAATTCCAAGAACTTCACTTGCAAGAATCGCATCCTCGTGAAACATCTCATAAAAATCCCCCATTCTAAAGAAAAGTACAGTATCAGGATGTTCTGCCTTAATGGCATGAAACTGTTCCATCATCGGTGTTGACATACTTACCCCTACTTCCACTGGAACTCTACTTACTCTTCCGTCCTACGGACGGATGTTAACGGGTAACGCACAATCAAATAAGCCAACCGATTCAATTTCACTAAATCCTTAGTACCCAATTAGTTCATCAATTAATCACATCTAGCAAACAATATGTCGGACCGTGGAGGGGTAAGCAGATCCAATTCATTATTTAGTGGCGGCATTATTCTACATGCAAAATTGATCTTTGTCTCCGCCTCTTGGGGTCTAGCGTGGGTAGCAGGTAGAGAGTTAGCAAGTTCTCTACCTGAAGCAATAGTTGCTTGGTACCGTTATTCAATTACAATCCCACTCTTTTTCATTTGGCTATACATTACAGAAAATGATGAAATAAACGATAAATCACGAATTTATATCCCACGAGGTGATATGTTTTGGAAAATGACTTGGATAGCATTTTTCTCTACTTTTCTTTACCAACTATTCTTCATGCATGGCATGGCTAGGACTGCTGCAGGAGATGCTTCTGTAATCATCACTTTCAATCCCGCGTTTACGGCATTACTAGCAGTACCACTTCTCAATAGACAAATTACACCCAAACTTGTGTTTGGATTACTAATTGGACTTAGTGGCGTCATTATCGTAACAGGGTGGAGTCCAAACAACGATATCCCCCTATCTGAAAGATTAATTGGTGATTTTCTTATCATGTGCGCTGCAGCAAGTTGGGCTATATCAACTATTTTAATCAAAAAAATTCTTGAAGATGACGATTCAAAAGAAGAAAAACCCACACCTCTTGCTATTGTCACTTGGTCGTCATTTCTGGGTTGGGTTCTTCTAACACCTTTAGCAAGCTTTGATTTCATTGCCTATGGATCTGCTTCAATTCCCAATCTTAAAGATTGGATTTGGATATTTTATCTAGCCACAATTTCGACTGTTCTTGCTTATGTTTGGTTCGCTAATGGAGTAGATAAAATTGGAGCAACTGCTACTGCAACCTACGTTTATTTGGTCCCCTTCTTCGGTATTATTTCAGGTTTCATACTATTAGATGAATCAATTGGTTGGTCGTTATTTGTAGGCCTAGGATTAATCCTTATTGGAGTGAAAATCTCACAACAATCATCTAATGAATTTGAAGAAAATGATTTCACCAAGGTTTGAAATGATTTATCCAAAACATATGACCGACAATTGCAATACTGCAAACCACTACTATTACGAATATTAAATCACCAATTCTAGCAAGACTCTGACTTACATCATGGTTAGCGTTAGGATCAAAACTCATAACACCAATACTTCCATCCACTCCTGTACCATAAAACATGACTTCACCTGATGCAAATGTACCTAATTCGGCATCTACTATTACAGAATTTGACAACTTATGTTTCACTACCTCATCAGAATTAGGAATGATATTTAACAAATCTTCAGAATTAGAACGTGCAAACCAAAAAGCTCCATTACCATCTACAGCAGCAGCAGTTGAGCCTCCCACTCCAGGAAGGTCAACTATAGTGAAATCAGACAACAATAGCATAGTGCTAGAACCACCTGCTAACATCATCTCTACATTTTCACCCCAATCGTGGCTAGAATTAACAAAATATGCGGAATGAATAGCACTACCCGCACCATGGTGGAGTAGCGTCAAAGTTGGAGCATTTCCCATGACTGAATCAGCACGAATTACTACCTCTCCTGAAGGACCAAAAGTAGGATTTCCTAAAGCAGTATCATAACCAGTAATTATTACTAATTTATTATCGGTTGAAAGATAAATATCAGTCATCATGGTGCTGGCAACTGGAGCTGAACTACCTTCAGAAACTATACCTTCTGAAAAACTATGTAAACGAGTTGTTGGGCCTTGCTTGGAAAGAATAAATCCATTTACACCATCATTACTAGCCGCTGAGATAATATCTAATGTTTGATTTGATGGCCAAATAAGTGAAATGATATTGAAATCTGTGCCATCAGTATTAGCAAGAACCCCATCATCCCCTGAAACCAACCAACCATTGTTAATCACAGAAACGGAGTTAGGATTCGTTTCCCCAATTGATATGGAATGAAGACCCGATGAATCAAATAATTTCAATGGTGAACCATCCCCCCTTTCTGTAATCATTAAAGCGGCTGTTCCTTCTTGATTCCATGACACTTCGACCATTGATTCACCCTCATCCAACAATGGGCTTTCAGACACACCTGGCAATGTTTGGGAGGCTTCAATCCAAAAAGCACCAACAACCATTAGGGCAATAAATACACTAAACCAAAACCATTGGTTTTCACTCTCTTCTTGTAAATATCCACCCAAAGATACAAGCCAAGAGGGGGCGAGTGACTCTGACATTGCCACAGCCAAAAGGTGTGAGGGATATGTATTATGCGTTTAATTCAAGCCAAGATGAAGTGAATGGCGTTAAATACGGATGGGGGGTCGCCGACCTGCCTTAGGCAGGGGATGTAGCATGGCAAGAAAACCAGCAAAGATGTATCGCCAAGTGAAAGGGCAATCCTATACTCGCCGAGAATACACTGGTGGAATCCCAAATAGCAGGATTACCCAGTTCCACATGGGTAACCGTACTGCAGGAGAAAAAGGAGAATTTCCTGTTCAAATTAGTTTACAAGTTGACGAGGCTTGCCAAATTAGGCATACTGCCTTAGAAGCTGCTAGAATCATAGTCAATGCAACTATTCGTTCAGCAGCAGGACCACAGGGTTACTCTCTAAGAGTTAGGGTCTACCCTCATCAAGTTCTTCGTGAGAACAAACAGGCTACTGGAGCCGGTGCAGACCGTGTCTCACAAGGTATGCGTTGTGCTTTTGGCAAAAACGTTGGAACTGCCGCCCGTGTGCAGAAAAATCAGAAAGTGATTACTATCCAAACAAACGCCACAAATTTCCTTGCAGCAAAAGATGCTCTTCGTAAGGCAAACTGTAAGCTACCAAGCCCATCAACAATTGTTGTTGAACGCGGCCATGATTTGCTCAAAGGACTAGTTTGAGGTCTGCGGATGGCTCCGCTCCAATCATCCGATAAGCGAATTATTCGTTTGTGTGAAAGTGTTGTAAACGCCCCAATAATTTGGAAAGGAGAATATGCTTACTTTATCCACCCTCTTTCAGATGGTGTACCCAGACAAACTGGTGAAATGTTAGAAGAAGCTAGAGATATAATTCTAGAGATGGTTGATTGGGAAAATGTGGATATAATATTAGGAATTGAAGCAATGGGAATTCCACTTGCTGCTTGTTTATCAATATCTACAGGAATTCCATTAGTAATAGGTAGAAAGAGGCCTTATGGATTACCTGGAGAAGTAACTGTAGATCAATCTACAGGTTATTCCAAAGGTACAATCTACATCAATGATGTGAAAGCAAATGAACGTGTTTTTGTTATTGACGATGTCATAAGTACTGGTGGCACACTAAGATCTGTTCTTACAGCAGTAGAAAAGGCTGGAGCGATTGTACAAGATGTAATTGCTGTATTTGAAAAAGGCTCAATCGTTAGCGAAATTGTTTCAGATACTGGCTGGCCAATTCGCTCTTTAGTGAGAGTTAAAATGGATGGAGATAAAGTAATTCTACTCGATTGAGGCGTTTCGATGGACCTAAATAGACATGATTTCAAACTAGAGGAACTAGTTGAAAGGATTGGTGCAGGAGACCACCGTTTAGTTGCGCTTCAACTACCGGAAGGACTCAAAATCCAGGCCTTGGAAATGATAGATGCATTAGAATCACAAACAGATGCAAAAGTAATTATTGCTGCTGACCCATGCTATGGGGCATGCGATTTAGTACATCATAAAATGCAAATGATGGGGGTAGACCTTGTTGCTCATATGGGTCACAGTCAAATGAATATAGATTCAGGGATGGAAACACAATTCATTGACGTAACTTATGATGGCGCGCCTGAATTAGAACCAATAATCCCCATCCTAGAAAGTCATAGAAAAATGGCTCAAGAAAGACTGGAAGATTCTAGTGTAAATGAAATTGATGATAGTGAAGCTCAGGAACGTTTTCTAGATGCTGTAGGCAGAAAATTGCCACTTACTGATACTAAATTGGGATTAGTTGGTTCAATACAACATCTACACCTATTAACTCAATATAAAGAAAATCTGGAAAAATATGGATTTGAAGTTGTAATTCCTGAAGGAGGCGAAAGACTAACTTTCCCAGGCCAAGTATTAGGGTGTAATTATTCTGGAGATAATAATTCAATTGGACACTATCTTTTCCTGGGTTCAGGGGATTTTCACCCTCATGGTTTGGTTCTACATACAGGAAAACCCCTAGCAATTTTAGACCCATACACGGGAGAAGCGCGAGAACTTTCTCTACAAATTATAGAAAGAATACTACGGCAACGCTTTGGCTTGATCATGGCCTCAGATAAAGCAAAATCATTTGGAATATTAATTGGTGAAAAACCAGGACAAATGAGAAGAAACATGGCATTGTCATTGAAAAGATTGCTTGAAAAACATGGTAAAAAAGGATACTTACTAGCTTTAGAACATGTAGGTCCGGAATTAATAGACTTCTATCCTGTTGATGCTTTTGTGAATACTGCTTGCCCAAGAATAGCAATTGATGATTCAGTAAAATATGCTAAACCATTACTAACTCCTTTCGAATTAGAAATTGTTTTAGGTGAAAAAAAGTGGGAGGATGGCTATAAATTTGATGAAATTCCTTGATCCATCATTGACTTAAATCCTTCAACACATCATCAAGGCGAGATAAGTTATCTTCCAATTTATTGATTTGCTTCAATACAACTTCTATGTGTGGTTGTATGATTGTAACAAATTCTCCATTTAGACTATATCTGTGTCTTGGTCGGCCACGACCACCAGAATTCAATGGCTCAATAACAATCGATCCATCTGCTAATAATCTCTGAATAGCTACACTAATTTCAGGCTGACGTAATTTACATTCTTTCTGCAATTCAACACTACTTTGGAAACCACAATCCCTTAGAGCAACTAAGACTTTTGCAACATTTGGAGCGATCCCGACGTTAGCCAACATCAAAACCATCTCATCAATGGAATCATCTGAAGCAGCAAATGAGTTAACCGACTCCTGCCTCATGAAACACTGCTAACATGATGCAAATATAATCTCTATGCTAATTTCAACACTTTTGAGTATTTACGGCAATTTGTTGTAAACAAATTATTGACAATCATAAAGATACTAATCTAAGATTTTGGCCACTCATTACCTCGATATAAGAGCAATTCATTTCAATCAATCGTTGCTTTAATCTTTTATCTACTGTTAATACTGGCCAATTTTCCAATGATGAGACTATCACTAATTGATCATCTGGATGTTTTGCTTCTTCAGGACCATCAATTATTTCTGAGCGAGAAATTAGTAAATCAAGCAATAAAGCAGTATTTGTGTGGGATTGCAAACGCTCTAATTCCTTAAGCACCTTCTGTAATAAAACTGGCTCAAAATTTCCAATAACCTCTGACATTGAATGATCAATATTCAATCCACCTTCAATCACTGCTATCCAACCACAAGCGTCAACTAACACTTTTGTCATCAAACCACCCTCATTTTATGGTGGCATAACCAATAAGACGCCATCGTGCGCCTATTCTTCTAGAAAGAGTTACCCTTCCCCCCTTTGAAGCGCAAATTGGAAGACGCAAATTGAGTGTTGAATTTGTACCTTTAACAAATGAAACTACACCTACTGAAGTTGCTGTAGCTGAATTAACCATCAGCATTTCATTTGGTTGCAATGGCCTTACAGAATCTGCTGAACCTCCCTCTCCTGAAACCATCTTTTTAAGCAAAGTTAATTCTAAATCTACTTCATTCCAGATTGGAGGTAATTCACCTTCACGTGCCACCACTTGGCCTGACAATTCATCTGCCTTTGTGATACTAGGATCTAATGGAGTTGCCATACCACATAATCCACCAGCGTGCATCATTTGAAGATCATTTCCTCCACCCTTCAAACCGATAATTTTTGTCTTAATAGGCTCCCAACTAATTTTTTTACCTGAAACTACCTTTCTTCCAGGAGCAACAAAAACGTAATCTCCTACATTGAATGTACCACTAATTATGCTACCACCAATTACTCCACCTTTTAGTTCAGGTGGCCTAGAACCCGGACGGTTGATATCAAAAGAACGCGCTACATGTAAAATACCTGCATCTTTTGGATTCCTATCAGGAGTAGGAATATATTCTTCAATGGCAGATATTAGAATGTCTAAATTAACATCATGGTGAGCAGAAATAGGTATTATGGGTGCCTCTTCAGCAATTGTTCCTTTCAAAAATTCCTTTATTTCTTTGTATGATTCCATCGCTCTTTCTTTAGATACAATGTCAATTTTATTTTGAACTACCACTATATTGTCTATACCTGCAATCTCTAAAGCCATCAAATGCTCACGAGTTTGAGCCTGTGGACAATCTTCATTTGCAGCAATTAATAGTAATGCACCGTCCATAATACTAGCACCGCTAATCATTACTGCCATCAAAGTCTCGTGACCTGGTGCGTCAACAAATGAAATCACGCGGCATAATTCTTTTTCGTCATCCTTTTTGCCATCAGGACGCTTGCCTGTAGCATAATATTCTCCCTTCTTGGTCTTGTAAAATGCAGTATCTGCATATCCTAATTTAATCGAAATGCCACGCTTTCTCTCTTCCGAGTGTGTGTCTGTCCAAGTACCAGATAATGCTTGAGTTAGAGTTGTCTTACCGTGATCTACGTGACCAACTAATCCAATATTGACTTCAGGCTGACGAGGATGTTTGGTCGCCAGTTGAAATCCTCTCCTTATTCATACCCATCACGACTCGTCAGACTCGTTGCTTTTTTCATCAGCAGCGAACAATTCAGATAGTGATTTTTTGCCGTTCTCAACGACCTTTAAGTTCAGCTGTCTGGTGTCCTGTGTAATCGTGTTTCCACGGAAATTGCGACGTTTGCGTATGCCATCATATTGGTAACGGTATGTTTTTCCCTTTTTCTTTACCAATTTGTGAGCCTTGTATCCTGTACTCTTTGCAACTAGAATTGATTGACGATTTCCTCCTGCTACGTCCCTACGCATTGGAGTACCTGTTTTATCAGAACCGCCTGTAATCTCAAGTTTGTAACCGAGTAATGACTTATCACCCTCTCCTACGAACTGGCCATCAACAACATCACCAATCTTCTTACCAAGGAAATGATTGTAATTTGCACCTTTGATTTCAACGGAATAAGACTTGCCCTTACTAGTAGGGTTTGTATCGTTTACCGCCGCTTTGAATGTAGCGTCTCCTCTCACAGCCATGTTACTCAGCATCCCGCCGACAAGCGGCCCATATAAGGCAATTGCGCCCTTCTAAATATTGAAGTAACACCACTATGAACTATGTTCTAGGGTATTTTCAAGTCTTTTCTCAAGACTTCCGGGCAATGCAGCGGGCATTGAAAGATATTGAGTTCTACCACGGCCCTCGCTGCGACTATCGGTGCGAGCATGAATTAATTCCAAGCCTTCAAGGCGCTTGAGATGCTTCCAAAAAGTAGTATGACTACGAGGTTCTGCCCCATATTCTTCACAAACCACATGATACAATTTTTCCCCATCTCCAGTAGTAACTTCATCTTCTTTCCTAAGGCGGCGGCACAGGGCTAGAAGTATCATCTTAGCATGCAGATTCAAATCATTAACGATATTTGGCTCAACCGTACGACCAATCTCCTTTGCCTGCCAACGCACATCATCAACCAACACATCTGAGCGACCTGCCATTTCAGCCTGTTTTATCGCATTATCAAGTAATTCGATGGCAACTCTAGCATCTCCTGTTTCTGATGCTCTTTCACCTACTGTACGTAAAACTGCTTCAGAAACTGTTTCATCTACACAAGATAGTTGTGCCCTTTGTTGGGCTATAGCNGNCAGTGCTGGAGCCTNATATGGTTCTAGGCGAATATGATTACTTTTTCCAAAACGAGACAGTACNGCNCCTTCTAATTGATCAAGTACCTGTTCTTGGCTGATAATAATTAAAGAAATTGTNCCTCTACTTTCGCGACCTTCATCTATTCTTAGTAATTGATACAGAAGATCACCTTTGTCCGCCCTTAGAAGATGATCAACTTCATCGAGTATCAAAAGTAAATGCTCTGTTCTGCTATGTAATTGCTTACGGATTGATTGCAGTATTTCACCACTACCAAATCCCCTTTCTGGATGCCTTGAATCAAGACTAGTTACAATTCTTTGCAATACTTGTGACTTTGAAGGATGATTACGACAATTGACATGAACAAGTTTGATGTTTCTTTTTGAGCCAAGATATCTTTGTAAATCTCTTGTAAATACATGAGATAGTACTGTTTTACCTGAACCAACATTTCCCGTAATTGCTGCACGACAAGACACACTATGGTCGTTGATTTGTTGAAATATTGCTGCTAGGTGCTCTAATTGCTCTTCCCTGCCAACTAATTTATCAGGAATATAATCGTATGATAGAGGGGCGGGATCAAGAAGTATTTTACCCGCTCCAATTCTATCAAGATAACTCGCCACTTGCTCACCTTCTTCTGTTCTGCTGACCATCCCACACACCATTCGGTTCGTGAACCGTTCGCCCCCAAATCTCACCGTTCTTAGCAATTGGGGTAGCAAATCACGGTGGAAGTGTGAATAATTGGTCATCCCCCTTTCCGTCAAGAAGGCCTATCCTTACCGCAGCGTCAAGCCACGCATGAGCATAGTTAATTGCTCCAAAAGCCCTCACTAAATCACCATTATCCATAAAATGCCCCGCATCAGAAGCATAATCATCACACATCCTCATCATATCAGTAAGACGAATTGATTCAGGAGTGCCTGCTTTGTGAATAGGTGTCGCCTTCTGTTTAGCCCTCTCAGTAAGTGAAAGATACTTTTCTACTAATTCTTTGGTCACTTCAGTATTCATCCACCTGCCTCCTTCAATGCTAGAATACGACGAACATCTTCCTGTCTACCTAAAGACGTGTATAATTCAATTGCTCGCGTCAATAAACCATTATCCTCAGCATCTCTAGCAGCCTCGAAAATAACTTGGCGTTGCTCCCAATCAATTCTTTGTCGTTCTTCTGAAACCATTTTGCGAAGAATTACATCTCGTTTTGAAATCAATCTTGGTGATTCCCACCAACGAACTAGACCATCTCTAGTAGCAGTTGCCATGACATCAGCATCGTTACTTGCTATACATTCTCCTGCTGGCCAAGATGCATCCTCTGCAGGTGGAATACGATCTAAAGAGCCATCCATAGTTAACATCCACCAACCATCACCTGTTCTAACAGCTTCAAATGGGTCAACTCCTGTTTCTACTAATTGTTCAAGAGAATCCCATCCAAATGGGTTTGGTATGCCCTCATGAATACTACCATCTAGGGATTGAACAAGTATACGACCATTCGACATTCTACTAGCCCAGGACCATCTACGCTCTTCGATAATGCGTTGGCTATTTTCACCAAATAAACGCAAACAGCGCAAATGACCATCATCATCCATGACAATAAGATGCTCACGATCTAACCAACCAATCAACTTACGGAGACGACCAGGGCGAAGTCTGCGAATACCTCTACCATCGCGGTTGAATAAATGAATGTGATCGCCACGGTCTGACAATAACCAACCACCACCCGGACGAGGTAAACAATCCCTAAAACCACCTGAAACTGCGCGACCCTCCCCTAATGGGTTACCGGTCCTAATATCGAGTAAATGAAAACCAGGACCAGATAATACCGCGATATTGGTGCCATCAGTTACTAAGCGATAAACATCAAATTGAAAAGTTCTTTTCCAAACAAAATCTCCAAGATCATTAATCATTCTAACAACGCCACTACAAGCAACTACAGCACCATCTTTGAGGGTGGCTATTGTTCCAACCTTGCCTTCCAATTGATGACTCCAGGAAACACGCCAATCACCTTGCATCAATCTTCACCCCTCGTTGCAATATTTACTAAATGGTCTTTAGCAGGAGAACTGATTCTAAATAGGCGACTGCGCCCTTGCTTCCGCACAGTCAAAACACCATATTTAAGCAACCCATTGAATATTTGAGATAGTCTAGGTCTGCCAACAGCCAAAGTTTGTTGAATGAATTCATCAGAGGGGGATACTTCTCTTTCTAATGCCTGTTCGAGAATAAATAATTCAGTTTCATTCAAATTCATTAATGCATTAACATCAAGAGTAATTGTTGGATTAATCGGAGGGGAAACTCTCCTCATACTAGATAACGCGGCCAATGCATCTGATGGGCTGACATCTTCAGATTCATCATGAAGGGAACCGCTAACTTCTGTTTCCGGAATATAATTACTAGACGCTAAAGGATTATGTTCAATTTCAGGCTTTTGTGGAATTGGAGAATCTGTACCCTCCTGTACCCAAAATGCGACCTTGTCATTACTTGCCTCAAGACGTAGACGATTCGGGTCGGCTTTTTCCTCATTTGGCTTTGCCTCAACTGGTCCAGTGGTTGGTTGAGGCATTCCTTTAGATGCTGAAATTGCCTTATTTGTGGCACTAACACGAGAGCGAAGCCCTCCTAATCTTCCACCCCCTAATGCTGGTGCAGTTCCGGGTTGCATTTCCAAAACCTCTGCGCCGCCTAAAGAATCCTTGAATTCTTGCTTCCAAGATTCTTTTTCATTTGATTTGGGAGCTTCTTGAATTTCCATCTTACCAATATCAAGTGAAGGTTCTTCTGAAGGCTCAGGTATTTGTTCAGGTTCTTCTTCTTGTTCTAATTCTGGTTCTGAATCATAATCAGCCCACATGTCAGCAGCTTCAGATAGTGAAGGGAAAAGAGTTGAATCATCATCAGATTCATCTAAATCGATTTCAGTAGATTGAGTCATGGGCCCTTCTTCCACTACATCATTATCCAAAATTTCTACTTCCACTTTGCTAACAGAGGGGGTAATATTAGCAACGCGTTGGAAGGTTGTATCTTCCACTTCAGTCGGATTACTTGTTGTAATATTCACATTCATGGACAAACTTTGATTAGAATTCAAACCTACTGAACGACTATCAGATAATGGCATTCCACGCAAATCATCAACAAAATTTCTAAGATACCTGACAGATCTAGCAACGTGCCCACCACTTTCATCCATTACTCTGTTAACTAGAGAAGGTGGAGCAGTCCAAGAAGAGCGGCTAGCCTTGTGAAATCTCTTATTGATTAAATTAGTCATTTCCTCTTTTGTCAGTGGTTCTAATGGGTTAGTAACATCCATCTCAGAAAGCATCTCTTCAGAGAAACTAGACATCTGCCCCGGAGTTAGTGTAATGATGGTTAAAGCACGTATTTTTGTTAGGACTGGCATAAGAAAAGTTAGCACCTCTGAGAGCTCATTTCCTGACACATGAGGCAAATCAAAAACAATCATTGGGAGTTTGCCTGAATTACCTGATAATTCCTTCTCTAAACGATCTATCAACACGCTATGAATTGGTGGTGTTTCAAAGTCGTTCATTAGGTGAATATACATCTGATGAAGTATGGTAATTACTTTGTTCTTTTCTGTAGACCAAAATACTTCATGGGTTTGTTCGGTTGTCGATGCAACACACTGTATAAGTGAAGTTCTACCAGAACCTTTCTCTCCAACTAATGCAACTACTCTTGAAGATCCAAATCTAATATGATTAGTTAGAGCAGAGAATAATTCTTTGCGACCTACAAATAACTCAACTTCACTTTTACTCAAAGGTCTGATCTCAAATGGGTTTGAGCGGATGGCAGGTAGTTCCAATCTTTCAGTCGCCTCGTATTGCATAATAGAGCCCAACTCCAAGTCCCTTTAACATATTTACGCGTCACGAGAATAGAAAATGACCCGTTGATAAGCGTTGAATGTATCACCAAAGACATTTCAACCTGAAAATGAGGGGGGTTTTCCGGCAGTAATTTTCCGGCTTAACGCGTTAATAACGCATACGATGAAGCGTTAATGCGTAAATCTTGAATTGTTAACGCTTCACTAACGCTTCCGCATTAGCAAATTTAAGCCTAGTTTAATGAGCATCAATCATTAAGTCGCAGCAATAGTTTCAAGATGTTATCTAAGAAATACTATGTTATTTGTTAGTAATACTTTAGGGCGGCACCTTCGGCAGTCATCTTGAGGGAAGCAGATGCCTGTCGATAATAGCCGCCTAGAAGGGTTTTACAAATTAAGTGTGAAAGAACGTAGAGAAATGGTCGCCAAACTGGCCAATCTTGACCAGGAAGCAGTCGATGCTCTCGCCGCCACCGGCGAGTTAACTGAAGCTGCAGCAGATCGTATTATCGAGAACGTTGTTGGCACCCTCGCTTTGCCTGTTGGCGTTGCTACAAATTTCATTGTTGATGGAGAGCATTATCTAGTGCCTTTTGCCCTTGAAGAGCCATCTGTTGTAGCGGCCGCTAGTAACATGGCAAAACGCTGCCATTCCAAAGGTGGATTCTTCTCAAATAACACTGAACCTGTGATGATAGGGCAGATCCAAATTGTAGGCTGTGATGACCCATTTGAAGCCAAGAAATCAATACTAAATGCTGCAAATGAATTGATTGCGGCTTGTAACGAAGTTGACCCCATATTAGTAAAATTTGGAGGTGGCTGTAAAGAACTACAGGCACGAGTAATTGATACCGATTCGGGCCCAATGGTAATTGTCCATATCCTAGTAGATTGCCGTGATGCAATGGGGGCAAACGCAGTCAATACAATGGCAGAAACTATCGCTCCTAAAGTAGAAGCAATTACCGGTGGAACGGTGATTCTTAGAATTATATCAAATCTAGCAATCCACCGGCTAGCAAGAGTAAGCGCCACATTTACCCCCGAAGAAATGGCAAACAGAGGAGAAGGTGCAGAAGAGGGCGCGAAAGTCATTGATGGCATACTTCAGGCCTATCATTTCGCCGCTGCGGACCCATTTAGAGCAACAACACACAATAAAGGCATCATGAATGCTATTTCTGCTATTGCTGTAGCCTGTGGACAGGACTGGCGAGCAATTGAGTCTGGCGCACATTCCTATGCTTCACATGAACGCACATATGGATCCCTTACCCATTGGGAAAAAGATTCAGAAGGAAACTTAGTTGGTTCAATAGAGTTACCCATGGCTGTTGGTTTAGTAGGCGGAGCAGTACGGGTGCACCCTACAGCTAAAGCAAATGTTGCCATAATGGGTGCTAGGACTGCTGACGAGTTGTCAAAAGTAATCGCAGCAGCAGGAATTGCCCAAAATTTAGGGGCATTGAGAGCACTTGCAACAGTAGGAATTCAAGCGGGGCACATGAAACTCCATGCTAGGAATATGGCAGTCACAGCAGGAGCTAATGATGACGAAGTGGACGCCGTAGTTGAAATCGTAAGATCAAGCGGAGAGAGAATAACTGCTGCGGCCATTGAATCTGCGCTAGAAAAACTACGTGATGAAAAATAGATATTCAATCTATTTTTTTGACATTTATGGCATTTGGCCCCTTAGGACCTTCACCGATTTCAAATTCGACATTGTCTCCATCTTGAATGCGGCCCTCTACTTGAGAAATATGTACGAAAAGGTCATCCCCCTCTTCTCTCTCAATAAATCCGTATCCTTTACTTTGGTTAAACCACTTTACCTGACCTTCTGCCATATTTTCACCTCGCCCAACACATACTACTTGACCATAACCCTTGAATGAATACAAAATAATATTGTTTTAGATAAAAAGATAGACTGCGAAGCCCATCATTCTTCTTCTGTAACTATATTTTCAGGTAAATCACCTAATACATCTGCTTCTAAAGATTCTTCACTAAAATCTGAATCTTCACCTTCATCACCAGACAGAGCTTCGGCTAATTGGCTCCCAGTCAAACCCATTTCTTTGGCCTGTTCCTTAAACCAGGCAGCAACATCACTTGCTGCAGTATGCGGGCATCCGAAATATTCAGAAAACCTCCTAGTTGTTGTCAACCTACGAGTATTTCCATCTCTCCTCTTATCAACAAGACCTAGTTCCCTTAAATCTGAAACATGCTCATATGTTACTTGACCTACCATTTCCACCAATTTATTCTGTGCCATCGGTTGATGATATGCTATCAACGCAGCGGTTTTCAGCAATCTCTTTGGGATTTCTGTACGAGCAATTTGGGGAATGAAATTTGACAACTCTGGTTTAACTTCAAGTACCCAATAACGATTGATTTCAGTTAATTGTAAGGCGGTTTCTTTTCGTTCTGAAATTGATTTTTGTAAGTCCAGCAAAGCAATTCTGATAGTTGACTCAGTTATATCAAACTGTTTTGCTAATTCACTTTGTGGTAGTGAACGACCAGCACCAAACAGAGTTGCCTCTAACAATGTGCTCAAATCTGGACCATTGCTCAAGCCGACACCGCCTTTTGGGGTAGTAATTCTTCAGTAATTGCATCGAATGATTCTAATTGAGGCCATTTGTCCTGAAGAAAAATATCGCCATTAGGGTATTCCAATTGCCAAATATCAGTATAGCCCCTATGAGTTAGAAACAATGCTGATACAAAACCAACAATACCACCTTCAGCTTCGGCATCATCAGGGTCCCACCCCGCATTAATACCTGATAACTCCAATTTTCGAACCACGGATTGAACTGTTACGGGCTCGCCTGTTGGAGATAATTCACGTATGGCAGACCAAGTTTGACGAATCTCTTCCTCTAGATTCTCTTGATGGACTCTTCCTTTTACATTAGCAATAGCATTTTGAACATTAATTGCATGTTGCTCCCTAGATGCCTCGCGCATTATTCTCTCTTCGGCTTCCTCATGAGCCTCAGAAAGGCACGACAATAATTCTGCAAGAGTAACTGGTCGCCCACCATCCCTCTTAATTCGGCCATCAAACAAAGAAGGGAGGGCATCAGTAGCTTCACCTGCTAAAACAGTGTTTGTAAAAGTAAAATCATCATCACAGAATTCCGTTTGCCAACTTGGCACATAATCCCACTCTTCTTCAATTTCAAGATCCGCATTCTCTGCTCTTTCCAACAAAATTGCTGCTTGACCATGCAATATTTCCCAAGCCATACGAATTAATCGGCCACATGTAGGTAAATCGACATTTTCCGCCCCAGATAATCGCTGATTAAATAATTCAATAAACTTGCCAAGATCTATGTTCCAGGGATCTAATGATGCATCTTGAAACATTTGCAAAACAAGAGCAATACTACGGTCAAATGGGTGTGTGAGAGTTTGGTGCTCGGCCTCCTCCATCTCAGCTAATTCACGAATGTGTTCAGCATATTGACTCTTATGCAAAGGTAATGAATTGTCATAACCAATCATCTCTGAAATTATGTCGTCTCGTAGAGAAAGGGAATCAAGTCCATTCATTGAAATCACTCCACATCATCAGTAATTCCATCAATATCTAGGTCATCCATTTCATCAATTTCATCACGAGCATCCAATATATCCCTCTGCTCCTGCTCTATTGGGATTGCAACATTGAGTTTATCTTCCATGTCTTCAAGGAAATCATCTGCCCTATCAGCAAGAGAACTGATTGTTTTATCTTTTGCAGGCTCTAAATCATCACTAATTTCACTATCAGCAACAATTTCTGTTTCCTCATCTACTTCGTCACCCAATAAATCTTCAATATCTAATCCACCCAAACTTGCAGGTTTGGCTATTTCTGGTGGTGCTTTGGGCATTTCTGAAACAGCAGGTAAATCATCAAGTTTCTTCTTCTCTTCTTGAGTTTCTTCAAGTGCTTTTAATTCTTCAAATGCAGCCTCACCCACATCAATTGCCTGTTCGCGGCCGAAATCTGTGATTCTACGACTACAACCATCTCCTGCATGAGTAATTCCAATATGGTAGTCAGCCAATTGCAAACTAACCTTCCTTAATGTCACCATAATAAATTGAGCACTCTCACTTCTAAGACGGCATAAAGATGCAATATTTTCTGCATTAAAAGTGTCAAGATTTTGGTCTACTTCATCAAAGTAATAGAATGGTGACGGATCATAATCTTGAATCGCAAAAATCAATGCTAGAGCAGCCATAGATTTCTCTCCTCCGGAAAGTAAACCTAGCCCACTTTTCTTACCTGGTGGGCGAGCCCACATTTGCAAACCACCTTCAAATGGTTTCTTGGGATTTTCAAACCTAAGTTCACCTGCACCACCGGGTTGAAGATGCTCATAAACACGGCTGAAATTCTTGTTTACAATCTCTAATACTGTAGTCAAACGATGAGTTCTTTCAGATTCCAATTGATCTTCTAATGAAATTAAGCTTTCTCTATGCTCCCTTAATCTCTTTGCATCAACTCCTAAATTACCACATCTTTCTTGAGCTTCATCATATTGTTCAATTGCTCGCATATTGACATCACCCAAGTTACCAACTCTACGTTCTAATGTCCTCACACTTGCTTCTGCCTCTTGCACAGTAGGCAGAACTTCATCATCAGATGGTGGGTCAATATTCAATTCCTTCATTTCAATATCTAACTCACTAAGAGAAGATTTCTTCTGTTCAATCTGTAAAGTCAAATCTGAAATCCTCTTCTTCATCGTTTCTCGGTCTCGTGACTTCTGCTCAAGGTTAGCACGTAATTTAGCACGATTCTCCCTAAGGGTGATTCTCTTCTCTTCTAATTCGCTATGCTCGTCGGTAATTTGAGAATGTGCTTCTGAAACAGTGTCTAATTCTTCCTGGAAGGCAATAATTTCTGTATCCATTTCCTCAATTCTACTTTTTGCCTTACTGACAATGGCTTCTTGCTCATCAATCCTGCGTTGTAACTCAGAAATACGACTTGACAACAATGTAGATTGAGTTTCACCTCCTGATAACGTCTCCCTAGCCGCAAGTTTTGCTCTTTCTGCACCGGTTCTTTGTTCCAAAGATTCTCTTAGGCGCCGTGAAAGATGTTCGGGGCTACCTTCTTGCAAAGCAAGTGCTGCCTGTTCCTTGGCATCCAATGCTAATTGGTGTTCAGAACTGGCGGACTGAGCTTCTTCAAGAGATGCATTTTGAATACTAATTGCTTCCTCTAACTTATTTTTAGCAACTTTCACCTTACTTTCTGCATCTGAAAATGATGACTCGGAACGAGCTAAATCTTCTTTCCAAGCTCTTGCTTTGAAAGCATGATCATCATTAGCCATATTTGAAACTCGTTGCCTTAGTTCATGTTCACTACGGCGAAGTTCTGACAGAGCTGCGCGTGTTGTTTCAGCAACTAAACGCATCCTTTCTACTTCTGCTTCAGCCTTCTCAACAACTGTACTACCAGCCATTTTACCACCAAACTGAGGCTTGTTCGTGTGGGCTGAACCACCTACCATGGCGCCACTTCCTTCAACTACAGAACCAGTCCTGGTAACCATGCGAACGCCTCCCATATGACGGCGTGCTACGTCCATTGTCTCGACAATCAACGTGTCTCTAACAACATTAAGAACTGCAAGTTCTATGGAGTCATCATATTCTAACAAATCAAAAGCAAAACCAACTACCCCTTGCTGCCTAGAAACCATTACTGCTCTGCCGCCAGGACGGCGTGATTGAAGCCTATTCAAAGGTAAAAAGGTCGCCCGACCAGCTTTATTCTTCCTTAGCCAAGAAATACAAGATGCTGCAGTTTCATCATCTCTAACAACAATACTGTTCATTCCGCCTCCCATTGCATAAGCTAATGCATCTTCATCTCGTTTGTCCTTAGGGACACACAATTCCGACATTGAACCCAAGATTCCACGAACTTCTCCCGAATCTCTCAAACTTAGTACCGCTTTGACTGCTCTAGCCATTCCTGCTTTACTGCCACTTCTTGTTTCCAACTCCCCACGTGCCCTTACCAACGATAATTCGGCTTCACGGAGTGTGTTTTCTGCTTGCTGAACATCATCTAGTAATCCGCGCTCCTGTCTTTGTATACGGGATAATTCCTCTGCCAATTTAGTGCGATCTAGTTCTGGAGCATTCGCATCTAACTCTTCGCCCTGTAGTAATAGATCATCACGATTCAAACGGGCTTCCTCAAGGGCAACTTCAAATTCAGAAAGCCTCTCTTGAGCAAGGTTGACATTTAATTCCTGCAATTCTGCTTTAACATGGGCTTCATTTGCTTTCTTTTGAGCTGCATCTACTGCATCATTTGATTTGCCAAATGCCCTATTTAGTTCGTGAACCGCTTTGTCACCAGAATCAAGCGCATCTCGCGCATCTTCTTCTGCTTGGGCTGCTTCTGCAAGCGCATCTTCTGCTTCTTTGAGTATGGCGCGAGCAGAATCAAGAGAAGACTCATGGGTTTCCAGCGCTTCCTTTGCTTCCTCTTGTTCAGCCGTAAGGACCTCAGATTCATCTTCAGATTCATTGATGCTCTTTTTTAATTCACCAATCCTATCTTTGCGTGTTTCAACTTCGATTTCTAGTTTACGTTGTTGCTCGGCTAATTTCTTTCCATNGTCACCAAGTATCTCATTCATTTGACGTTGAATCTCGGCCAACTCCTCATCAATNGATAATTCTTCTTTATTTGCTGATTCAATATCTTTTCCTATTACTTCAAGACGGCCAATGTAATCTCCNCGCTCCTCAGTAACCAATTCNATTTCTTCATATCTACTACGATGNCGAGAATGCATNAACGTCATTCGAGCCTCGTCCAAANTTTTCTGTAAATCACGAAACTTTAGAGCCTGCTCGCGCTCCTTTTCTAATGTCTTTAATCTCTTATTTATTTCATCCTCAAGAATTGTAATTTGTTCTAAATACTGCTCAACTTTGTCTCTTTGACGATTCGCCTTGCGAATTTCATCATCATACGAAGTAACTCCTGCAACCTCTTCTAAGACCTTTCTTCGTGCCCTATCAGTCATTGTTGCAAGATGAGTAACATCTCCCTGAAGAACAATATTGTATCCATCACCCCTTGCACCTGCCCCAGTTAATAAACGCCTGAATTCAGTAGCTGAAGAAGGGCGATCGTTTAGATAATAAGCAGAATTAGCATTACCCTTCCTACCCAACCTAATAGTACGAGTAAGATTGACTTCATCGGAATCAATCTTCAACCTACGGTCACCATTGGCACCCTTGGGATTATCAAAAACTAGCGTGACTTTGCAACTTTTAGCCGCTTTACCGCGGTTACCGCCATTGAAAATTAGTTGAGAGACGTTTTGGGCACGTAGACTCTTAGAACTCTTAGCCCCCAACACAAACTGTAAAGCATCCCCACAATTAGATTTCCCAGAACCATTTGGCCCAGTAATTCCAGTAAAACCCGTTTCGAACGGAATTACTACTTCTCCCTTAAATGACTTGAAATTTTCCATTTCTATTGCTTTCAAATGCAAGTTACCCATCCCCTGCTTTTCATTCGCTTAACGCGACCACGAATCGTCGGGGTCTTTCAAGGGACTATAAATGATGGTGGTCTGACTCATCTAAGAGTGCGATTTCAAAGCCTAGATATTAGAGCCGTCAAACGTTCCATAGAATATCATATAATGGCCCAATGTTACTTTCAAAAGAACTCGCCTTTGAAATTACATTGTTCACACCCTTGGCCATTACAATAATGGCATTGACGACCCACAGACATATCATCCTCAGTACTGGTTCCCAATTGAAATATGTCCTCATATTGATCAAGTGATAATGCAGAACGTAAATCACCCACAGTCATTACTCCGCCCTTTTTAGCAGCACTCTTACTTTTTTCAAGAGAACCTCTGAAATTACCAACAGCAGCAGATTGCCAAGGCTCTGCAAAAACAATTTCAGATTTGGATCTAAGGCGCCGGATTGCTTTTTTGACTACTAATATCCCGCCGATTACAAAAATTATATCGACTACAAAAGCTGGCAATTCAATACCAAATACTTGACTCCAATCAAGATTAGAACCGTCAGCCGTGAATAATCCAATAGCGTCACCGACTCCAACCGAAATTAAAGAAATTCCAAACATCAAACGCAACCGAGCAATATTTTTTGAAGTGCTTCTGGAAACCTTCAATTTACCTGCTTGCTTCAAAGCAAGTAATGGAGCAAAAATAGAGCACAACAACCCAAAACCAGCGACAATAATGTCCGTAGCATGATATGTCCCTAGAGGAGATAAGCATTCACTACTACGGTGTGCTGTTAAATCAGCATTAATAGTGGCTTTATCACAACCACCACCAAACATTTTAGTTAATTCCATTTTGTAATGGACTAATTGGTCAGGGTACTGGAAATAGTATAGGCCTATTTCTACATTGTACACAACAAAACAAAGACATAAGGCACCAATAACTGCAAGAATCAGTGGCCTCGCCCTCTTCATCAACCCCAAGGCGTGCCTGTGCACTGATAGGAGTTGTGCAAAGAATGATTCAGAAATATGCACTAGTAGGCCAATCTAACAATTGCGAGGGGAACGTTCAATTCAAATGCATAGGCGCGCTTCAATTGGAGGGCTAATATGGCAGACGTAACCATAGTGGGCTCAGGTATTGCAGGCCTGTTTGTTGCTTTACGTTGTGCCCGTTCTGGCCTACAGGTAGCATTGGTAACGAAGAAGCGACTATCAGACTCATCAACTAATCGTGCACAAGGAGGTATTGCTGGGGTACTGGACCATTCAGATAAAACAGCATTGGAAGCTCATATTCAAGATACAATTTCTTCAGGTGCCGGATTATGTGACGAAGAAATCGTAAGAATGGTTGTAAATGAGGCTGCAGAAAGGATTCAAGATTTAGTCGATGAGGGAGTGAATTTTGATAAAAGTGAAGGCGGAGACTATGAATTAGCAATGGAAGGTGGACACAAAGAAAGAAGGATATTGCACGCGAAAGATGCCACTGGAGCTGAAATAGAAAGAGCGCTAATTTCTTCGTGCCGTTCTGAAGATAACGTAACCATCTACGAAGATTGCTTTGCTCTAGACTTGATATTAGATGACATTGAAGCAACCCAAAGAAAAGTCGTGGGGCTTTGGTGCCTTGATTCCAAAGATCAAGTGTTTACTCTACCAAGCAGAGCGATTGTATTGGCTACAGGGGGTGCTGGACAATTATGGAGAAACACAACCAACCCATCAGTAGCAACAGGAGATGGAATTGCTATGGCAGTTAGAGCAGGAGCAAGAGTGAGAGACTTGGAATTCGTACAATTCCACCCCACCGCTTATACAAATAATGGAAGTAATCCCTTCTTAATTACAGAAGCGGTTAGAGGTGATGGCGCTGTATTAATGACTGCCGAAAATCATAGCGAATGGAAAAAACATCTAGAAAATGACTGCAACGCCGACCCAAATGAATTTTCATTCATGCGGCAATCTGACCCAAGAGGTAGTCTAGCAACAAGAGATATTGTTGCTAGGGCCATAGATAAAGAATTGAAACGTAGCGGGAAGCACGAAGTCTTACTAATCACTGAACACCTAGATTCTGAACACCTTGCCAATAGATTCCCCAACATTGCCAACAGAATGAACAAGAATGGAATTCAAATTGGAATTGACCCGATTCCAGTAGCCCCGGCTGCACATTACATTGTAGGTGGTTTAGCAGTAAATGAATGGGGTGAAGTATTACAAAGAAATTTACAAACTGATAAACAAACATCCTCACCGCAGGAAGGGAAGATTCTGCAAGGATTATTCGCAATAGGGGAAGTGGCTTGCACAGGATTACACGGGGCAAATAGATTGGCTAGTAACTCTCTTCTTGAAGCTGTAGTTTTTTCCCACCGCGCCGGAATAAGGGTGATAGAATGGCTTAATCAAGAGGCAACAAATGATTCAAAATTGCCTAATTGGAGAGCTGATGGGCTCACTAGTTTGGAAGAGCATACCCCCTTAGTTCATGATAAAAATGAATTGCGTTCAACAATGAGTGATGATGTAGGGATTGTGAAAAATAATTGGAGGTTAAGCCGAGCTGAAAGGAGACTTTCTCTACTAGATAAAGAGGTTGAGTTGATTTGGCGGAGTTGTAAGCCAACAAAAGAATTGGTTGAATTAAGAAACATGATTCAATTAGGTCAAATGGTTATCAGAGCATCTATTCAAAGAAAGGAAAATATTGGCTTGCACTACAACCTAAATCTAACTTAAATTAACCTGTTTTTGTTGACTTTTCAATCCCTTTGATCAAAGACAGCAATTGTTGATTCAAAGGAGTTGGGACCCCATATTCTTCCCCTAACCTAACAACTTCACCACAAAGTGAATCAATCTCAGTGACACGTCCAGCCATTACATCTTGCAACATTGAACAACGATTTGAAGCAGTTGCTTTTAGTACGGTATCTAGTTCTACTTGATAATCAAAATTTGCCAAATCAACGCCATCTGCAATCGCAACATTTGCTGCTTCAATCATCGCTGCCAATGCCTGATCATGTAAATCTGGATTAACTAATAACTCACCATTCCTAACTCCACAAATTGCAGCTAGTGGGTTAATTGCAATATTAAGTAGTAATTTATGCCATAACATATTATCAGCATCAAACTCCCATTCAGGATTCAAACCCGCATCTTCTAATAAATTTAGAAATTTCATCACCCTACTATCTCCTGGTACAAGTTCAGAATCGTTAAGTGAAGCAATTTTAATTGAACCCAAACCAGTCCAAGTTACTTCCCCTGGACCCACCCTCATAGCACCATGTGTAGTGGACCCTGCCAATACGCTATGGCGGCCAATTCTGGCGACCAATCTCTCTGCATGACCTAGACCATTTTGTATACTAATTGCAATCCCATTAGGCCGTAATAATTGTTCAGCAACATTAGCTAAAATTGAAGTTGAATGCGATTTTCCACAAATAATAGCAACATCTGCACAACCAAATAAAGGGCTGGTTATATCTCCTTCAACTACAACCCATCTTTCAGGATCAATGTGAATGGAACTACCATCAATTGTATTGAATAAAAGTCCTTGCGTCGCTAATAACTCGCCATGACCGCCCCTAGAATACAATACTAGATCCGCATCAGTTTCAGAAATTCTTGCAGCAAAAAGCGAACCTATTGAACCAACTCCCAAAATAGCAATTCTCAAAATCAATTCACCTCTGAAAAACATTCAATGTTATCATCAGAATTATCTAAATCTGCACCTTGGAAACACCATGAACCGAAATTAAGACGAATAGAATCACTAACACCTGACTCTTCATCAAGAGATAACCAAGCCACTTGATAGATTTCATGACTGTCAAATGTTTGAGTAAGGTCTACTACAGAAGTGCCGCCAACGGGAACATTAAATCCATCAGAATCCACCCAACCTGAAATATTATCATCTAACTCATGGTGGAACATAGGAACAATCGTAATTGACTCATTGCCCAAGTTAATAAATTCCCAGACCCCGCTTTCTAGGGGCCTGTCAACCCAAGCCCAAATTGAATTATTATCAAACTTCAGAGATAAAGAGGGCCCTGAAACTGTGGTATAATTAGCTAATAATTGAGGGGTTGATGAATTGTCACAAGTAGCTAATATTCCTCCAATTGGTGGATTGAACACCATTTGACTTTCTTCGCTAACATCTGGTATCCGAATATCTGTTTGAACATCTATATCCCAATTCATTTCCCCTTCTAATAATACTGGGATGCGTGGAGACAGATCAGTACAGACTTGTAACCCATCACCCCAAGAAACATGCTCACCACCATGTAGCCATGAAGGAGTTTGATCATTTTTTCCAGATAATAACCAACCATCATCGGGGATTGGCAGACTAGCAATCGGATTTTGAATTCTCAGTGGCCAAATTTTTTCTTGACCCAAGTCATTGATGAAGTATAGTGGCATGATATAGCCAAATCTGTCCCTCTCAAGCATTTGCTTACCATAATTTGGCCCACTTAGACACACTTCGCCATCACTATCACTTGTAAACATACCATTAATTGGTTTTGTAACGGACCAAAGTAATGATTGGGAGGAAAAATTTCCAGGAATTTCATCATTCATTGTCAAATTTGAACAAGCCAATAAACCATCAAAGGTTGGTTCTAATTTCCAATAAGGTGTAGATGGAACCATCATTGAATCTGGATTAAAGGTAATTATTTTCACAATACTTGTTGAACCATCTATGACATTGAGGTAGATATTAGTGGGTAGTAAACCTGTACTATTATTAGCGATTTGAGTTGAAATTGATATTTCTCCTTTGTTTAACAAATCAATATCCCCTACATCACAATTAGAGGGGATTGACTGATTGTCATCCCCGCATCCTATTACAATATTCCAATCTGGGCGAGGGGGGTTTGCCCAAACATCAACTGAAATTTCTCTAGGATTAATTCCAACCAACTCTAAGTCCAAACTTATCATCCAACTTTCATCAACACTTACTGTTACATCTTCTGGCCAATCTAAAGCCAAACCATCTTCCCAATTTTCATATCCTGAAACTGAATAAAAACCGGGAAAAGTCAAAAATAATACTATGAAAAGTGAAAAAAATGCACGCAACCCAAATCCATTATCTAATTCAGTTGAATCATCAGTAATCAAACCTGCTCCTGTCCTAGTTTGATCTGAAAACATCCTCCAAACACCTAATCCAAAAATGATTAACCAAGGTGTATAACCAGAAGAAATTAAGATTGTGATTATTCCAATTAAAAAGAACCCATAAAGTGCAAATTCTGTACCCGAATCAATCATTTTATCAGAACCCAAAATAGCCCACAACGCTCTATATCCTGGAAAACCAGGAACTGGAATCAATAATAACCAACAGAAAGTCATCAAAGTTTGTCCCGCTAATGCCAATGGATGTAACCAAATTGAACGGACATTAATTTCTTCAGAAGTTAATAGAAAAGATGAGATAATCTGAGTTATTGGATTGAGTTGAATTATCCCTGGAACATCAGAAAAACTAGGTGCATGGTTTGGAGTCATGATTATTCCAACTATAGAAAAACAAATTCCGAAAAATAGGAATGATAACGGAGTTATAATCCCAGAATATAGCATACTTTTCCTATTTGGCCACACTAGCGCTGGCATCAATCTCTGATTGAAAAATCCAATAAGACCAAATGGCCATAGAATCAATCCTTTGGAAGGAATAATGATTGGTGAAATTGCTGGCAGGAAGTGCCCGCCATCTACACCATAACTATCAAACAACCATTTACGAATAAATGAAGTAATTAATAGTGCAGAAAACAATGGCGTTGCAAAGAAATAAAGAGAGGTCTTTAGCGAATCTGTATGAAACCATTCAACCTCACTATTTTGATATGAAACCCATGATGCACCTAATGAAACACAAAAACATAAACTAAATGCCCAGATCAATATTTGAATGAATTTCGAATTATATGGATGCCCTTCTTGAGGAATATCTAACAGAGTTAGAGTATAAGGCTCCCCAATTTCAACTAAAGGGTACCAACCTAATTTTCTAACGTGAACATCGAGGTCTTTGACGCATTCACTAACTGTACCTTTCCGGGGTGTTACTTGCCAAGCAGGTAAATCACCAAAATCATCGCTAATTCGGTTGAAATAACGATCCACGATGTTCTCCAATAATTCTCTCATACCCCACGCCTTCTTATGAAGTACAAGGGGTTCTAGTTGCTCTTCATCTTCTGACATGCGCTGCCTCCGTTACCCGGGAAGGCTTATTCCATATCAACCATAGACCACTATTAGTTCATTAATCAATTATCAAACAGTAAAAACAAGGATGTTGAACAATGGTGTTCACTTGTTCTTGAAACGCTTAAGCCTGAAAGTTTCTTCTCTTTCCATCTCTTCAAGCCTTAATTGAATAAACGATTGGGCTTCCTTCATTTCTGGAATTACTTTGAATTCAAGAGCATTTACACGGCGTTTTGTTGCTTCGATTTCAACAAGTAGTCGCTTTAATGTTGATTCCATCTCAGCAGCCTTGACAATGCTTTCAATCAATTCACCATAAGCATCCGCGGCTTCATCTAAATAAGGAGAACCACCAATTAATCCAAGACCGCGCTCTTCAATGGATTGAGAAAGATACTTGCCCTCAACTTTAGGAACTACAACACCCATTATATTGTTACGACTTACTTCTACCTCAGGGCTCTGTGCAACTGCAATCGCAGCGCTCTTAACCATTAATCCGCCTTCAATTGAACCTGCTAAATTAATCGCTTTCTTGGCTTGAACATACGTATCCACAAGAGCTTCTTTTGCTTCAATCATCTCTGAAAGCAATGTCCTAAATTCGTGGAAAAGACCATCACGCTTCAGTTTTAACAAGTTGTAACCATTTTTTGTCTGCTTAATTCGGCGTTTCAAATTGATGAGTTCGCTGCGTGTTGGTTTGATATCCAATGCCATAATCCTCACCTCTAAATATTATCCAAATAAACTAAAATCATTCTTTCTTATCAGTTGGATGGTACTTGTCAATCCATTGTTGATCCAATCTAACTAGATATTTTGTATCGATGTTTTGCATTAGATTCCAACATAAATCAAGAGTTTCATCAATGCTACGATCTTCATAACGATCTTGACGCAGGAATTTATCCTCAAATAGACCAGAGAAGGCCAATAACTGCTTATCACGTTCATTCAAAGCATCTTCACCTACAATTGCTACCAAACCACGGAGTTCACGACCTTGTGCATAAGCTGCATACATTTGGTCAGAAACTGACTTATGGTCTTCACGAGTAGTTTTTTCACCGATAGTACCGCCCATTAGACGAGACAAACTTGGCAATACATTGATTGGTGGATAAATACCACTTCCATGTAATTCACGTGAAATCACAATCTGACCTTCAGTAATATAGCCTGAAAGATCAGGAATTGGATGAGTAATATCGTCACCAGGCATGGTTAGGATTGGGAATTGAGTAATACTTCCCTTCTTCCCCTTAACCAAACCTGCCCTCTCGTATAGCATGGCCAAATCTGTGTACATGTAACCAGGATAACCACGGCGGCCTGGAACTTCTTCACGAGCTGCCCCAATCTGACGTAGTGCATCACAATAATTGGTAACATCTGTGTAAATAACTAGAACGTGGTAATCATGCTCAAAAGCAAGGTATTCCGCAGCTGTAAGAGCCAATCTTGGAGTAATCAATCGCTCCACAGCAGGGTCATCTGCAAGGTTAACGAAAAGAACTGCATTCTCAAGAGCGCCGGTTCTTTCCAAGTCACTTCGGAAAAAGTTGTACTCCTCAGCAGTAATCCCCATTGCACAGAAAACTACGATAAATTGTTCATCACTGCCAGTTAATTTTGCCTGACGAGCAATCTGTAGTGCAATATCATTGTGCGGTAAACCAGACGCACTGAAAATTGGTAACTTCTGGCCACGAACTAGTGTTGTACAGCAATCAATTGCACTGATTCCAGTCTGGATGAAATCGTGTGGGCTTTGACGAGCATATGGATTAATTGCAGCACCAATAATGTCTGCATTTGCCTCTGCAACAATATCAGGCCCGCCATCACGAGGGCGCCCTGCCCCATCCAGAATTCTTCCAACCAAGTCCTTACTAACTGGTAATTTGAACACATCACCAAGGAATTTTACTCCAGTATTACGGTCTACTCCAGCAGTCCCTTCAAACACTTGGACAACAACCATGTCGTCACTAGTATCTAGAACTTGGCCATTTTTGGTACTCCCATCAGCTAATCGCAATTGTACAATTTCTCCAAAAGCAACCGGTTCGGTCTTATTCAAGAACACAAGTGGTCCTTTCACATCTGTAATGGTTCGGTATTCTTTTCCTGCCATCTTATATCACCCCTTAATTCTCCTCCGCCGCAGCGGCAATTTGTTTAGTCATTTCAATAACTAAGTCATCAATTCTATCGAGATATTTATCCTCAAATCTTCCACGCATCAAATCACTTCTAGCTGGTACATTAACAACATCTTCTAGCAATCCACCTGATTCAATAGCCTTCTTAGCTTCACTTTGGAATGTTAAAATGGCCTTGGCCATGAGGTATTGTTGTTGAACTCCTGAATAAGCATCAATATCGTGGAATGCGTTTTGTTGTAGGAAGTACTCACGAATCATCCTAGCAACTTCCAAAGTCAATTGTTGGTCAATTGGCAAAGCATCTGAACCAACTAATTGTACAATTTCTTGTAATTCGGCCTCAACCTGAAGTAAACTACTAATTTCAGTACGTATTTCAGGGAAGTCTGGTGCAATGTTATCCTTGAACCACTGATCTAGAGATTGTGGGTACAAAGAATAAGAGTTAAGCCAATTAATTGCAGGGAAGTGACGCTGCCTAGCAAGAGGAGCATCAAGACCCCAAAACACCTTCACAATACGAAGAGTACCTTGGCTAACAGGTTCAGAAATATCACCACCTGGTGGAGACACAGCACCAATCACAGTTACTGAACCATCTTCACCTTCTAGAGTTTCAACACGACCTGCTCGTTCATAGAACTCAGCAAGACGGCTAGATAGGTAAGCAGGATAACCTTCTTCACCTGGCATTTCTTCAAGACGAGAAGAAATCTCTCGCATTGCTTCAGCCCAACGACTAGTAGAATCAGCCATTAGAGCAACGTCATATCCCATATCACGGAAATATTCAGCAATTGTAATTCCAGTATACACCGAAGCTTCACGAGCAGCCACAGGCATGTTTGAAGTATTTGCAATCATCACTGTTCTATTCATCAGAGGTTTACCTGTATTTGGGTCAATCAAGTGAGGGAATTCGTCTAACACTTCTGTCATTTCATTACCACGCTCACCACACCCAATGTAAACAACAATCTGAGCATCGGAATACTTTGCTAGTGACTGTTGAGTAACAGTCTTACCAGATCCAAAAGGACCAGGAATACCTGCTGCTCCACCTTTTGCAAGTGGGAATAAGAAATCTAGAATTCGCATTCCTGTAACAAGAGGTGTATCAGGAGCGTACTTCTGCTTGAATGGGCGCGGAGCACGTACTGGCCAGCGCTGCATCATCGCAATTTCTTTTCCATCATCTAGAGTACAAACTGTTTCTGAAACTGTAAAATCACCACTTTTAATGTTCTTAATTGTACCACTCATGTTTGGAGGGACCATGATTTTGTGGACAATTGTTTCAGTTTCCTGCACTGTTCCAATTACTTGTCCACCTGTGACACTATCTCCTTTCTTCGCAGTTGGCTCAAATGCCCACTTTCGTTCTTGATCCAGACCATCTGCATCCACACCTCTTGTGATGAAAGTACCCATTTTCTCCTGAAGAACAGGTAATGGGCGCTGTATTCCATCATAAATTTGCGTCAGCAAACCGGGTCCTAACTGTACAGCTAAAGTCAAACCAGTATTACTTACTGGTTCCCCTGGCCGCACACCGGATGTATCTTCGTAAACCTGTATGACTGCTTTATCCCCGTGCAATTCAATGACTTCACCCATAAGGCCTTCATCACCGACTCTTACTACGTCGTACATCTTGGCGTCTAGTCCAATCGCTGTCACAACAGGTCCTGAAATTCTATATATTTGTCCATTTTCACTCATTATTACACTTCCTTTTTGTAATTATTACTTCTTCCATAAATCAACACCTATGGCACTCTTAATCTGTTCACGCAAGGTATTATCTTGCTCAGTTCCAATGCCTAGGAATGTTGGTGAGATGCTATCTGAAAGTTGATTCCTCAACCTTTCAGGCAATCCCAGAAGATCAGACGAGTCAATTACAACTATTCCGACCTCCTTATCATTGAGGAGTTGCTGCAAATCTGCTTGCATCTCTTCTTCGTTTTGAGGATTCATAATTTTCGTAATCCCCGCTAATTGAAATCCAAGGGTAAATGCTTGAGTACCTACTACAGCTATTTCCATCATTTCACCTCAAATCAATAAATGCGCATCTAAAACATCGTTTTCAAGTCCTGCAGATTTGCCACGAGCTAATAGNCGCAAATTACGAACCTCCGTCACTTTACTTTCGATGTAGTATATGACTGGGAATGCTGATACAGGATTGAGTAAAGACATCTTTCGCATCAACGCCATGCGCTGATGCTCAATGACATTTACAATTGGATCAAGTGTGTCTCTCTCTTTTACNTCTTCTAAAGCCTCATCAAACCCACTTTCATCAAATGAATTTGCCCTACGTAATACTTCTAATAGGGCACTTTCATCATCCGCTTGTTCTGCTTGTCTAAGGTTCGATGTGGATAATTTTCCGCCTTTAAGCATCAAACTCCTCCGTTGATCAACAGACATGCCTTGACGCAAAGCACGGAAAATATTGATGATATTGCGATGATCAATTTCAACCTTAAGATAACGAGATAGTANAGAATTGTTTTGAGGTAACATTTCTAGAGATGTTTTGTAGTAGTGTGCATCTAATGCGTCTTCCATTTGCATCAAACTAGCACCAGCATCTAAACCAGCAAGAGCACGCCCATATCTAGTGCCACTCAAAGCAGCTACGACATCAGACAATGATTCGCTTTGTTTTACTATTTCCAGCCATTTATTATTTTCTTCATTTTCTTCTGGCAAAACTTGTTGAGCTACTGTTTCATAATCAACACCACTGTGTATAGCCCTCAGAACAGTCTTAACTTTCTGATAACTAAAGCGGTCAACGTAAATTGAAACAATANCTCTCAAGTCGCCTTGGCAATATCCGAGTACTTGTGATAAGTCTCGGTCCATGTTGTGATTTAGAGCAGCTTCGATTAGGTCAGCACCACTGAGGCGGCTACCATACATGTCCATTTCTAGACGGTAACCAAACTCAGCAATGCTGGCGGCAATGGCATCAGGCTCCTGCTGTAGCAGTTGCCTCATGCGGGTAGCATCGATTAGGTTCGCTTTTCTCGCCTTACTACGAGCTGNNGCGTATGCCCAATTTGAGCGCCCACCCTTTGCTACCAATGCCATATTTTCACCCCCCGATTATGCGCCACCAAATAGTATATCACTTACTGATGATAATGTGTTGTTCCAAGCATCTTCTAATCGCCCATCAAAACGGTAGTCTAACACAACACTACCATCACTAGCCTGCAAAACAAATCCACCAAGACCATCGACATCCTCNCCAAAAACAAACCCTGTTGAGGATTTCTCTAAAGCNGCCCTATCTATAGCCACGGGTCGAAGAACCATTCCTTTCTCCGAATCTTTCTTTGCTTCAGATACTAATTTCTTTAACATATCTGAACGACCAGAAAATTTAGCTGAACCTACCTGTTCTCTTACAGCACCCCATGTTGCATCCAACTCTTCGCGCTTAGCTACTAGTTGTGCATTCTGGTTTGCCTGACGAGTCGAGGCGATACTTTCTGTTTCTATTTGCGCACATTCACGACTAGCACGCGTTGTTGCATCATCATGGTGTGATTTGGCAACGGCCTTCGCATCATCAAGAATGCTCTTTGCTTCTGCTTCTGCGGCATTCGTTATGGCTTTCGCCTCCTTCTTTGCCGCAGTTGCGATTTCACTCGCCAATGCATCTAACGACATATTTAATCCTCCTAGATTCAATATTGCCGACAATCTCACATAGCGAAGATAGCACCGAATCCAAGGATTACGATGGTTTCTGGTAGAGCTGTAAACAAGATACCGATACCAAGCTTTCCGCCATCTTCGGCAACCATTCCAACTGCTGCTGCACCAATCTGTCCCTGGCTAATACCTGTTCCTACACCAGCTAAACCCAGTGCAATTCCTGCACCAAGGGGCATAGCCCAACTGTATCCATCGCCATTTGCGATGGCATCTGCCTTAGCGGCAGCAACGGTGTCCATAAACAGGACAACTCCAGCCATAGCAACAAGCATCCACAATGCCAAATTCAAGGTTCTTACATTCATTTTTTTCATTCCTCCTTTTTTTTCCTTACATTTATTTTGTTTGGAATATGATCACTCCACCTCTACATATCTTGGGCTGAAACCGAAAGGTGAAAACACCTCTCCGGCCACTTCATAAAATTGCTTCATCCACTCGACGAGGTGAAGACGAGCGGTGTGGATATTTGGACTAAATACTCCCAAAACCCANGCAAACGCTTGGATACCCAACCAAGCAAAGAACATGATAATTACTGAATAAGAACCNCCACCAGCAACAAAGAGGCCAACAAAGAAAGAACTCATGAAGAAANTCGTTGCTACCTTAGAAACATCAAATTGATTGCCANGTGTNNCTATTGCTGTAATTANGACTGAAACTANNAATATTGTTGCTAAATCTAGATAATCTGTACCTGTGAAGAACATTCCAAATAGTCCAGTCATACCAACTCCAATCCACATATTGAAACCATTAACTCCTTTCGGCAGGAATCCACCAAATAATTTGACCGCTAGTGCGAGAATGAAAGGCAAGAATACTGCCCAAGCCATAATTCCTTCAACTCCGTGGTGACTCATCTTTTCAATTGCACCTAACATACCAGTTCCGTCATGAGCATCACCGTAGAACAACACATTACCTAATTCAGCTATTTTTACTCCGACTAAACCAACTAATGCAATACGCATGTATGATATGACGTTACTAATAATCCCAAATGGCTCAATTAGCGTTAATATTGCACTGATGCCCATTGGATAACCATGATATCTCCAAATCGCATAGAATAGCATCAAAATACCTACGCCCAATAATCCACCACCAAATGCCATCAAATTACCTAGGAATTCCAAATATCCCTCACTTGAATGAGTTCCTGAACTCAATACCATGTATGAATAAGCCAGTAAAAACCCACCAATAGAAATCAGAATCCAAGATCCTTTATCAAAGAATGCAGTGATAAATCCCTTGTTACCATGGCTATCTCCAACAACCATGACATCTCTAAATCCAATGAAAAGACCGAGCAATATGTGAGCTACACCGATGTAAATTGAAAGGAGAATCAAATTCATCAAATCAGTACTAACTCTATGAAATGGGAATCCGAGAGAAAGACCAAAGGGGAGGCCATGAGAAACACCAACAAATGAAAACAGACTCATGTCATGGGTAGACCAATGGAATTCGCCACCATGCGGGTAAAGATAACTAGGCCATGATGCCCAAGCTGGAGCGTGACTAGGAGACCAGTGACATCCTGTAGCAACAGCCTCAGCCATTCCATGAGTAGCAACAGCATCGCAAGCATAATGAGGCAATATTTCAAAACCGGCGAATTCGCCATATATATATCCAAAAATAACGGTTGATATACCAATATACATTAATAATTTAGAAGCCAAAGCACCCTGCTCAGTATGACCTATTTTTTGATATAATGCATATGCTAGTAATAGTGTCCCAAGGCCATATAACATATCACCGAGCATTAAACCAAAGAATATTGGATACGTAATGAACATGAAAAAGGTGGGATCAACTTTACGGTAAGCTGGGCGACCCATCATGTCAACAACTAATTCAAAAGGCTTAGAAGCGTTACGATCTGCAAATTTAATTGGTGGCAATTCAGCATGCTCGTCATGATGCCCATGCCCACCCCCGCCTGGAGTGACTTTGTAGGGTTCCAAATCTATATGTAAACAAGAATCTGATAACGCTGCACGAACTTCTGATTCCGTAGATGATTCAACCCATCCATCAATGACAAATGCATGATCACTCACAGCAAGATGTACTGCCCCATTTGCTAAGGAGAGGTCACGCTCAAGTAATTCAATGCCACCAAGCAATGTTGTACCATTATTTTGAGACCAAGAGTCCAACTCCTCTTGTAATTTTTCAGACTCTGCAGATAAATCTTTCATGTTTTCAACAATTTTATCCAATCTCTTACCTACACTACCACTACCTTCTGGGATTGGAATGGCTACAAAACCACCATCATCCAATGAAGATTGAGCATCTGAAGCAAATTCATTCTTACAGAATAAGGCAACCACGTTTGGTTTCCCTGATGAAATAAAAGCCATGCCTGAACCAACTGCTGCGGCTTTGGCAATAGAGGGATCTTTCATAGTCCCTAAGAAACAAGTTAGGGATTCGTAATTAGACAATAACTCGATTTCTAAATCTAGAGGGGAAAGCAAATCCAATAGCGCCTTTTCTTCTTCCAATGATTCCATTTCGCTTTCAATTTCTGATATCCTATCAATACTAGCCAACATTTCCTCAACTAATGAGGGCAAATCAGCGGCCATCTTCTTACGAATTGGCCCCGCCTCAAGAGGGATTTTTGAGTCGGCGTTAATATTAGAAATAGCGCTCCTGTATCTCGTCAATTCTTTACTAATCACAGGAGAATCTGATGTAGGTGTTCCGAGAGAAAAATCATTTTCACTACCATCATAATCAATGACATGAATTGCTTGTAAAACCGCCATTGCATTCACAGCATCATCAACTTTAGCCAGGACACCCGCGGCTGTAAGGCGAGACATTCCCTGAGTTGTGAACTGACCCATTACCTAACCACCTCAATAATTCAAAACTACGACCTAAATGAATCCAATACTACATCTACTGCAGCAGAACGATTGTTTTCACCACCACTACGGATTGCATCGAGTTCTTTTTCACCTTGCTTTCTAACTTTTGCCGCCGCCTTCTCTGCATCAGCCCTAGCAGAATCAATCATAGCGCTTGATTCACCATCTGAATCACGACGTGAGTCCGTTACTAATGACGATGCATCGGCTCTTGCTTTAGCAACAATGCCTGAAGCATCGCTATGAGCTTTCGACACTCTCTCAGCGGCCTTCTTTTCTGCCTGTTTAATTGAACTAAGAACTTCCTTACGTGACATCCTATCACCCGTGGGGATGTGGCCGAGTAAAAACCGGTTTATGAGACTAACCTAAGTATCACAAATCACTTTCCGACGCGTTGAAACATAGACCCCACGACCCAAGCACGAGGGGACACGATGGATAGTGAACACATTGGAGACTCAGAATGGTCTGAACTACAGGCCAATTTGGAGGCTACAATCCCCGTTTATGACCGAATTAACAGATTTGCAACACTGGGCCAAGATCAACGCTGGCGCAAAGGAATTAGAGAATTAATACCAACTAATAGTTCAGTATTAGAGATAGGATGTGGACCAGGGACTTTTTCTGAACGAATCGTCGGTTGTGAAGTCACTTGTCTTGATCCCATTCCTGCTATGTTGGAGGTTGCTCGTACAAGAATAAACAAAGCCCGTAGTGAAAGGGGTGAAAATGAGGCGATTTTCGTAGAAGGTACTGCAGAAGAAATTCCACTAGCTAACTGTAGTTTTGATGTCGTATGCTGCTTGTTCTCATTCCGAGATTTTCAAGATAAACGAAAAGGGCTCCAAGAAATGCTTAGAGTATTGAAGCCCGGCGGCCAATTATTGATCTGTGATGCAGGCAAAGCAAACTTTCTACATGGCTGGCTTGGTTGGCTATGGATGAAACTGTGGGTCGGGTCATATGCTCGCTTAATATGCAAACAAAGTGACCACCCATGGAAATGGTTAACTAAAACATACGTGCATTTTGGCACTACTAGAAAATACAAAAAAATGATGCGCGAAGTTGGTTTTTTCCCAGTAAAGGGGCGACTCTTATTCCCTGGTATGGCGGTACGCTTCATTGCAGTTAAACCAGAATAACTGAATTTAGATTATAATTAGTGGGCGGCGGCAATCAACAGCACGGCGAAGTCCGTTTGTACCTAACAACCTCATTGCCAATTCAGTAGTTACATCGTTACGACATAAGTTCCAAAATAAGTTTTTTGAGCGCCGGCTGATTGACAATTGCTTACCCATGGAATTATTCAATAGCTTGTTATAATCAACAAGAGGAGTATCTTTTTGCAAATTAGAAATTATGGTATCGGCAGCATATTTTCCCGAAACTATCGCTTGACCTATACCACCCCCGTTTGATGGCATCACTAATCCTGCAGCATCACCAACTGCCAAAACATTACCCTCTACTGCTGATTTAACTTTACCACCCAAGGGAATCCAACCACCGCCATAAGAATGTATTTTCACCCCTAATTCATTACAAAATTTGTCTAATCTTTGTTTTAATGGCACATCCAAATTACTGTACCTAACCCCTATTCCGACGTTGGCAATTTCCCCTTTAGGGATTATCCAAGCATAACCACCAGGAGCCACACTACCCATGAAAATATCAAAGGAATCTGATTGATGTCCACTCACTTGACAGTACATTGTAGGCAATTGTACGCCTGGGCGATGCCCCTTTTTACGTAATCTAGCGACATGTGCCAATGAACCCGAAGCATCTATGACGTAGTCAGCGGTAAAAGAGCCTTCATTTGTATGATACACCTCGCGGTTCAATTTTTTCTGCTGTTGAATTTTTTTTAATTCTGTAGCAGTACGGATTTCAACACCTTTTGAAATTGCCTTATCTGCTAAATAACCGTCAAATTGTAATCTGTGTGCCCCATAACAATCCAACGAAAATGAATATTCTTTCATGTAAGGTGAAAAAATCCTCATCCAATCTAGATGTTGCCCCAAAATATGATTTGGGAATTTCCAATAATCCTCCAGCCACGGATCTTTTCCAACTAGGGGGAAAGCATCGGTCATTTCAGCCCAAGCAGGAATGCATTCGCCACACTGGGCTGGATTACCAACTGTTTGACGACGTTCAATTACGAGTACATCTAATCCTTCCTCTGCAAGTCTATTTGCCGCCGTAGAGCCACTAGGCCCCGCCCCTACAACCAGAACTTGTCGGTGCTCAGGATCGGGTTTCTGTTCCATAATTAACCACCTTTACCTCAATAGAATATACCCAAAGAAAACACCGATATTTCATCTCACTCATGCCTAGTCATTACTTGCCTAGTTAGCCACTCAAGGGCGTCTCTCGCTTCACTATTTGGAAATTCAAGAAGAGAACTTAGAGCGCGTTCCAAATGATTTGTAGTCAATACACGAGCGTATTCAAGACTACCTACACGATCCAAAAGAACTGACAATTCCTCCCATAAATCCTCATTGTAATTGTCAATCACCTCTGCCAACCTTCTACGATCACCACCATGAGACATCGTAAGCGCATGGATTAGAGGCAAAGTCATTTTTCCTTCAATTACGTCATTTCCACGCGGTTTTCCTAATCTATCATCACCTTCTAAATCAAGTAAATCATCTACAATTTGGAAAGCCAAACCAAGTTCAAGACCAAATCTACCCAAAGCGTTCACCTCTTTTTGACTCGCTCCTGCAACAAGAGCTGCTGTTGTGCATGCTGCTTCGAAAGGACCGGCTGTTTTTCCAGATATTATTTTGTAATAATCATCAGGGGTTGTTGCCAAATTTCCAACATGATCTAGTTGCATTAATTCAGCTGAAGCAATTCTAGCACAATAACCAGCCACTAATTTTACAATTTGTTCATCATACTTACCACCTAAGCCAAATCCTTCAACAAAAAGATAGTCTCCCGCAATTAGTGCTTTTGCAGAATCATAACTCTCGTGCAATGTTGGAACGTTGCGCCTAAATTTCGCACCATCATTGATATCATCATGGACCAAAGTGGCGGTATGTATCATTTCAAAAGCAATACAAAGTGGCATTATTTCTTCCTCATCTGTCCCACCAGCTAAGCTGTAAGATAACAACATTAGAATTGGTCGCCATCGTTTGCCTCCTGCCATTAAAACTTCTTTTGCTAATGCCATGGCTTCAGAATTTATTCCACTTTCAGCGGCTTCCACATGAGCAAGAAGCGCAACTTCAACCTCCTCCCGCTTCTGCTCAAGTAGAGCGATATGAACCTCCTCGGCTTGCATCATCCTCAACACCTGCACAAGGGTCGGATATATCAACCGGTGGCTATGGCTGAATGAACAAGGAGGGCGCGCATGACTGATGAAAATACACTTCGTATTGCGCGTGCACCTACGAATTCTGCAGACTTATTAGGCGCACTTGCAAGTGTTGAAAAAACCACCACAGATATTGAGGAAGTTTCAGCAGCATCTCTAGAGGATGCTTTCAAAATTCTTGATAATGGGGATGCTGATCTGTTATTTGCATCTGCGAATGACATCTCCAACACTGATTTATTGAGAGAAGAATTTCAAATTATTGGTGCATTGCCATTACGAGACTGGAATTCCGTATTAGTTAGTGAAGACCGACCCTACCACTTACCCAAAAATGCAATAATTCTATGTCAATTTCAATTGGTTCGTAGACAATTAAGGAGGCTGCGCCCTGATTTGAGAGTCCGTTCTAGCGAGGCACACATAGGGATAGAAGGAATTAAACTAACAAATGAATTATCAGATGAAGATTTGTTTTCATTCGCTACATGGGCTGAAAAATTACGCCAATCAGGAGAAATTGATGGTTATGTGATACCTAGACATATTCATAGATTACTGGGGATGAAAACACGTAGGCACGCATTATCACAAGAACCAGCAGAAGATGAATTGATTAAATTCCTACCAAGACCACACGCCGGAACAATTCTAGTAATTGGAAGAATGGGGTTTCCCAAAATTAAAGTCAAGGAAATTATTGATGAAGAAGCAGAAACCTCATGGAATTTAAGTGAGATTTTGTTATCTGAAATGAGTGAAGACATCAAATCCATGGTAGGTATTCTTGTAAGATATAAACAACCTGTTACACTAATTAGGGAAGCAGAAAGAAGAAAGGATTTACTGACGCATAATGTATTAATTAATCCTGAAGGTGAACTTACGACAAATGAAACAAAAGTAGACATCCAAATTGAGTTAGTCGACCATAAAGGAAGTTCGACAATTAGCATTCAAAGAATCGTTGATTTAGATGATTCAACAGTAGCCACTCGCTTCTTGGCAAATGAGTGGAACAAACTAGTCAAATTAGGAATGAAGCACCCTGGATTCTTGAAACTTTGATCAAATTTTAATGAGGAAAAGTTGACGGTTCTCATAAATGCCACAATTTTGTTTATTGGGGCTGAGTAGTTTACTTGCATAACAGCACTTTACAGCATTAATCAAGCGTAACATAAATGTCTGTAACCCAAAGACAAGAGTCAAGGTGTACGAGTTTGACCGTCGACTCTGAAATACTAAATTCGCTTTTTCAGGCGAAACTTGCAGAGTTAAGAGACCTAGCCATTGAACATGACATCCCAAAAACGGGTAACGTCGAACAATTGAGGGCGAAACTCATTGGAAAGCTCGTTTTATCCCACATTGACTTGTCTGATTCAGGCATTAAATCAATGCAAAATAATGATCTTACTGAAGTATTGGGCATATTTGGAATCAAAAAATCCGGATCGAAAAAATCTAAGATGCAGAGATTATGGTTACACCTAAATGAAGACCCTAAAAAACTGAACGTTTCCAACATTGGAGAAATGACTAGAGAGGAGTTACATGCTTATTGCGTATCACTAGATTTACCCCGTTCCGGAACAAAAAATGTTCTAATGGGCAGAGTTGCAGGCGTTCTTTCTTCTGAAGAAAAGGGTTGGGGTAAAGTCAAGAAAAGTTTACGGACGGGAAAGAAAGAAGCAACGCCCAACAATATTGCTGCACCTACAAATGAGCCCGCCCCCGCTATAGATGATGCTGCAGAAGAAGTGGTAATGGTTGTTGAAGAACCTGAACCGATAATTCCAAGCCCTATTACTCTAGACGAAGGTGGAAGTGAATCACTAGTCAAACTTGAATCTAGAAGGGCCGAATTGACTAGCCACTTACGTGAATTCTTGTTAATTGGAAAAGAACAAGATGAAGAAGATATCTCAGCATTCATTGAAGACCTAGGAAGATTGGGTTTTGGCATACAACACGCTGTTGTCCGTGATAGAATATTAGATGAATTACAACAAATGATAGCACTCAAACATCAAGAGGATAGTGCCCGCTCCACACTACCTGGCTCTTGGAGAGAGAAGCAAGCATTGAGGCATTTAGAAGACGTAAGACCAAAACTTCTGGACGACCTAGATATTATTCTAGAGAAAAGAGGAGGAGATATTGCAGCAGCAAGAGTTGATTTCGAAAAGTCAGCACTAGAACTGAAACTAGATCTAGAATTAGCTGCAATTAGTGGGAGAGTACATGGATTATTTGATCTCCAAGTATCTCTACGTGCGAGCGAATCAGAAATGGACCCTGTTACCTCCCGACGACAGAGGGCTCTTGAAATGCTATACCGTGGCACACGTGATTCATCAAAAGAAGCAATTGAACAATTAAACAAAGTTGAAGTACAAATAGAAGCATTTGAAAGAGTTGTAGAAACTATAGTTAGACGTTCCGAGGGGGCATTTGGCCCTACGGAACATGCACTGTTAATCAGATTCCTTGAAAGGAGGGGTTGGGATGCAAATCAAACTGAAGTACGGCCTCGTTTACTAGCTGCTGCAGGAATATTAGCAGCTGAAATGGGTTACTTAGATGTTGCAGACATTCCTTCATTACCAACCACAATCTCACTTGATAATGAAAAGGTATCCGAAGTATTGGAATCAATGAGAGAAGTTCTTACAGAAATGGGAAGAACTCCGCCCACTGTAGAAAGTGCGATAGAAGACAAAGAGGAACACTCGGATGCCCGAGTTAAGGCAAAATTGGATGCTGCTGACGCCTTGCTTAGAAAATTAAATCATAGTGATTAATAATTCTCTATTACTTTCTTGAATAATATGTTTGGATTACCTTAGTAACCGTTTCAATGTCTCTTATCCCTCTAGAAATCATGTCATTCAGTATTTTTTCTCTTTGATGTACATGGGCCTCAAAATCTGATGGGCGACAGCCTAAAGCAGAGCAAATCAATTCCCTCAATTTACTTGGGACACCAGTAGGAACAGTGGTATCAGATTTTGGATCATACTTCCAAATTGGGTTAAGACGTGGGCGATCCCCCTCCATACCTGCGATTTCTGCAATTTCCATAATCCTACGAACTTGACGACCACCTGAATTAATTCTGCTTTGAATGATAATTAGATCTAATCCGCTCATCATAATTGAGGGGACATTCATTGGAGGGCTTGTCATCCTAGTAACTGTCTCCATTGCAGTATTTGCGTGAAGACTTCCAAATGAACCATCGTGCCCAGTATTCATTGCAGTAAGCAAAGTAGATGCTTCTGAGCCCCTCACTTCTCCAACAATTATTCTATCAGGACGCATCCTTAGGCTTGATTTCAGACAATCATCCATGTTTACTTCGGTGGTACCATCGGGCCTTTCAGAACGTGTCTCCATTCGTAACCAATGATCATGAAATAGTTGCAACTCAGCAGTGTCCTCAACAGTTAGTAGTCTCTTATCCCACGGAATAAACATTCCAAGACAATTTAGAGTAGTTGTTTTTCCTGAGCCAGTACCCCCTGAAATAATGAAATTTGCAGGGCGCGCACCCAATCCATCAACCCAGCACCATAATGTTGCTGCAAGAGATAAATCAACAGTCCCAAATTCAATTAAATCAATAATAGTAATTGGATCTTCTCTAAATTTCCTAATTGTCAATGTAGGACCATCAGGAGAAACTGGCGGGATTACGCCGTTTACTCTGCTACCATCTGGCAGGCGGCCATCGAAAAGAGGAACTTTCCCCGGACCATTGCCCAGAGGGACATTGGTAAAAGCCGCAATGTTTGAAGCAATTTTTAGTCCTTCATCATCTTCTATCCAAATATTAGTTCTACACATTCCATGTTCTCGGTGGGCTACCTTTACACACTGTTGGCCACCATTGTACATAACTTCCTCAAGATCATCATCTTCTAACAACGATTTTAGTTCACCATAAGGATTTGCAGGCGTATGGCCATCTATATGATAGATTGGACTCGGATGATTTGGCTCAGTGTAAATTGTTACATTACCATATCTTGCTAATACTTCATCACTCATTTATTCACTTCCTATTACCCCATTACTGAAGAAACCAAATATGACCCCATATATACTATTTGAGATACTAATGCCCAAGGAGCCACCCACCAAATTGCCGAAACAATTGAGCGCCCCAGCATAATTGCCGCTGCAATTACAGAAAAAGCAGAACCCGCTGTAAAATAAAGTAACATCGAGGGATGGAATATATCCATTGGGATTCCAGATTGCGGGCCAGCAAATAATCCAAACATCAATCCAATTGTAGCGGGTAACAATATTGACATCAAAATAATTAATACCGTTGCTTGTCCTTTAAGATCCATTTCTCTTTTGTAACGTAAATTCAATAATTTATCATATTCAGTGCTCATAGAGAATGTTACTTCTTGAAGTGGAGCCTCATTCTCATCTGCAGTCTGTAATAAATTGAAAGCGCGTTGAATAGATGGTGAACGTGAATCAATTGCAAACTCTGAAATTGCTGCATCAAATGTAGTAACTTCACTTCTAGATATCGCTCTTCTTAACATGCTTCCAAGCCCATCATTGCGCTGTTCTGCTAACGATGAAATTGCTTGTTGCAAACCTAAACCTGCCCCTAATGAGGTTGAAATTCCCTCAAGTAATTCTGGTAAACCATCATCTAATTTTTGGAGCCTTTTCCTCTCGAACAAGTAAGGAAGGCCTCCCCCAATTGAAAGAATTGTTAAGGGCACAAACAATGAAATCAATAACGAATCTGTGATCATGTCTAAAAAACCAGGTATTCCGATTGCCATTTCATACACCTGGATCCTTTGATTTCGCACTAAATAACATTAGCAAAAGAATAATCACTGAGGCAAATAAACCTCCTTTGTAAACTAACATCATAGTACTTAGTGGTGGAATAGTNACTCCCGGAATTCCATCTAAATTACCTAATAAAAATGGAGCAATTGCTGCTAACCCCAAAATTAGNGGGGCAAGGAAACCTATAATCAAAGATTTTTCTGGTAAGCCTGACAAATCTTCAACATATCTCTTCAAACGGTCATTTCTATGTTCCTCTGCACGAGTAGCTTGTTGGACTAATGATGATAATAAATCAGTATTTGATGTCACATTATTTAACATTGAATTCAGTAAACGGCGGTAATCATCACTTTTTGCAGATTTGATTAATCTACTGAGTTCATTCTCAAGTTTTTGTCCTGATTTAACTCCAGAAATTGCCTTTGAGAAATCTTTTGATATCCTCCCATACCCTCCTTTAGAAATATGAATCATTGCAGTTTCTAGACCGACTCCTGCACCAATAAGTACCTGAATACCTCTTAATGCGTAAATGATGTTTATGTCCTCTTCCTGGGCACTCATAAAAACCATCCTCTATTCAAATTGCATCTTCAATAAACAAAAATTCATATTCATCAGTTTTTGTATCATACTTAATTTTTGCAAAACAAACTTTCATTTCACGTTCTTCAAATGGGTCAATCAACCAACTAGCCCCTGAACGGAAAATCTTTTGAACCTTCAAAAAGGTAGATATGTCAATTTGGCCACTAATTGTGAACTCCATGCTTTTTGAACCTTGATCAATCAAATCATCCCCCTCTCCATCTCTAGCAACTTCTCGCTGAAATCGCCTTCTAGTCTCTAGAACTATGTGACAATTTACCAGTTGTAACCAATCNCCATCTAACGAACGAATAAAGCAAGAATGGCCGGCCGACAACTGTATCCCTCATTACGCACACTATAACGCGCTAATTGAAGGTAGCGCGGGATAGCCTCAATTTGAATCGATGTGNCGGAGNAATCCAAAAGTCTCTTCGTAAAGTAAACCATNATCAANTAGNGCATCAACNAAAGATTCACCATCCGAACGATTAGTTCCTATAGTGGCAAGGTATTGCATAATAGAATCATATGAAACACCATCACCAGGGTCATTCGCCAAAATATAGTCTCGGACTAATTCATTTACATCTTCAGATGATACTTGTTTGTCTTCTGACTCCCCCCCTTCGGATGATTTATCATCATCTGCGTATGTAGTAATATTTCCCTCAGCACGATCTAGAGCACGAAGAACACCAAGCATGTAGACATCTGGGTCGACATTTGAATAATGATCACGGCCAGAAATTAGACCATCAATAAGATCTGCAGGAATCCCAACTGCTTTGTACGCATCTTTAGAGGGTTCCAGATCTCTACTTTTCTGAAATGCATCTATTCTACGCAAAGTGGCATCAGCCGTATCTACTAACCAATTAGCATATGATTCACCAGAAATGGTNGTAAATTGCTCCAACCTAATACCCGTAAATACCCCGCCATCTTCAGACTGAAACGGACTGCTCTTTCCTATTGCCAGCAATAATATTGGCTCTGAGTTTTGCTCAAATTTAGCAATTAACTCTTCAATTTCACCATGAATCTCTGGTTGAAAAGAACCAACGTTAAACATGTGAACGCCTGTCAAATCTCTAATTGTCCCACTATAATTAGCTCCGCTATCACCATCCCTTCTCTCAATTCTTTCTAACAATCCAGCAACCAAAATTCTGTTAACTTTGGCTCCTAATTTTGTAATAACAAAAGTAGGATCATATTCGCCCGAACCTTTCTCAATTAAATCCGCATCAAAATTTTCTTTAGCAAACATGCGAATTGCAGGTTGTCTTTGTGGACGACTCAAACAGTCACCCCCCATTTTTCTCTGACTATTTTTGCCCTCTCTGCGGGGGGAGTAGCATCAACTTCTATACTAGAAGCAAGGAACATCGCCCCTTGTTCATCAACCATACATCGCCCTCTGACAGTGACTTGTTTTCCTAATAATTCACTTCTTAATGATTCAACAAATTTTTCATTCCCAAAATCATCTATTTGAGAGGCTACTTGATCAATTGATTTCCCTAAATAACTTTCACTTGACTCACAATTAAACAATAGAGACGCACTATTAGCNCCATCATCAATCACCATTCTTAATCTNAGATCACGNACCCCTTCAACCATTCCATGTTCAGCACATTGATGATCNCGCAATACNCTACGACATTCTGGACAACGATGGATNATCCCACAATCAGGNCGAACTGAAGCAATNCANCCTTTTGTTTCAACNCCNCTNACTGAACCNCCAGTNACTAAAGCAGTTAAATCATGATTAACCCAGTGGTTTTCTGCATCAATAACATCCCAAGGAGCTTTCTTCAAAACCTCAACTTGGTCCGCACGGTCAACAGTAATATCTGGTGTACCTTGCCAAGAACGCACCCTAACCCCTGTTAAAGATACGAATTGAGGTAATGAATCAGCTGTGATGGGCAATTCTTGCCATGCTGTAACCCTACAACGACCAGTTGGATCAATTGCCTCACCACCCCAAAGTGTTTTTTCTTCTCCATCAGAATTGGTAAATTGACGCTCTGTCCAATTATTAATTTGAACAACAATTGAAACATCTCTAGAACCATCGCGTAATTTTGAAATTTCTAATTTAGATGTTTCAAGTAATTGTTCCATCCCTGCAAAATTACCATCATGAAATACTTCTATTTTGGTTCTATCACTAATATTTAGTTCAGGGGTATCTCTAAAACGTCGTATAGAAGCACCTTCAATTCGCAGCAAGGTTCCAACTTCATGCTCAAATTCATTCCACGAAACAAATCCTATTGAACCAGTAGCATCTGCAATTTTACCTTTGACAATATCCAAATCTCCAGAGCCATCTTTCTTTGTAATGGTACTTGGATTATTTGACATTAAACGACCTACGACTGTAACAAATCCGTCTTTATCCCACACTTCTTCAATAGAAATTGGATCGCTTGTAGCTAAAGAAATTGCTGGCCCTCCTTCTTCTAAAACTACAACCCTACTACTGCGATTGATATTGATTGACTTCTTGCCATTCCATTCATTTACGCTTACTCCTTCGAGCCTTACTACTGAACCAGGGGCAAGATTATCAGAATGCTCTCCCCAATCTTTGTAATCCCATCTTTCTGATTCACCTGTATCAGGATATGGCGTGTCTTCAATCCATCCAAAAGCAATTTGTTTTTCTTCTCCGCGTACCATTTGTACACGAGGAACATATGTTACTACTTTTACTTCAATGGTGACATTGCTATCATCACTATTTAATTCACTAAATTTCTCCACTTTCTTGCCCTCACGAAAAGCAGTTCTTGCAGCACTTTGAACCTTCTCTTCACTAACTTCGAAACGCCTTAATACCGAACGAAATGAATCCTTTGGAGACAAAAGAAACTCTTCAAGATACTTTTCAAACTCTTCCCTTACTTTTTCTGGATCCGCTTCTTTTGCGTGTTCCAATACTCTTTTTACATACTCGTCTATTTCATCTTCAGCCATCAAATCCACCTTAATCGGAACTCAGGAGAAATACAGAGAACCAACCAATTCAGACTTGACCGAACGTGTGCAATTAATTGCAAAAACATCCGAGGCAACAGTCTGGTGTGCGGGCTGGTTAAGTTTCTGCACTCCATTACCTCCGGGAACACTCCCAATCCGCCACAGTTCTTAATGGATTGCGTCAAAATTGTGCCCCTCGAAGCATGAATCTTAGAAGTAATCACATTTTGCACATTACCATGGCCGCGGCTGATGATTACGATTTCTGTGGCCAAATCATCAGCCCCGGCACTAGAATAGAAACTTCTCTGAAAATTGGAAATGACCCTTTAGGACAAAGTGCAGAAATACCTGTTCAAATACTTCATGGTTCAAATAAAGGCCCTAAGGTAGCAATTATTGGGGCAATCCATGGAGATGAATTGAATGGCACTGGAATCATTCATCATTTAGTTCATGGGGACGACCATTTACCTGGTACATCTGATGACCACATTAATCCTAAACACCTAGCAGGCACTTTGATACTAGTCCCTGTTGCAAATGTAGAAGCAATGATGACTAATTCCAGAACCTCTCCAGATGGGAGGGATCTAAACCGACTTTTTCCAGGTTCAGAAAAGGGAAATCAATCAAGTCGTTTAGCCAATGCAATATTTACCCACATTGTAAAAAATGTGGATTACCTCATTGATTTACATACAGCCCCATACACTCGTGTCAATGTCCCTCAAATCCGAGCTGATTTAGATGACCCCGAATGCAAAAAAATTGCTCGTGCTTTTGGTACTAAAGTGGTAATGAATTCGAAGGGGCCAAAAGGCAGCATACGTAGAGAAGCGACAAACATCGGAGTCCCCACAATTCTGTTAGAAAGTGGAAGTTCCCATCGTTTTGAACCTGATGCAGTACATGGAGGTGTAATTGGAATCTTGAATGTACTTGCAAAACTAGGAATGATTGAACGCACGATGCTGAAACCAAACTGGAGAATATTAGTCAGAAAATTCCGTTGGGTTCGGGCCCCAATAGGAGGAATTCTACATACACTAATACCGGGTGGAGCTGTCGTTAAGGAAGGAGAAACCATTGCTTACATTACAGACCCATTCGGTGCCAGAGTCGATGATATTATCAGCCCAGTGAATGGCTACGTTGTAGGATTAGCAACCACTCCTTTAGTTAGACCTGGAGACCCTATAGCAAACATTGTAATTGTCCGTGAGAAGAAATTGCAAGAAATCATTGCTAAAGAATCGTATGACGATCAAATACATGATGAAATTTCAGAGCACGATATTGAAGATGAGGATGGCTCAACTCTTGATGAAACTGAAATGTAATTTGGTGCGATAGGCCGGACTTGAACCAGCGGCTTCCAGATCTTCAGTCTGGCACTCTCCCTGCTGAGTTACTATCGCAACGTACCTCTCGACTAGCATCATCTCTTCAAGTCTTTGGGAGAAAATTTTCACTCAATGCCTTTGAGGGTTGAACTTTGAACGCCATGAATTTGTTTCAATCCAGCTTCTGCTAAATCTACTAATGAATTAAATTCTGAACGAGAATAAGTTGATTCTTCACCAGTTGATTGAACCTCAATAAATCTGCCATCACTAGTCATCACTACATTCATATCAACATCTGCATTACTATCTAGGATATAATCGAGGTCAAGGTAAGTGTCGCCCTCAACTAAACCCACACTGACTGCTGCGATATCATGAGGTAGTATTGCCTTTTCATGAGCTTCGCGTTGATGAGCGTCTAGTTCTGGAGCAGACCAACCTGATTTTTTCTCCTCTTGAGTAGGGCGAAGATTTTGAGGAAGTGAATCACCAGAAGCAATAAGCCTTCTAATTGCTAATCTTAGTGCTATATTTGCTGCTGTAATTGAAGCACAACGTGTTCCGCCATCTGCATTTAGGACATCACAATCAATTGTTAGGGCAACTGGCCCCAATGCCTCTAAATCGATGGCGCCGCGCAGTGAGCGCGCTATTAATCGCTCAATCTCATAAGTTCGCCCTTTAGCCCCTCTTCTCTCTCTTTGAAATCGTGAATCTGTAGAACCAGGAAGAAGAGAGTATTCTGCATGAATCCACCCCCTATCTGCATCTCTAGGAAACCACCGAGGTAGACTATTTTGTTTAGTGCAACAAGCCAAAATAACAGTCTCACCTTGTTTGTACAATACTGATGCCAATGCATTAGGTGTAAAATCAAGTTGAACACTAATATCACGCATTACATCATTGTCTCTAGATACATCTAGATTGGTCTTCTTCAATTTAGCCATGCCTGTCCGAGACGGCACCCCCTCTTGTAATTTGATATACAAGCTTGAATTATCGGCGGGCATGTTTCGGCCTAAACGCATCTACTACGTCAGTATTTGTTACCACATATGGCCCACCAATCAAATCAATGCAATAAGGAACGGCGGGAAATATTTCGTCAATTGTTTCACGAATTGCTTTTGGAGCACCTGGTAAATTAATGATTAAAGCTGAGCCCCTTATTCCTGCGGTCTGACGAGATAAAATTGCAGTGGGCACGTATTTCAATGAAACTGCACGCATTTGTTCACCAAACCCTGGTAACATCCTTTCACAAACTGATTCGGTTGCCTCTGGAGTCACATCTCTTGGGGCAGGGCCGGTACCACCAGTAGTAACCACTAAACTGCAACCTTGTTCATCTATCAATTCAATTAGTGCTGCTTCAATCATCTCTTGATTATCTGCTACAACTACTGAAATTGAATCCCATGGCGATTCTAGAGCCTCTTGAAAAAAACCGACGATTGCAGGACCACTTAGATCCTCATATTCTCCACTACTCGCACGGTCTGAAGAGGTTAATATTCCGATGTTAATGAACTCCCCTACCTGCTCGCCCATATACCATTGCACATGAGCCTCTCCTATGAATAGGTCGGCTCATTAATCCTCTTCAACATCACCATTACTAGCAACTTCATCGAAAAATTTCTTGACCTCATCAAGGCGCTTCTTACGCTCATTAATATCCGATGACGTATTTTTTGAAAACTGATGGGGACTCTTATCGATTTGTTCCAATAATAAAGTATCATCTTCATGATTATCAACTAACCTCTTCTTCTCAATAATAAATTGCGAATCATTAATTTCACCACGATCATGTAATTCTGTCAATAAATGTAATCTTACCAAGAAAGCTTCTCTCTGACTATTTCGCCACATCTGATTTGAGAAAAACAATTCAGATAATGTGGCTGCAAGAGTACCAACCAATCCAATGCCAACAAAAAGAAGTGCAGAAGCAACAACACGGGCTCCTAGTGATTTGGGTGCAAATTCCCCATAACCCACAGTCGTTGTGGTCTCAATAGACCACCAAATTGCATCTTCAATGGTTAGGACAAGTTGGCCCTCATCACAACCAATATCAGCAATGCATTTTTCTTCATATTGAACCTCAAACATAAGCGCCAATGCTGCACCCGCCAATATCATTATGGATACAATAATGAATAAGTGAGTCATTCTTTGCGAGATTGATACTTCACCATCCTCTGAAACACTTACTAACCTGAAAATTGCTTGAATTGCTGGAATAAGAAGAAGAAAACGGAGCACTCCTGCCCAGCCAAAACCTGGTATTGCCGTACCTAGCAAGGGGAATAGGGCCAATACTTGCAAAAAATTCCACTTCCACCAAACGGAACGATCGGTGCTTTTAGAATGTGAATCTGCCAATATTGTAACAAAATATCCTAGTAATATTATGTCAATAAATACTAGGAATCTCCATTCCGAGGGGTTGGCTATTCGCAAATTATTTATTGAATCATAAACAATTATACCTATAGCTAATAGAGAAGTTGTAAGAACAACTAAATCTTTAGTATTCAATATTTGTTGAATGAAAGAAGAGTACCAAACCCTACTCTTTTCCTCACTCATGCGTGGTCGCGGAGTAGTCACCAATATCACAATTGCCTGTAAAGACTAGAGAAAATATCTATTTCAATAGTTGATAGATGAATGCAATCAAAATAAATCATCATCTTCATCATCACTATCACCAAACAAATCATCATCGTTTGATTCACTTTTCTTTTCCTTAGCAGCCTTCTTTTGTGATTTAGGTTCAGACTTCTTTTCCTTGGCAGCTTTCTTTTGTGATTTAGGTTCAGGCTTCTTTTCATCAGCTTCTTCAGCAGCCAAACGCTTAGCCTTCTCTTCAGCTTCACGTGCGGCTAATTCTTCCGGGTCAAGACCTTGTTGTAATGCCAACTTGATTCTACGTTCATCCCGTGCCTTCTTCTCAAGCAATCTATGCTGAGAACGTTCGTATTGCTGTTTCATAAACATAGCATCGTGTTCTAATAATGGAGAATCAGATATCACGGTGACATCAAGCCAATCACCATCTTCAGCAAGGAACTCTGCTAGCGGCTCGAATTTCAAATCTGATTTTTTCACTTGAGTATAATGCATTGCATTACCCATTCGATGTTCAACTCCTGAAAAATGACAATAGAAGGTCTTGCCTCCAAGTCTTTCACGGACCATGTCAAACAGTTCACCATAATCTTCACTAGTCCTCAAACGACCGTGTCCTCTTGCATGAATATGAGCCATGTTCAGCACAGGTACTGTTCCTTCAACATGATTGGCCACTTCAAGAACTTCTTCTAAAGTACCCCACAATTCTTGTCTTCCACTAGTTTCTATTCCTATTAAAGCCGGCTCATCTTCTGTAAGCCATGGGAAAGCGACATGTTGTTCCTCAAGCGACTTATCACCCCATAATTCGCGTGTTCTTTCAACAACCCCAGAAAAAATATTAGCAATTTGTTCATTTGCATCCTTTCCTCTACTATACCCCATGTATGGCCCTACGTGAAATACAATATGGCGGGCATTGATTACTTTGGCAGCCTGTACTGTAGCCTCCATTTTTGCTAATGAACGCCCACGCTCTCTTTTGTTACCAAGTAATTCAGCATAATATGGGCCGTGCATATTCATTTCAAAGTCAGTCTTGTGAGAAAGTATGCCTGCTTGCCAATATTGATCAAAATGTTTTGGTTGAACTGACCTAACTGTTTGAATCTCCATAGTTTCAAGTCCTAATGACGTGATATCATCCATTCCTTCAACTATGGTTCTACCCTTACAAGAAAGCGGAACACCCGCCGGACCCAACCTCAATGACATCTCGTCCCCCCTCCTAGGCTTCTCGCCGAATCCCTGTTCTTTGTTAATGCTACGCGCCACATAGTGCGATTAGAGAAAAAACAGGATTTTCTTTTCGCCGCCAAAGGACCATTACGCTCCGCCTTACTTTAACCAATGGATTAATCATCCAATCATTGTCCTAATGATTCTTCTATTAACTCATCTTTATTCGGATAGGATTTAATTGAATTGCCAAAAAGGAAATATAATGCAAAAAATATGACTGGTAATCCTATTATCATAACAATGTTTGGCAAAAAACTAGTTTCAGGAGGGGCCTCTTCAAAAATTGTAACAGTACCATCTATGGAAATGTTACTAACAGTTTGTATATGTCCGGTTGTCCAATGAACTCTTACTTCTTTAACTCCTTCATTACTACCTATGCCAAAATGTACTATGGGATCTCCAGAACCTAAAAATCCTGAACCCGCGTAAGTTTGTTGCCGTAGAATTGTGCCATTATCTAATTCAGCCTCAACTAATACACCAATGCCATATGTATTCGAATATTCTCCTTTTAGTTGGACTCTTAACCAATGATTGCCTGTGACTTGTGCAGCATTGTTTTGGAATAATTGTAGAGGGCCATCTGAATTAGCCACCAATATGTCTTCATCCCCATCATTATCAAAATCAGCAATGGAAGCACCCATGCTCTTCAAATGGCCACCCAAACCAACATCTACAGTTACATCAGTGAATAAACCATTCCCATCATTTAGATAGAGGCTATTTTCTTGAAAAGATACAAATTTATTAATTCTACCAGCGGTCATAAATAAATCAAAATCACCATCTAAGTCATAATCAAAGAAATGGCAATCCCAATTAACGCCTGTCATCTTGCCCTCGTAACTCATCCCATCATCTACAAAACGGTCAAAATAATTGCCATCATTGTTAATCCAAATATAATTAGGACCAAAATTTGTTTGACAAACTTCGAATGTCCCATCACCATTTATGTCTGCTGAATGAGCACCCATTCCAGTTCCCTGAAAATTTAGTCCCATTTCATTTGTCACTAATTTAAAAGTACCATCTTTTTGATTTTCATACAATGGAGAAATGCCAAAATCACTAGCTATGAATAAATCAGACCAACCATCTTGATTATAATCAAACCATAGACCTGCCCATGAAATACCACTACCTGAATTACCACCGAACGTACCATCCCCTTCCATCATAGCACTTGCCTCTGAATGAGAATAAGTCATATTAGCTGGAACAAAATCATACTGAGAATTAACATCTTGTCCCGATATACGCCCGGCTTCTATTGTTTGGTCACTAAATTCAGGTACTCCATCCCCATTAGAATCACCATCATTACGATATAGAATGTTAGATTGTGCATAGGCTAAATATTGTAATTCATCATAAGTTCCGCCATTTAGTGAATAAACATCCAAATCTCCATCATGGTCATAATCTACAAAAAGTCCACCTGTTGAATGGCCGGGATTCCCTAAATTGCTCAAATTTGTTACATCTGTGAAAGTACCATCTCCATTATTTGAAAACATGATATTTGGCTCCCCACCATCACCAAATGTAATATTCCATAATGAAACACCATAATTTGAAACGTACAAATCTAAATCTCCATCACCATCATAGTCAGCCCAAGTTGAACCAATTGCAGTTGAATTAGTTAATTTCACCCCTGATGCTATTGAAACATCTACAAAACTACCATTGCGGTTTTCCAAAAGGAAGGTTTCACCCGTTGAGTTTTCAATTACTGCTGCCTCAATTAAATCCTCATCGTCACCTTCAACGAAATATTCCCTAACCTCGTAACCAAAATGATCATGACGAACTGTGACATATAAATCTAAATCTCCATCGCCATCATAATCTCCACAAGAAACTCCTGGCCCAAATGATGACCAATTAAATAGTGAACCAGTGGAAATCTCAGATAGCCCAGTAATATTACTAATATCTGTAAAAAATACTTGATTTTCATCAACTGGATTTGAATTTTCTGCGTGTCCTAATGAAGTAATCAAAGATGTAGAAAATATAACCATAAGAATTAGCGCTGGCAAAAATGATTTTCTCTCATCTAACCCCACAATAACCCCTCTACGCTATTCGGGTAATGCTATTGCATGAAATAATCTCCTCTCTCAATTGAGGAACGAATAACCGAAAATAACGGGTATGTGATGCCCCTCCGCCGCACATGGGCGGCTCCAATCTTGATGAAGCAATTGAGGCTTTTAGTCAAGGGAAACCTGTCCTAGTCTTTGATTCTGATTATAGAGAGAGGGAAACTGACCTTCTTTGGCCTGCTACTGCTGCAACTCCTGAAGTAATGCGACAATTGCGTCAAGATTGTGGTGGCCTTCTCTTCTTAGCCATAGGTGATGATGTTGGTGAATTGTTTGGACTTCCGTATCTACAAGATATTCATACACATGCTTCACTAGTTAAAGAAAATCCAGTATTAGGTGCTTTGATTACAGATGATTTACAATATGATAATCGTAGCGCCTTCACTCTCACTCTAAATCACCGAGATACTTTCACAGGAATCACCGACAGAGACCGCTCACTTACAACTCGTCGTTTTGGTGAATTATCTAAGGAATTACTTGAAAGGGGAGCCAACCAAAATGAAGCTATTGAAGCACTAGGAGCTGAATACCGAACACCTGGACACATCCCTCTTTGTCGAGAAGCTCCCGGCGGATTGAAAACAAGACAGGGGCATACTGAATTGGCAGTGGCTATTGCTCGTCTTTCGGGTAATATTGCATGCACCATTGGTGCAGAGATGCTCCAGCCTAATGGCGATGGCGCACTATCAGTTGAAGATGCCCAAAAATATGGGCAACAAAGAGGCATCCCTTTCATTAATGGCTCAGAATTAATGCAAGCGATTAAATCAATGAATTGAAGTGTGATAACAAGGAGGCTGATTCATGACTAAGGTGATGGCTGTAGGCGTGTTTGATTTGTTACATGCTGGCCACCTACATTATCTTGAGCAAGCAAAAGCACTAGGTGATAACCTGACAGTCGTAGTTGCTCACGATGACACCGTAAGAAAAAGAAAGCATGAGCCCGTAACTGGGATGGATTTGAGACAGCGTATGGTTTCAGGTTTGAAACCTGTTGATGAAGTTCTAATTGGGTTACCGCCCTCTGAATCCATTTTTGATATCCTAGATGTAATAAATCCAGATATAATAGCATTAGGATATGACCAAGATCACGCCGAAGAATGGATTAGAAGTGAACTTGAAAGCAGAGGTAAATCACATATTTCGGTTAAAAGAGTAAAAGGGCTTTCTGATGATTTAGATGGTACAAGAAAAATCATTTCTAGAATTCTAGAACTATCAACCAAATGGAAAGAAGAAGAAGAGAGGAATGCCTAATGTTTAGTGGGATTGTGCAAGGAACCGCTCTGATTACTTCAGCAGCACAAAGAGAAGATATTCTAACCATAGAAGTGGACTTGGGAGATAAACTCACTCAAAATTTGGAAATTGGGGCTAGTGTTGCAATAGATGGGGTATGCCTCACGGCCGTTGAAATTTCAGATGGCGTGGTAAAATTTGACTTGATTGAGGAAACGGTTCAATGTTCAACACTTGGAAAAGAACGGCTTAATTCAGCAGTTAACATAGAACGATCATTGAAATTTGGTGATGAAATAGGAGGACATGTCGTTTCAGGGCATGTAAGTTCATGTGCTACAATTAAAGAAATAATTCTTGGTAAAAATGGACGCACTTTATTGCTTTCCTGTAATGAAAATGAAATTAGTTACTTGATGAACAAAGGATTCGTAGCTCTTGATGGGATTAGCCTAACTGTAGGTGAGGTAAATAGAGAAAACGCAACATTTGATGTGCATCTGATTCCTGAAACTTTAGCAGCAACTACCATTGCAAACAAGAATGTAGGCGATCAACTTAATCTTGAATTAGATTCAACTACCGTAGCAGCAGTTGAAGCTGCAAGACAGATGCTTTCAAACCAGAGGTGTAATAATGACTAAACAAATAGGAATTGTATGTGGAGAATTCCATCGAAATGAAGTCGAAGAAATGCTCGCATTTGCATCTGATGCCGCCAAGCAATCAGGTCTTGAAGTCGAAGAAGTTGTTTGGGTCCCCGGTTCAATGGAAGTACCACTAGCTACAACAAGGCTACTTGAAAGAGAAGAAATTGTTGGTGTTGCTTGTCTTGGAATTATTGAAAAAGGTGAAACCCAACATGGATTAGCAATGGGTCAAGCTGTAATTAAATCACTAATTGAGGCTCAACTAGCTTATGATAAACCCGTAGGCTTAGGCATCATTGGCCCCGGTGCTGAACCTCATCAAATTAGCCCAAGATTAGAACCACATGCTAAGTCAGCAGTAGAAGCAATTGCGAAAATGCTGAACACTTAGGTTCAAGGATTACCCCCCCACCCCAGATAACATGGCAGACGTACGCAACGTCATCATCATCGGCTCCGGACCAGCTGGTTACACTGCTGGATTGTATACTGCAAGAGCAATGCTAGAGCCTCTAATGTTTGCAGGTTATGCATCTGGAGGACAACTAATGCTTACTTCTGATATTGAGAATTTTCCTGGCTATCCAGAGGGAATTGCTGGACCTGACATGATGCTCGAGTTGAGAACACAAGCAGAGAGGTTTGGTTTGGAGGTTGAGGACAAGAATGTAGAAAAGGTAGACTTCTCATCTCGCCCTTTCAAAGTAACTGTAGAGGGAGAAGAACATCTTGCCAATGCCATAATCATATCCACTGGTGCTGATTCCATATGGCTTGGTGCCGAAGGAGAAGAAGAACAGAAAGGCAAGGGAATCAGTACATGTGCAACATGTGATGGGTTCTTTTTCAGAGATCAGGAAGTCATTGTCGTAGGTGGAGGGGATTCAGCTATGGAAGAAGCGCATTTCCTAACTAGGTTCGCCTCGAAAGTAACCGTTGTCCATAGAAGAGAATATTTCCGCGCATCACAAGTGATGTATGATAGAGTTGCAGCACATCCAAAAATAGAAATTCAAATGTTCAGACAGGTAAAGCAATGGCTTTCAGACGAAAAGGGTTTGACTGGAGCAGTTCTTGAAGACCCACGCGATGGTTCTGAATACGAAATTTCCTGCGATGGAGCATTCATAGCTATTGGGCACAAACCAAACACCGCCTTCCTTGAAGGACAAGTTGAGACTGATGACAGCGGCTACATAATTCACTCAGAGCATACGATGACTTCAGTCCCAGGCGTTTTTGCTGCAGGAGATGTGGTTGATACACGCTACCGTCAAGCGATTACCGCAGCAGGCATGGGTTGCCAATCAGCAATCGATGCAGAAAAGTGGCTTGAAGAAGTTCAAGATAAATAATGCAATAAATCATTTCAAATGATATTCGTGTGGCAAACCGAATAGGTAAGTAGTTTCTCGCGTATAACGATGAGCGAGTTGTCGGCTGATGAAAAAGCACGCTATGCCCGCCATCTAATACTGCCTAATGTGGGGGTTGAAGGGCAACAAAAATTGAAGTCTGCAAGTGTCTGTGTCATTGGTGCTGGTGGCCTAGGTTCTCCTGCACTTCTCTACCTTGCAGCCGCAGGAATTGGCCGGATTGGAATCGTTGATGACGACCTTGTCGACTTAACCAACCTACAACGACAAATTATTCACTCAAATGCAACTATTGGAGAGCCAAAAGCGGAATCTGCAGCTCGCCGAATCACTGAATTGAATCCGGAGGTCACAGTTGAAATTCACAACTGCCGTCTAGGAATTGATAATGCCCTAGAAATTCTTTCTAACTACGACATCATTCTTGACGGGGTTGATAACATACCAACCCGCTACATCATTTCTGATGCTTGTGAAATATTAGAAAAACCATGGGTCTACGGAAGTATCTTTAGATTCGAAGGGCAGATTTCTCTATTCAACCACCATGGAGGGCCGAACTATAGAGATTTATTCCCTAACCCACCGCCATTGGAAGCAGTGCCATCTTGTGCTGAAGCAGGAGTACTTGGAGTCCTACCAGGAGTTGTTGGCTCAATCCAAGCTACTGAGGCCATAAAAGTGATACTTCAAATTGGTGAAAGTCTATCAGAGAAATTACTAATTTATGATGCTATGAATCTTAACATCAATACACTGAAGATCGGATCTTTGCCTTCACGACCTAAGGTTACTGAATTAGTACAATTAGACGTATACTGTGAAGCACAAACCAACTCTGATTTAGAATCTGAACTGATCAATAATGATGCCATTAGAGTTGATGATTATGTTTCTTTAATTGAAAATGGGTGGGATCCATACTTGCTTGATGTACGTGGCCCCCAAGAAGCTGAAATTTACTCTCTACCTAATACGAATAAACGAATTGAATTGCAGACCTTATTACAACGTATTGATGAACTTCCACGTGACAGGGACATTGTAATTTATTGCAGGACCGGGGCTCGCTCAATGGCAGCTACTAAAGCAATCAAAAAAGCTGGATTTAAAAAGGCAATTCTCAATTTAACTGGGGGAATCCATGCTTGGTCAG
>PBXQ01000021.1 GCA_002727675.1 Thermoplasmata archaeon | reverse complement strand
GGAAGTCCTTCTAATTGCTGTTGAGTAATATCTCTAACTGTAATTTCAAAACTATTAGATGAATGACTGCCACTTCTAAGTTTATTTTTAGACCCACCAAGCAAAGTAAGACGCCAACCAACACCCGTCAAGGACTCACTTTTATCACCCACATAGTCACCTATTTTTTCTGGTAAACCCTTCCCCTTACCCGAAGGTAACGTAACTTTTTGACTAGTTACGGCATGCCTATCCTTAAACCCCGATATTCCGAATGATCGTCTTGGTAAGTTAAATTCACGAGATAATCTTGCAAGTAAAGAAATAGTGTCTAAATCTCTTTTTTCCAATAAGTAAAGGCGGTGTTCACACTCTTTCATTTCAGAATCAATGATGGGTTCGGGGCCACCATTTTCAATTACAATAAAATCTTCAGGGGTTTGTCTTAATTTAACCAATATACCAACCCCACTTGAATTAATTAGAGCGGCGACATCACAATGATATTGAAATGACGGAAAAAATATACGATAAATCACAGATATTGAAAAAATAAAAAATGCCAAATATTGTAAGTGTGATTATTAGCCGATAGAATATGAGTGATTTACCTACTTTACATATGCTACACACATGCCCATTTTGTTGGAAAATAAGAAGTATTAATGATCATCTAGGTATTAATTATCAAAAAATACAAGTTAATGCTATGAAAACAAAAAAAGAATTGAGTTTTACTGACGGATGGGGAAAAGTCCCAGTATGGACTGAAACTAATGGAGAAATTGTTGTTGATTCTACACCAATCATGAAACACATTGATTCAACATACAACAATGGTTCACTTTGGTCGACTGATGATGAAAAGAGAAGAGATGAATGGATGGAATGGGTTGATTCAAAAATGTCTAAAGCAACAATTCCTATATTATACGGGACACTTTTTTCTGCCCTAAAAACTACTACTCGTGTTTCAAAACTGGAAACTTTTGGATTCTTTTCTAAACGCATTTATGCGTGGGCAGGATTCCCGATTATGTGGGGGATTATAGCTAAAAAAAGAGTAAAAAAAGATGGACGAAAACCAAAACAATTGTGGCACGATTTATTGACTGAATTTACTAATGAATTTAGAGGAAAGCCATTCTTCGGTGGAGAAAAACCAGATTTTGTGGACCTTGCTGCGTTTGGATATATGAGATCAATCTCTCCATTCCCTCAATTCTCACAATTAGAAGAACATCATGAAGGAATAAATTGGTACAAGAGGGTTGAAAATACCTTGGTAACTAATTAGTCCTAATTTTTGGTAAGGCAAAGGTGAGCGCGAAGGCTACCAAACCGAGGCAACAAGCACTTGCATATGGGCCTTGAGAAAAGAAGGCTAGAATTGAGGCCATTCTCAGCATGCCACGACTGTTGTCTTTGAATCCTAATATGGTAGCAACGATTGCAATAATTGCAATACCTGAAAATCCTACACCTACCATAACATAAAGACCAGCAGCAGAACTATCATACAATTGTCTTTCATTTTCAGCCTCATATGGAACATAATTAATGAAATAACCATCTTCACTTTCTTTTTCAAATGTTTCATTGCTTGGATAAACTAAAGTCAATGTGGTGAATCCAAACGGCTCGAAAGCTAATTTAGGTGGAGGGTTTAATAAAACTAAATGTTGAACTAATTTAGCAGTTCCTTGGGAACCATTTGCAATCATCAATACTTGTACACCTGGATCTAAACCTTCAATAACGAAATTTCCGTTTTGATCTGTAGTGTTCGCTTTTTCATAAATTGTACCATCACTACTTTTTACAGTAACTTGAACTATATGATTTGGCGCAGGTGAATTGTCCTCATAGACAACAATCCCTTGCAATATTGCGCTACCCGGGGGGGCTCCGACTGCATCTTGATTAATGAAACGGCGATGGTTGATTAAGCCTGAATCTCCATTAACATAATCCAATCCATTGATTATCCCNAAAACAGAAGTGAATAATATCAAACCACATAACCAAAACACCATTGGATGTTTTTTTTGTTCTGANGGAATTACTATTGTAGCCCCCGAAGAAACGAATTGATTAGAATTNTCTTCAATTTCTGGCAAATGGCTCAACTTTGAATCAAAATTAGATGATAACATGGCCCCTNCACCNTCAGAATCACCTAAGCCCATAACACTCCGTGCAGGTCTTTCTTTATCCAACTTTACAACCAAAGATAAGAATAAGTAGAGGGTCGTGGAAAAAATAATGGAAATGGAATTNACAATCAATTGGAAAGGGAATGAAGTTGATGCAAATGCACTTCTACAATCAATAATCCCCGATGATAGTGACATGTTTATCGCCAATATAGAAAATGATGGAACTAACCATATTCTAATGATTAGAATTGAAGCCGATTCATTAAGACAACTNAGAGCAACCGCCGACGATGTTTTGGCTTGCCTTGCCGCTGCTGAAGCAGTAATAAATCACATTTGAGTGAACCATTGTAAAGAAAATGATGATTTGGGGTTATCAAACCATTCAAAGACGTTGATGATTTCGACAACCTCGGGGGAAAGCGATGCATCACACAACACTACCGCATGATCGGAGTTCTCAACTATGGGTTGAACACACCCCAACTGATAAATTAATGGCAAGTATTCGTAGATGGGTTACCACATTAATGCATGATGAAGGAATTACAAACCCACTAGCTAGAGATGAAGAAACTGTCGTTGCAAAAATATTCACAAAAGAAGAAGGGATACTAGCAGGAATTACTGCAGCTGATTACCTATTGAAAGATTGGTTGCCTGGTGCAAAATGGAGATGGACCATCGGGGATGGTGGTATGGTTAATGCTGGTAAAATGATATTAGAATTAGAAGGCGGTAGAGAACAAATTCTTAATGCAGAGAGAATTATACTTAACCTAATTGGCAGACTATCTGGTATTGCAACTAACACTTCACATTGGGTACAAAGAGCAAGACCAACAAAAGTCGCTTCAACTAGAAAAGTACATTGGGGTTTGCTGGATAAATGGGCAGTTTCTTTGGGTGGGGGGCTAACTCATAGGCTAACAAGAAAAGATGCTAAAATGATTAAAGAAAATGATTTAGCAACCATGATTCACAAAGATGAAAAAAGACCTAAGGGAGTAAAACGAATTGTTAATGAGTTAGAATTAGATGATTTGGGTGCTTTTGCTGTTCTTGAAGTTAAAACCATAGATGAAGCAATCGCTGCTGCTGAATCCTGGGTAGAAAGAATGGGAATAGAAGGTAGACAAGACAGATTAACAGTAATGTTAGATAACATGCCGCCTGAAAAAGCCAAGAATGTTATCTTAGATTTAGAAACAAGAAAGTTTCGAGGGCTAGTAATTATCGAAGTTAGTGGTGGGATTGAATATGATGAATTGCAAATCTGGAATGAATTAGGTGTTGATGTGATTTCTTCAAGCAGACTACATAGGGGAGCTAGCCCTCTAGATGTAACAATGTTATTTGAAGGAGCATAGGTGAAAATATGGGTGAAGTACCCCGTAGCCACCCTCGCTACAATTCTTTGATAGCAAGAAAGTTATTGACCGATGCAGCAGATGATGGTTTACTTGCAGATTCAGCACTTATTGCCCACGGGAGGGGAGAAGCGTATGATTATTTATTGGGAGAAAAAACATCTGCAAGTGCATTATTATCAATTAAACAGGCTGCTGCTGTAATGAAAAATGCCAACAAATGTGTTATTTCGTTAAATGGAAATGCTGTTGCCCTAGCTGCTGAAAATTTATTGAGGTGTGCAACAATATTACAATGCCCTGTTGAAATTAATATTTATTATAGAACCCCTGAAAGAATGAAAGCATTATTATCAAGACTAGAAAAAGTTCGTCAAGAAGTAATGAAATCAAAAAAACCGGATGGGTGGTTAGGGAACTGGGAGGAAGATGTTCTTGCTGTCCCAATATTAGGTGCTGAACCAAACGGAAGGATACAAAACTTAGACGGGCCAAGAGCGAATTGCTGCAAAGAAGGAATATTAGATGCAGATGTCATTTTTGTTCCATTAGAAGATGGAGATCGGTGTGAAGCATTGATGAATATGGGAAAAACTGTCATTGTCGTGGATTTGAATCCGTTATCTAGAACTGCTAAAATGGCTAGCATTACAATTGTTGACGAATTAATGAGAGTGGGTTCCGTTTTAATCGATGAGTTGGTGAAATCAGATTGTAAAATAAATGAAAAATGGGATAATAAATTGGTTCTAGATGCAGCATTAAATGAAATCAATTCAAATATTCAGAATTAGAATTTCATAACAAAAATTTACATTTGTAACATGTTTGAAAGTCTATCGGCAATCATTGTACCTACATCAGAAGTACTTGCTGATCCACCTAAATCATAAGTTAAGCAAGACCCTTCCTCCACGTGTTCAGATATTGCTAATTCAATCAAACCAGCAACGCGTAAGGCTTCTTCATCATTATGTCGCAAACCCAACCATTCAATCATCATATGAACTGAGTTTAATGTTGCAATTGGATTTACCTTATTTTGACCAGTATATTTGGGTGATGAACCGTGAACCGGCTCAAATAATGCATGATTATCACCAATATTTGCACTTGCAGCCATTCCCATNCCCCCCTGTAATACACTCCCCAAATCAGTAACAATGTCACCAAACATATTGCTAGTAACTACTACATCAAACCATTCNGGGTTTCTGACCATCCACATTGTAAAAGCATCTATGAATGATTCATCTAAATTGATATCGGGATAGTCTTTACCAACTTCATGGAATACTTTTCTGAATAATTGGCATCCTCTTGTGACGTTGCTTTTATCAACACAAGTGACACTAGAAACACCATTACTTGGCGCCCCATTTCTTCTACGTGAATACTCAAACCCGAGGCGGATTAATTTTTCAGAACCATTTTTGGAAATAGGCCTAGGATCCCAAGCAAATTCACCATCAATGCCATCAAATTTGATGTCGTTGTCTTCAACAACTTCCTTGCCCTGTGCACGAAGTGCAGAACGACGAAGTAAACTATGATACAACCCTTCAGTATTTTCACGAAGGACTAGCATGTCAACATTTTCTGGTTTCCAAACTTGGGAAAATTCACTGTGAATTTTGTGTTTTACACCATTGTATAGTTTGATTGGNCGAACATTAGCATACAAATTTAATCCGCTCCTCAAACCTAAAATTACTTGGCCGCCAGCTAAATCACCNTTTGGCAAATTGGCACCCGGCCAACCAATTGCTCCAAGTAATATGGCATCTGAATTATCACGGCAGTGTTCAAAAGAACCNGGAGGCCACTCATTACCAGTTTCCAACCAATATTGACCACCNCACTGTATTGTAGTTCTTTCAAACTTCAAATTACTATNTTTTTCAATACAATCTAGCATTTTTTCGGCTTCTTTAATGACCTCGGGGCCTGTTCCGTCCCCTGGCAAAATTGTCAACCGGTATGTTGCCATGTTATGCGCAAGGGCTCTACCTAAATGAACGCCACCATTCGTTCCATTGGAACCCTTTGGAAGGGATTACTTCATCAACCGTCACGTTAAGCAATCTTGTTGTGANCACCCGCGGCCNGTATGATACTGATGAAAGCCCCCAAATTGACGCAAGCACACTTCCAGTGGAAGTGCAAAACTTGTGGGAAACTATGCTGAGGTTAGACCCTACTTGGAGGATTGAAGATTGGTTAAGAAAAAGAGCAAACGAAGAGTTGAATTTAGTTAAAGCAAATCTTACAAAAGAGAGAACAAAACTAGAACAGCGGCTTGGTAGGGTGACTGCTTTAACAGAATTAATGCGGAAACAAGGTAGAGGTATTGATGAAATAAAATGGAATGACCCCCATCAAAAAAATCTTTTTGATATTTTTTCAAGCGACATTAAACAGAAAGANGAGGATGAGGATGTTGTTGAGGATGAAATTGATTATGAACACCCAGCAGCAACATTTCTCGAATACTTGCCTGGTTCAGAATGTGATGATCCATTGATGGCAATTGTGGCACAATTAATACTGGTACAATTAGATGATGCTGCTAAAGCCAATCAATTGCCNCTAACATTAGAAGAAATAGGTGGAGCGCTTGAAGAAAATGGCGTCCATCCTGATGAAATTCTTGAAGGGTTGGAATGGCTTCTAATTAATGGNGANATAATAGAAGTTGAAGATGACCATTTTACCCCTGTTTAATGGGTTTTTACTGGGTAAACATNGAAAACAATCAATAACGTCGCGGCCCAAGTAAGTTCGTTGGGATGCCACGTTTAAGGGCTTTAATAGGTGGAGCGCTATTAGGCGCATGGATGTTTAACATAATTGGAATTCAGATTGAATTTGCCATCGCCGGCGGCATAATAACTTGCATTTTATATGATGCACCTCATAATTCAAGCGAAAAGAAGAAGTTTCAGAAATTGGCTTCCGAACAAGCAATTCGCATATCGTATGGTGAACAACAATTGTCNGCATATGCTTCTCAATGTGAACAATTACAATTNATGTTACACAATCGTGACCATCAATTACATACAGCAATTACAGAATTAGAAAGACGGGATTCTGTAGGTGCACCTGAAGCAAGAAAATTAATTGAAAGCCAAAGAAGAACATTGAAAGTGCAAAAAAAATCAATGAGAGATGCAAAAGAACTAATCAAGTCACAGCAAGANATGCTTAAAAAATTGGAAAATCAAACTAATCAAGGATACAACCGTTGGGAAGAAACGTTATCGGCTTTAGAAAGAATTCTTGCTAGTCAGGCGACACGAAGTCAAACAACTGAACAACACTTGCTAGAAGAAATCACAAATGGTAACAGAGAGTTACAGCGAACTGTAACAGACCTACTGCAGCAATTAGCTATGGAGCCGAGAACTTCACATGTTAATGTTCAGGATTCAATTGTAATGAAAACTAAAAATGAGAAAATTATTTCAAAAAAAAATAAACCTCCTGAAATTCCTTTAATTCAAGCAATTCCTATCGGAGAACCACAAAGAACCAATGAAGTTGAATGGTTGAAAACACTTCCACAGGATTTAATTTGAGGTGTCTTTTTGAACCCGCGTAGAGAAATACGCTCTGCAATTTTCAAGAGTAACTTGATTGGGGCAATGTTACCAAGAATGTTTTTGGGAATNATAATTATTGTTTTGTGGAANATTATAGAACCTTACGGGATTCATCTTCCCCAATACATTTGGGTTGCTATCTTTTGTTTATTTGTACTTGTCCTAATTTGGAATGCTGAAAGAAGAACTCAATTAACAATGCAAGATATTGATGAAATTATTGCTGGCGAATTAGACGCAACTGATCTCCTTGAACAATATTCTGATTCATCTATACCATTAATTAGCTCATTATTCAATATGAATAGTGGGTTTGATGATTTAGAATCACTTCTTTCAAACAATAAAGAAGGAGGGATGTCTAAAAGAATAGATTGGAAAGGTGGAGAAATATACGAAACTAGGGGAAAAGACATACTTGGGCCCGCACAAGGAGGTAAAGCGGAAAGTTTTGATGACATTCTTGGTCGTGTAGACGCAATGTCAGAAAGACCTGAATTTGAAGACCTTGAGGGGCCGTTGACGAAAACTGAAAAGTTAGTTGCTGAAGCAAACTCTATTGCTGCTGAAAAGGCACTAGATGAATGGATAAAAGCAGAATCTAACGACCCTGAGATAATTGAAGCAGGTGTTGAAAATTTAGGTGATTTAGTGGCTTCAGGGTATTTCAAAGGCCCAAAAAAAGGGATTTGAGCAATTTTACTCCACCATCAAGCGATAAAAAGGGGTAACGTAGCCGGNGGTTTGGGGATTGCATGGAAATGAAAGCCGTTCTTGTTGCTGGAGGGCATGGTTCACGTTTNCTACCTTTTACTAGATACACTCACAAAACCTTGTTACCTCTTCACCGTAGACCGGTNATTGATTACGCNCTGGCCACNATTCGTAGATCNGGAATTAAAGATATCACAATTATTGGAAATCAATTCATTGGGCAAATTGCCCAGCATGTAGGAACTGGTTTACCTGGTGAAAATATTCACTATGTAATTGAAGAAGAGCCAATGGGTGTTCATCATGCACTAAATTTAGCTCGGCCACATGTAGAAGGGAGTAGAATCCTCATATATTTCTCGGATAATATTGTTACTTATGAATTAAAAAAAGATGTTGAGGCTTGGAAAAAATCTGTTGACCCACCTGGTTGTTTGTTACTTGGAAGAACTGTAGATGATCCTGAAAGATTCGGGGTGGCTGTGTTTAATGATAGTGAGGAAATTATTGATATCATTGAGAAACCAACTGACCCTCCATCTGCAGTTGCGATNGGTGGAATTTATCTCTATGATGAAAATTTTTGGAGTATCATGGATGAAAGATACGAAAATTCTCAAAATGGTTTTACAATTACTGAAGTTAACCGCCATTATTTAAAAAATGGAAAAGCAACACTAGTAAATATTGATGAATATCAATGGCTAGATTGTGGAACNCCTGACGCTTTACTTGAAGCATCTAAACTTGCTGCGGAAGGAAAATTATCTCCCGAGCCATGTAACGTTAGATCTGGAGATTATACAAAATGAAAATTAACTCTTTATTTCAATTAATTGTGTGTCCCCATTATCAAAGTTAATTACATAACAAATATTGTCATTANTGTCAATTAATTGAACATTCACAATATCGACTTCTATGTTAATTACNGTATTGAAATTGACATTTTTTCCNTNTTTCTCAAAATTTAGACTGGTTATCGGATTTGCCTCTGTCAATATNGTGGATTGCCATCCTCTCATTGGGTCATATGAACCACTGTAAATTTCTAATTCAGANTTATTATCTAATTGTTTTAATGTTAAATTAGAATTATCTATATTACTTGATAATNGAATATTATATTCATTGGTTTCATTAACATTTACACCTTCACCTATATTGAAAATTTGAGTATATTTATGAACTTCATTAGATTGTATTTCATCATGGAAATATACNGCCCCTTCTTCAAAAAATATTGCAGTACGGGTTATTTTTACTCCATCATAATGTGTGTGACTTGCCTTTACATAGCTATAATTTGATGTAACNCCATAAGATTCTATTATTGATTTNCCAACATTAATNTTATCTCGAATATTGAATGATGTGTCATCTACTGCTATCGTATTGTGGGCAAATACACTTTTTATGTAAGTACGAAAAATATTTTCCCCATGATANGCAGAATCAGCAGCAAATTTTCCTGAATCAACAAAATAATCAGTGTCTTCATAAGTNAATACAAAAGACAAATCATCTGCNTGTTTATGCACATTTGAATGATATGAATTAAATAATGAAAAATATAAAGGTGAATTTTTGTCCCAATTATTTTTGAAAATTGCTACCCCTGCATCTTCGTATACAATATTATTTTCAGTTATTTTTTCTCCGTTATTACCACCAGTTACTAAATACAACAAATGCTCATTTGTAATACTGCTAACAGGGGTTTTTAATGTATCAATCATAACTGAATCACCAACCAAAGGAGTAAATCCGTTAGGTTTAGAAATATGCACCAAATATTCCTCCATATTGTAAATTGTTGTGTCTAATTTATCAAAACTAATATTGTAATGATGAGTGAAATTAGAAATACCGGATAATAATTTCAATACTAAATAATGATATTCTGTACTATGTTCTTTATGCACCCCTGTTTCAGTAACACCATGGTCTATTTGATGTGAAAGTCTAGAAATACTAATTTCTAACCATTTGTCACTTTGATCAAAATTAGGGAATAATGTTGCTAATTGTAATAATGAACTGTCTTGAAAGATGCCATGATTGTGTTTCCAAATATAATTGGCATCATTAGCAGTAAATTCACCATGCTGGTATAACATATTGAGTATTTGATTTGCAAATTCGCTATCAAAAATCTCAGAGTTACGATAGTTATCCCAGAAATAAATTAATGTTGTTATTCTATTAGCTGTACTGTGATCATCCCATGCAAAAATACTAGCTTGTTGAAACCTACAAGGATTATGTTCATCCCAACTTTGAATAAACCACTTGGCTTTTTCTAAATATGATATCTCTCCTTTCAACTCATAAGCATTGATCAAATAACTAACCATCCTTAAACTATGGAAATAAAATTGCCAAGTCCAATCACCATATGGGTTCTCTGACCAATCCAATTCATCTTCATTAAAAACAAATGGTTCCCAATATCTTAGTAAGAAAATTTCATTTTTATTGATTAAATTATCTGCTATTTCAATTGAACTTT
>PBXQ01000020.1 GCA_002727675.1 Thermoplasmata archaeon | reverse complement strand
CCGAGAGTCATAACGAAAACATATGTGAAGACGTGCAACATAATTTGCCACAAACTATGCCCGAAACCATCGCCTCTTTGATCAAGCAACGGTATCAACCATGACTGAACACTACTGACCATCGATGCATACCAAGCAAAACCATCCGAAGCTACCGTCTGGCCGACCTCATATGACCCGAGCCACGGAGCAATGCTCCAAGCCCCATTAGCCCCTAATAATGGGACTGTAGAAAGTACTGGGTGACTCCAGAATAGAAGAGTAAACATATTCAAATTCGCCAGCAAAGCAGCCATCAAAATAACTGGAATGTTACTAGCATAAACTAGTCTAATTGGATATTTACCTCGATGCCCACGTACTTTACCATGAGTTAACGGAAGTTCTAGTTTACTCGATTCAGCATAAGCTACCACTAGGAACACAACTACTGAAGAAAATAACGCTATCAGGGGATTCGCGTGATTAAGCAAAATCATTTCGAAGCCATTTTGCGAAACCAACTCAGAATTAGTCGCCGTGCGCAAAGTGTAGAATATCATAGGCAATACACCCGAAGGTGGGTTTTGCATACTGTACGCCCCTGCACCAACAGGTAGAGGAGACAAAGTACCAACGAAGGTAGATTGCGCCACACCAGCAGCAATGAATAATGAGATACCTGAACCAATACCCCACTTCGTGACTAATTCGTCCATTAAGAATACAAGATATGAACCCACAAACAGTTGAAGAACAATTAATGAGTTAGCCCAACCGATTCCAAACATATTAATTACATTCTCGTGAGGATCAAGGAAACCATACACTTGGGGAATAGATTCAATGGGGATCATTAACAAAACAAGGATCTTCTGAACTCCTTGATACATTTGCTTATCATCAGAGTCTTGCAAATCAAGGTTAATGATTTTTGCACCGGCGAACAACTGCATGACAATAGACCCTGTAACAATTGGACCAATCCCTAGGTGCATGATAGAACCCGAAGCACCGGCCATAATTGACCTAAAAGAAGAAAATATGTCCATTGTAGAATCTGCAAGACCCCAAATCATGACATTTGTCATCATGAAATAGATAATCAGAACAATTGTTGTAGTCATTAATTTTTGATTGAATCTGACGTGCCCATCTGGTTTAGTAATTGATGGATAAACATCAACAAGTCTCTTCAAAGCATACAGCCTACTACTTTCTTCACCGGTGTATATTAAACATGCCAATGCAAAACCAGCACCCAAACCCAAAATGGCAACCCCAACAAAAAGGAACCCAACTTGACTATCATCTTGCAAACACCAGAAGAAAAAGACCAACATGATAGAAAGCCATATCATAAATTTAAAAGTTGAGCCGATATACTTCATTTTCTTTATGTTTTCAGGTAAATCTTTCTGAACTGACCACAAAATAAATGCAACATAAGCTACGGCTACGGCTATCATTTGAGCAGCATAAACCATTTCATCAGGGTCTGTACCAAGAAGTTGATCCTTTTTCCAATAGAAAAGAGCCCCGAAATAAACCAGAGAAGTTACTGTAATACCAAATGCAGAGGGTTTTCTAACTGCCATAATATCACCACCAATTATCCTGAGTTATTCACTCTTCTTCCCACTCTTCTTCCCACTCATCATCGTCTGCTTCTGAAATGGTGACAGAGCCACCGGCTGCTTCAACTTTCTCAACAGCCCTGGCGCTTGCATGCCCAACTGTGACCGAAATTGATTTTTTGATTTGTCCTGAACCAAGTAATTTATCAATTCCAAAATCATTAAGATCAACACTATCATTATCTCCAGCAATATCTGCTAGTTGACTTACATTGGCAGTCACATGAACAGTGCGTAGTGAAGGGTCTCGGTTAAATCCAAACATACCCCAATGTTTTGGCATATATTTGATACGAGTCATTACGCGGTGTTTGTTTAAACCAGCGTTCCCACGCCCACCTCGCAATCCTGCTCCTCTTCCTGCTTTCTTCCCACGACCGTGATAACGGCTTCGTCCTCTGAATTTGTTAGTTCTTGATGGCATAATCAATCCCTCCTCACATCATTCTCCCTACGAGATCTGAAATTGCATCACCGCGGAATCCTAAAGCACCACCTACAGTGAAATGACGCTTGATTCCACCCCAGCCCTTAGACCCACGTGGCGGATGAAGCCTGAATACAGGCTTCATATCTGAAATTGCCTTAGTGGTTGAATCACCGGATGCNATTGCACTAGCAAAATCCTTNATATTCTTATAATCTGTNGCAGATTTAACTACNGCATCAGTAATTGGNTTATCTCCAACCAAACGNCCTCTTTCTGAAATTAAATTAGAAATGGTAGNTTCGTCTACTTTNCCCCATGTGACATAATCCTTAGATTTTTGCAACATACCNGCATATGTNTCATTCTCTGGAACCAATACTGCATGATTGACACGAGTAAGATTNANGTANGACATTGTCTCCTTAATTNAACGCTCAATACCAATGTTGGAGCGGACTCTAATTACTAACCAAGTCATTCATTCACCCTACCTGAAGTCATGTATAATCTGTCTTTTTGATTGTCACTAACCTTTGATTTGTTTATGTTATGTAAAGCATTGAAAGTTGCTCTAGCAAAATTAATTGTTGTACGTGTCTGACCTTTAGTTCTGGAATATATATCAGTAATTCCAGCTAATCTCAGAACAACTTTTCCTTTTGAACCAATTACTAAACCCTTGCCTGCTGGAGCAGGAATCAAAGTAACACGAGTTGAACCAGCACGGCCTTGGATCTTGAAAGGCACGCTAGAACCAGCACCCACACCAGATTCCCAAGAACCGTTTCCTCTCATTACTGGGATGATGTTAAGTTTAGCAGTATCAATTGCTTTTCTAATTGTAGCAGCAACTTCTTTTCCTTTTGACATACCAATACCAACAAACACGTTTCCATTACCAACTGCTGCCATTACGTTGAATCTTACTCTGCGGCCGCTGTCAGTCATTCTCTGAATCATGTTGACATTAATCACTTCATCCTCTAAATTAGGAAGAAGTGCATCCACAACCTCAACCTCGCGAATAGGCAAGCGACTGTTTAACGCCTGCTCCATAGTAGTAATATGGCCATTCCTAACCATTTTCCCTAAACGTGTCTTTGGATTCCATTGACGAAGGTTTGCCATTGGATCATGGCCACCCTTACGGCGGCGATGACGACCCTGTTCTGCTTCTGGAGCGGGCGTGTATGCTAGAGCAAGCCCAGGGGCTACTTCAACAGTATTCGGTGGTTGTTGTTCTTCAGTCATTATTATGCCCCCTCAATTGCTTTTTTTGTATTTTGAATAGATTTCCCCATCTTTTCAGAAATATGAGCGCCATTTAATCTGTCCTCATCAGGTAATATTCCTTCACCATGAGGTATATCTAAACCACCATCAACCATTCCCTTTAGAGCAGCGAAAACACGGTTTCCTTTTGTTGAAGCCGCTAAACCAATATCCAATACAGCTTTACTATGGCCCGAAGAAATAGCCTTCTTTGCCATGGCTAAACCTACCAAATATGATGCTGGGATAGACTTCTTAGATGCATCCTTAGGCCACTTATAATTTGAAACAATTGAAGAACCTGTTGCGCTAACTAATACTTTATCTCCATCTGGCTCATACTCAACTAATTGACAAATTACTTGTGTATTTGTTACTCTTACTACAGCACGAGGAACTCCTCCCCTCAATAACTTAAGTCTACGACGATAATCAGTTAATCCATGCTCACGTCTTGCATACTTACGTCTCTGATTCTTACCATATGCCATCATTCACCACCTCCAACTTCAACTCCATCTATTTTCATATTAGATTTCATGTGTGCAATACTACGATACGTATTACCTTTGGATTTACGGTAATAATATCTGTATTGAGACGCATTAATTGTTCCGTCTTCTCTCATTTCTTTAAGAACACGGCGCTGAGAACGAATGGTACGCATCCAACGGTTCTTTCTAGGATCTCTTGCATTAGCAGTCCCACTTCTCTTACCCTGTCCTTTTCTACGGCCTTTTGCCTTCTGGGCTGCATTCTTGTTAGCACGAACACGGCTAGTTCCTTGAACTGGCTTAGCCTTGATATAACCCATTTCGATTAATTCTCTAATGTCATCTTTTTGGACAGCACCGCTTACTTGTTCTAAGTAAAGGTCGTTAATCCAAACTCTATTGAGACCCACTTCCTGGCCTAATTGGACTGAGAGTATCTCAGCTGCTAATCGCTTTTGATTGCTTAACTGCATCAAACATTCCTCCTTCTATTTAGTACGCGAATACCTAATTCATCCGCTTTTTCATGAATTGCTGCTCGCTTACGATTACCAACGGTCTTACCGATTCTTGCTGCTTCGGTCTTAGGATCAATCACATCAAGGTCATCTGGTCTGTGGACCATAACTTCACTAAAACCTGAAGGATGTAAGCCACGCACTTCAGCAACTTTACCAAAACCTACACGAGCCATTGGTGTTCGCCACTTCTTATTTTTACGCTGCTTACTGTCCATACCCTTTGGTTTTCTCCAACCAGTACGTGACAATCTCTTGTACCTGTACCATTCTTGGCGGCGGAATGCTGGTTGCTTCTTACCTTGAGCATGCCTAACAGCAAGAGCTTCCTTAGTTGAATCCGAAAGTTCTGGCTTCTGACGAGCAACATGAATCATTTCTTCATCATCCCACTCATCATCCATGTCATCAAATTCATCATCCATATCATCTAGAATCTCTTCGGAATCATTTGATTCAACTTCTTCATCATAATCTACTTCTTCACTATTTTCTTCCAATCTAGCAATCAAGTCTGCCTTTTTGCCAGATACAGGCAAATCCGCCTCTTTTAGAAGCACTTTTAGTTCTGCAACGGTTAAATTATCAAATTCTGACATTCATACCCCTCCTAATTTGCCCCCTTAGAGACAATGTAAATTCCATCTTGGAAAATTCTTCTATCGCGGCCACGGATTCTGCAAGCCTTCTCAATAATTGCAGCAGTTTGGCCAACTTTTTCACGGTCAACACCTGAAACAATAACATCACTCTTGTTTTCTACTTTGACTTGAACTTCACTTGGAGTCCACTTCAAATTAGCAACCCGAGGTACTTTTTCGCCAAACAAATTCTTAATTTCAAAAGAAGAACCTGAGACTGAAAGTGTCATAGGGAAGTGAGAATAAACTGCCTTTAATTTATACTCAAAGCCATCAGTAACCCCAGTAACCATGTTGTTAATGTGTGCCCTCCATGTGCCGCAAATGGCCTTATCTTTACGACGAGGTAATTCGCATTGGACAACAATTTTTGAATCTACAACATTGACGTTTACTTTGGGATGGGTGTAAGCCCTACTTGTTGAACCATTTGGACCATCAATAGTGAGTACATCTCCATCCAAAGATGCTGAAACACCTTCCAAAAGAAGGACTTCGTGCTTAATCTGATCTAATTTTACCATACCATCACCTCAGAACACATAGGCCAACAAGCGGCCTCCAATTGCCCCCTCTTTAGCTTCATAATGGTGCATTACACCTTGATTCGTTGTCATTAACAAGAGACCGAAACCTTGAGCAGGCAAATAACGTGACTCCCACTTATCAAAATCTGCCCACTTTACAGCATGACGAGGTTTGATAACTCCGCACTTATTTATTGCACCTACTAGTTCTATTCTATAACCGCCACCGCGGCCATTTTCTATCTTTTCATACTCGCCAATGTAGCCATTCTCAGACATAATTCCGAGTAATCTACCTAACAATTTACTGGCTGGCTTTACTGTAACTTCATAGTGTCCTGCCTGTTCGGCATTGAAAATGCTTACAAAAGCGTCATTTAATGGATCAAATTGCATATCTTCATCCCCCTCAACTGTACTTCTTGAACCCGATTTCAGGTGCAATGTCACGGAAACACTGTCGACATAGCCTTAGCCCGTGGCGACGAATCATTCCTCTTTTTCGTCCACAGCGGCGACATCCTTTTTCGCGACCAATTATTACTCCTTTCTCCTTGCCCATTTTCACTCCTCCAATAGTGTTAGACCAAACTGATCTTTGAACCATGACTGACCTTCAACTCTAGTCAGATGATGAGGCACTGCAACCTTCGCCTTCATTCGGCGGCGGCGGCTCACCCTGTGCCCAGGTCTCTCAAGCACTACATTGATATCCATACCAAAAATTCCAATATCTGGATCATATTTCATTTCAGGGAAGTCTGTATAATCAGCAATCCCGAAAGATAAATTTCCTTGTGAATCAATATTGTATGCAGGAATTGTTTTCTCACGAACCCAAAAAGCATCTTCTAAGAATTTCTTCATCTTAGATTGGTCCCTCAGGGTGACCTTACACCCAATAGGAGCACCTTCACGGACCTTCAATTCACGGTTAGTAGATTTACCTAGTGTACGAATTGGATTGCCACCGGTTAGCAAGGTAAGAACTCGCTCTGCTTGTTGTAATCGGTCTCCACCCTCACCTACTCCAATGTGAACTGTCACTTTGGAAATTCGTGGTTCAAGCATAGGATTTGTAGCACTCATTCAGAAACCCCCGGAATTGAAAAATTACCAATTACAAACACATTTCTTTTAACAGTACCAAAATCAGAAAATAATACTTCATTTTCCATTGATGATCTCTTCACATTTAATGACTGGATTTCTGAAATGCTTCCAACGTGACCTCCTCCAATCAAATAAGCTGTAGCGCCATCATTGAATTCATGGTGGCCACGAACTGTCTGTTCAGGTATTGAAATTACCAAACTATCGCCAGTATTGTAAGCATTTG